>JACRNV010000050.1 GCA_016214785.1 Methanobacteriota archaeon
CCTGCCGATGTGCTGGTTCGTGGCCTTGTTGTGGGGCGTGCGCTGGAGCTCGTCCTCGATCTCCTTGATTTGTTCCTCGAGCGACATCTGGAGGGAGTATGCGCGCGCCGTTTAATTACTGTTTCCCTTCCCTCGAAAGGTCCGCCTTCTTCTGGATATAAATCTCCTCGGACATCTCCCCAGCGGCTAGCCTGCCGTCTAGCTCGCGCAGGGCGGCGTCCTTGCGCCCTGCGAGCTCGGCCTGGTAATGGTTCCCCGCCTCCTCGATGGCCCTGAGAAGGTTTCGACCCTCCTTGCTTATCGTGTAGATTATCTTGGGGCGTCCCTCGCGCGGGAATATGGCCGAGCGGTCCAGCACTCCCGCCTCGAAGAGCTCGCGCACCGTCCGGTCGACGGCCTGGCGCGTGACCTCGAGCTTCCTGGCGATGTCCTCGGGGTGGGTGTACCCCATCATGAGGCACTCGATGACGTCGGACTTTGACTTGGCCGCGACGAGGGCGACTATCTCGATTGCCTTGTTCTGCACGCAAAATGTATATATACCATAATATTTCAACTTTTTTGTTGCAATTGAAAACCACGAGCTTGCGGTTGTCTATTTTTATTTTGAAGATTGTATAAATATCACGGCGTGCATACCTATCGCTGAGGTGAAAAATGAAGCTCAAGGAGATGCTGAGGAGGCTGGACGAGAGGTTCGCCAACGGCGAGATATCCGAGGCGACGTACAAGGGGATAAAAGCGAGGTACGAGAGCGAGGCCGACGAGGACGATGTCGGAGCCCCGGAGCAGGACGCTCCCAAGGGCGAGCGCGCCCGCGTGCCGCTCATCAAGGTCTCTGGCTCGAACGACCATGAGGGGGACATCTACGCCAAGGAGGTGCTGGTCGCCGGCTCCAGCGACGTGCGCGGCAACATAGACGCCGAGGACGTGCGGATATCCGGCTCGTGCGACGTGGATGGAAACGTCAAGGCCATCAAGCTCAAGGTCTCGGGCTCGTGCGACGTGCGCGGGAGGGTCGAAGCGGATGAGATGCGAATCAGCGGCGCGTGCGACCTCGAGGGGCCTGTGAAGGCCAGGGTGATAGAGATATCGGGGAGCTGCGAGATAGAGATGGACGTGACAGCCGAGAGGGCCAGGGTCTCCGGGGCGTGCGACCTGCACTCCAAGCTCACTGCCAAGGCCGTGGAGTTCAGCGGCGCGGCCGTATTCAGCGATGTCGAGGCCGAGATGGTGGAAGGGCGCGGCGCCTTCGACGCCAAGAGCATCGTCGCCAAGAGCGTCTCGCTAAGGGTCGCGGACAGGTGCAGCGTCGGTTCGATAGAGGCCGATGTTGTGGAGGTGAAGGAATACCCGGGGGGAACGCTCGACTCCAAGACCATCGCGGGTCGCGAGAAGGTGTACCTAGAGGGCGTTTGCGCCGACTCGGTCTCGGGCGGGGACGTGGAGATAGGCCCCAACTGCAGGATAGGCGTCGCCGAGGGCGCGAACGTCAAAGTCCACCCCGACTCGAAGGTCGGGCAGGTGAAAAAGAGGAAGTGACCATGGCGAAAGAGACTCACAGTAAGACATATCTTGACGCGATCGGCCAGCACTGCTCCTCTAAAGCATTGCTAGTCCGCCGTTTACATGGATTACTTGTCCTGTAATGTAGGAGGATCTATCCGAGCAGAGGAATACGACGGCGTCGGCGATTTCCGACGGCTTGCCGAGCCGGCCAAGCGGGACCTTGGACAGGTAATGGCGCTCCTCGTCCTTGCTGGCGAAGCTCACCATGTCCGTGTCTATGTAGCCCGGCGCGATGGCGTTCACCCTTATGCCGTGCGGGGCTAGCTCCAGCGCCAGGGACTTCGTTAGGGAGACCACGCCCCCCTTCGACGCTGCATAGTGGACCTCGTGGTCCGTCCCGAGATAGGCGATGACAGAGGAGACGTTCACGATGCGCCCCCACTTCCCTCGAATCATGTCGGGAATAAAGGCCCTGGAGCATCCGAAGACGCCTGTCAGATTCGTCGCTATGACCTCGTCCCAGTCCTCGTTCTTCAGGTCCCAGCTCTTGAGGTGCTGGTGTATGCCCGCGTTGTTCACGAGGACGTCCAAGCCTTCGACCCGATCGTGGACCTCCTTGTGCATGCGGGCGACCTCCCCGGGCTTCGAAACGTCGGCCTGTATGGCGACTGCGTCCCCGCCGCCGGACTTGATGAGATGGGCTACCTCCCTGGCCTTGTCCTCGCTGTTGAAATAGTTCACGAAGACGAGCGCCCCCTCCTTCGCTAGCGCGATGGCCGCCGCCCTGCCGATCCCCCTCGACGAGCCAGTGACGAGCGCTGACTTCCCCTTCAGCTCCGACATGGCCCGGCAATGGCCTTCAACGATATCAAGGTTTTCGGCTCGGAAAAGCTATATGCCCCCGCGCGAATCACCTTCCGGGTGGAGCGATGTCCGAATACCAATGCTCGGTCTGCGGAAAGAAGCTGACGTGGGCGCCACAGTACGGGCGCTGGTACTGCTACGAGTGCAAGGGCTATGCCGGCGAGAGGGGCATCGGCGGCAAGCCGATACCCAAGGTCATCGAGGAGGGGCAGTGCCCCAAGTGCGAGCAGCAGATGCAGTACGTCCAGCAATACCAGGCGTGGTACTGCCCCCGGTGCCGGAGCTACAAGACGATGCAGGGCCCGACGACGAACATCCCCTGCCCGAGGTGCAGGAACGTGGGGATGGTCTACTCGTACCAGTACAGGAAGTGGTTCTGCCCGACGTGCAGGGACTACCCGAACATCCCCGAGGTCAGGGCGGAGGAGGACAGGTCGGCGCAGCAGAAAGGGGAGAGGCGCGTGACGGTCATCGACGACCTCTTCCTGATGTACAACGACGGCAGGCTCATACGCCATTACACGCGCAGGCTCAAGCCCCTCGTCGACACTGAAATCCTAAGCAGCATGCTGACCGCCGTCCAGGACTTCATCAGGGACGCCTTCCCCAGCGACGACAAGGAAGGCCGGAGCGTGGAGGAGATAAAGATGGGCGAGCTGCGCATCGTCGTCCACAAGGGGAAGTACGTGAGCATCGCATCGCTCATCAGCGGCGACGACCCGGAGCACGTCACCCAGCAGGTGGCGAAGTGCATCTACGACATGGAGAACGAGCAGCGCGCCGTCCTCGAGAAGTGGGACGGCGACATAGCGGTGTCCAAGACCCTGCAGAAGTACGTGAGCGCGCTCCTGGCCGGGGAGTACGCTTAAAACCGCTAGTAAATGCTGAAATCGCTCGAACTTATGAAAATAGTCACCCCTTCTCAGCGAAAATGCACGATAATGAAGGATTGCGCCGTCCCTTCCGCCCCACAATATATTTTTATGGTGGATACCTTATAGGTGTTTGAGGGGGATTCCCATAGTCAAGGCGCCCGAGAGGGGATACGACCACCAGGAGCTGGAGCCCAGGCTCCTCGGGTTCTGGCAGCGCACAAAGGCCTACGACAGGCTCAAGGAGATGCGCGCGAGCGGCAAGGACTTCTACTTCCTCGACGGCCCTCCGTTCGCCATAGGGCACGCGCACGTCGGCCTCGCGTTCAACAAGATTATCAAGGACGCGGTCCTGAGGCACCGGAGGATGTCGGGCTACAACGTGCGTGACCAGCCCGGGTTCGACTCCCACGGCCTCCCGATAGAGATTGAGGTCGAGGCGAAGCTCGGCATCAAGGTCAAGCGCAAAATAGAGGAGATCGGCATAGAGAAGTTCATAGACAGGTGCGTCCAGCACGCGAAGGAGAACGCGCAGGCCATGACATACCAGTTCGAGGACCTGGGCGTCTGGATGGACTGGCAGAACGCGTCCAGGACCAGCACTCCCGAGTTCATGGAGGGCGTCTGGTGGACGTTCAAGAAGGCGCACGCCAACAACCTCATCGTACACGAGAACCGCGTCGTGCCCTGGTGCACCAGGTGCGAGACCGCGCTGACGGACTTCGAGGTCGTGCGCGGGATGCGCCGGGCCATGACGGTCTACCTCAAGTTCCCAATCCGCGGCAAGAGGGACGAGTACCTGCTCGTCTGGACCGCGGAGCCGTGGACGCTGATAGCCAACGCCGCGCTCGCCGTCAACCCCGGCCTGAGCTACGCCAAGGTCAGGATACGCAAGGAGGGGAAGCGCGAGCTCCTCATACTCCTCGAGAAGGAGGTCGAGAACGTCTCGAACCGGACGGGCATCGAGGCCTACGAGATAGTCGAGACCGTCAAGGGGGACCAGCTCGTGGGGATGCAGTACTTCCACCCGCTGATGGCCGACGTCCCGTTCCAGAAATCCCAGACCGGAGACTGGGTGCACAAGGTCATACCCTCCGGGAAGGTGAGGGACGAGCGCACGGGCATCATCCACGTCGCGCCAGGCCTCTGCCCCGAGGACACCGCGATAGCCAAGGAGCGCGAGCTCAAGTCCTTCTCCCCCGTGGACGAGCGGGGCGTCCTGACGAGCGAGGCCGGGACCAAGTACGGCGGCCTGTCGCTCGACGAGGCCACGCGCAAGGTCATAGCCGACTTCAAGGCGATGAAGTTCCTCCTCCACGAGGAGGTGGCGGATTACAGGCACGGCCACTGCTGGCGATGCTCGAGCCCGCTGATAAACAGGATGTCCAATGAGTGGTTCCTGAAGACGGACCAGATAAGGGACTCGATGCTCAGGGCGCTCACCACCGTGCAGTGGCTGCCCGACGAGGCGGGCTCCTCGCGCTTCTACAACTGGGTCGGCGAGGCCGACGACTGGTGCATATCCAAGAAGCGCTACTGGGGCGTCCCGATCCCGGTCTGGGAATGCCTCACGGACGTCTGCGGCCACGTCGAGGTGCTGGGCAGCCTCAAGGACCTCCGCGGGTGCAAGCAGTACGAGGAGGGGATGGACCTCCACAGGCCGTGGATCGACAAGCTCACGCTCGACTGCCCCAAGTGCGGGGGGATGATGCGCAGGGTGCCCGACATCCTCGACGTGTGGTTCGATTCCAGCACCATCTCGTGGTCGCAGCTCGGGTATCCTGGAAAGAAGACCGAGTTCAAGCGCTGGTGGCCGTGCGACCTCGTCGCCGAGGGCAAGTGGCAGTCCAAGGGATGGCTCTACGCGCAGCTCTGCACCTCGTCGGCCGTCTTCAACCGCGTCCCATACAAGTCCGCGCTCCTCCACGGAAGGGTAACGTACGTCGAGAGCGTCAAGGAGGGAGGGGGGATGCCCCATGAGCATACCGACCTGCTGGCCGAGGCCGTGGCCAGGCACGGCAGGGACGCGTTCAGGATCCATCTGCTCAGGGTCCCGCCCTGGAACGACAGGGACTTCAGCATCGAGAGGATGGCCGAGTCCGCGAAGCTCATCCGGAAGCTCTGGAACACCTACGTCTTCGCGGCGCGCCACATGGCCGTCGACGGGTTCTCGCCGAAGAGGGCCGAGAAGTCCAAGGCGCTGGACAAGTGCGGGGCGATGGAGCGCTGGCTCCTGTCGAGGCTCGACCGGCTCTGCGACGACGTCAACAAAGCCATGGACAGGAACGAGACGCACAGGGCCATCGGCGCCATCTCCAGATTCATAGTCGAGGACCTCTCGCGCTGGTACCTGCGGACAATCAAGGACAAGGTGTGGGCCGAGGACAAGCCCGAGCTGAAGGAGCCGGTGTACGCGGCCATCGGCGAGGCGCTGCTCACCGTCGTGAAGCTCTTCGCGCCGTTCGCGCCCTTCGTCTCGGAGGAGATCTACCAGTCGCTCGACGGCCGGCTCCTGAGCGTCCACATGTGCGACTACCCCAAACCGGTAGAGGGGCGCAGGAACGAGGAGCTGGAGGCGCAGATGGAGGCCGTGCGCTCGATAGTGCACTGCGCCTACAAGGCCCGCCAGAGGGACGGCAGGGGGCTGCGCTGGCCGGTCAAGAAGATGATAATCGAGGCAAAGGCCGAGGCGGTCGTCAGCGCCGCCAAGGCCTTCCAGCCGCTCATACTCGAGCAGGCGAACGCCAAGGAGATAGACCTCGTGCCCCTGGGAGAGGAGTGGAAGGGCCTGGACCTCAAGGCCGAGCTCAAGGGCATCGAGAAGCCCATCGACGACTCGGACGAGAGCAAGAAGACGGCCTATGCCACTTACAGGCAGCTCGCGCCCTACATCAAGAAGATAATACAGGCCAGGCCCGCCCGCGAGCTGAGGGACAAGATAAAGAAGGGCGGCTACAAGGTCGGCATCGAGGGGACCGAGGTGGAGATACGCTCCGAGTGGGTTGTCTTCGTCAGCAAGCTCCCGGACAATGTCTTCGGGGAATCATTCCCGCAGGGCTCGGTCTACGTCGACATGACCCTTGACGACCAGCTCGTCGCCGAGGGCTTCAGCCGCGAGATAACGCGGCAGGTCCAGCAGATGCGAAAGGAGATGGGCACGTGCGTCGAGGACTTCGTCCGGGTCTCGCTCACGGTCTCGGGCGATCTCCAGGGGATACTGGAGCCCTGGAACGACCGGATGATGGCCGGCGCCAGGTGCAGGGAGCTCGAGTACAAGGAATCGGTGGACGAGGACTACGTGGTCGAACTCAACATCAGGGACGAGACCATCGTCATCGGCGTCACGCAGCTCGGCATGAAGGCCGCGCTGGACGACTTCATGCGCGTCCCCGGGATGACCAAGGACGCCGCCATGGCCCTGTTCGACGCGGGATATGCGGGCGTGGACGCCGTCGCCTCCGCGCAGCGCGAGGACGTCGCCAAGGTCCCCGGGGTCAGCAACGCGCTCGTCCGCAGGATAAAGGAGTTCTACGACAAGCCCCCGACGGCCCAGCCCGAGGAGGCCATCTGCCCGACGTGCGGAGGGGAGATCGACCAGGGCGCGGTCGAGTGCCCGAGGTGCGGCGCCGCCCTCATCCCGCAGGAGGGGTTCGAGGGGGAGGAGGAGGAAGTGCCCGAGGTCCTGGCCGAGAAGCTCGAGGGCGAGGTGATCGTCACGCCCACGCAGCCCGCCCAGGTCGCGCGCGCCCTCCTGGAGACTATACAGGACCTGAAGACCCAGACCGAGAAGAAGAAAGCGGCCCCGGAGAAGGGGAAGGATGCCACGGCCGAGGACATCGCCGCCGACGTGCGCGCGAGCATCGCCGCGGAGGATACGGGCATCCTCTCGTCAAAATCGCTCTCCGAGCAGGCGCGCAAGGACGGGCAGGAGGGCAGGCCCGTCAGGATCATAACGACGGCAGCGGAGGATCCGGCACCAAAGCGCGAACAGACACGCGCGGTACAGCCTGCGCCCATGCCAGAACCGCCGCGCAAGACCGCCCCCGCGCCAAAGCCGGAGCCGGAAGTTGAGAAGAAGCCGCGCGCTGAGGAAAAAGCGCGCGCCGAGCCCGAGGTCGTTGCGCCTGCGCCGGAGAAACCCGAAAAGGAGGCGCCCATATCCACCGGGAAGGAAGATGGCGAGCCCGTCATTGCGAAGGCCGCCGAGAGCGACAGCGACGAGGACGAGAAAAGGGACGTCCTCCTCGAACGCAGGACGCCCGAAGACAAGGAGCAGATGGAGAAGGGCACGCTCAGGACTCCGGACGACAAGGACGCGTTCATCTCCAAGCTCTCGGACCTCACGGGCATCCATCCTTCGATATCGCGAGCCATCTACGAGGCGGGCTTCGACACGTTCGACAAGCTCGCGAAGGCCGACGAGGCAGATCTGAGGAAGGTCGAGCGCGTCGGCAAGGTCACGGCGCGCAAGATTCGCGCCGTGTTCGGCCCGAAGGAGAAGGAAGAGGACGCCGGCGAGCGGAAGAAGTGCGTCACATGCGGCGGCATGGTTCCCGCCGAGGCCCGCGTGTGCCCGAGGTGCGGCGGCGCGCCGGACTTCAGCGGCGCCATGGAGGCCCAGACCGATGCCATCGAGAGGGGGATGCAGAAGGTCAACGCCGTGGACAGGAAGCTCGCCGAGCAGCCAGAGAACCCCGATCTCCTCTACTCCAAGGCAATGATACTGATCGACAACGGAGAGAAAGACGAGGCCGAGGGCGTACTGAAGAAGGCGCTGAGGGTTGCCCCGGACCACGAGAAGGCGCGACGAGCGCTCGAGAGGCTGACGATGCCGGCGCCCCAGAAGCCGGTGAAAGCGGTCGAGACCGCGGCAGAGGCGAAGCCCGCGGAGACGCCGCGCGGCGAGACCGTGGCACGCGTCGAAACGGTTGCGCGAATGGAGTCGGAGACGCGCGCCGTCCCCGAGGCAAGGCCCGAGCAGGCGCCCGAGGCGAGGACGGTGCAAACCCCGGGACCCGCGCCAACGCTGCCGCCCGTCGCTGCGCCTGCGCAGGCCACCCCCGAGCAGAAGAAGATGGAAGACAGAATAGGCGTCATTGACCTGCGCGAGAGCTCCACCTACATAGTCATCGAGGAGCAGTCCGAGCTTTCCTACGGCCTCTTCAAGCGCTACATAGACAAGGGGATGCGCGGGCTCTGCGTCACGCGCAGCTTCCCGGCCAAGGTCAGGGAGCGCTACGGCCTCAAGGACGTGCCCATACTCTGGCTCTCCAACGTGGGCAAGGAGGACTCCGTGCGCCCGAAGGACATGGAGAAGCTCAGCCTCTCGCTCGAGCAGTTCCTCTCCAAGCAGGGCGGGCTCGTCATGCTCGACGGCATCGAGTACCTCATCACCAACAACAACTTCATCACCGTCCTGAGGCTCATCCAGTCGGTGCGCGACCACATCGCCATCAACCGCTCGATACTCCTCATATCGCTGAACCCGCGCACCCTGAACTCCAACGAGCTGAACCTGCTGACGAAGGAAGTGGACGCGGTGATAGAGTAATATTACAAGACTGGATCGGAATCCTCACAGCATCCCCGCGAAATCGAAGTACTTTAAATAGCGCGGGTTTTCCGAAGAGAAGAGCACCGTCCTCGGCTCCCCCTGCAGGAACTCGTGCGACCTGTAGAAGGAGTAGAGCTTGTTGCGCGCGGCCTCGTACTCCTGGTAGTCCCTGAAGGCGTGGAGCATCACGCACTCGAAGCTGCCGGAGATGACGAAGACGTGCGGGCTCTCGCGGAGGAGCATCCTCACGCCCTCGCGCCTGTCCCTCAGCACGCACCGGGGGTTGAAGCCCACGTGGGAGAGCGCCATCAGCTCGCCGCCGAGCGCCTTCAGGTCCGGAAGGTAGAGCGTCTTGAGGACGCCGCCGTCCTCGAACCTCTTGCGCAGCCGGGACACGGCCTGCCTCGAAGCCCCCACCTGCTCCGCTGTGAATATGTCCGATTCCTCCGGCCACATGGAGAGCCCGGCGAGGATGTCGCGCGCCTTCTGCGACAGCGGCACGCTCCCGCACTCCTCGTACGAGAGCTGGGGGACGGCGACCTCGTCCGCCCCGCGCACGCCCAACAGCCTGGCGACGACGTGCGACATGTCGAAGAAGTTCAGCACCTTCGAGACCTGGAACGGGAATATCACATATGTCCACGGCTGCGCGGCAAGGTCGTGCCCGTGGATGGAGTGCGCGAAGCCGTCAATGCACTTCTTCGTCTCCGTGTAGTTCTTGGCCGCGCCCATGAAGAAGCCGTTCGCCCCTCCCTCGGCGAACAGGAAGACCGGTCCGAGGCTCTCGGCGGCGCTGCCGAGCACCTCCCTGTGCGCCCTCGAACCGGGGCGCGAGAACGAGCCATAGCCGACGAAGAATATCTCCTTCCCCAGGCGCTGCGGCATCGGCACGCGGACCTTGCGCACGAGCCTCCGCTGGACGAGCCTATGCCTGATTGCCGTGACCGTCGAGGTCCTCATCCCCATGCTCAGGCCAAGCTCCCTGTCGTTGAGAGTCGGATGCCTGCACATCCCGTAAAGCGCCGACCGTTCCCTTTCGGTCAGCGCCTGCGCCCCCACTTTCGGCATGAACGATAGATATTGTCTATCCGACTACAAATAACTTCGCCCCGACCGCCGGATGGGCTCCATCCGCGGCCCATTCCCACGTCCAGTCAGCAGGCGCGTTTTCCTCCATTCTCGCTGGCGGCATTGTGGCAAAAAGCTTTAATATCAAGCCCCCCACTATTAGGTACAGGATTGTGCGTATGGAAAAGGAGAACATCGAGCCCGTTGACGCGTGGATAGAGGCGCAGCCCTTCAGCGACACCTCCCAGGTCCAGATACCCAAGAGGCTGGCGGACCAGGTGATAGGCCAGGAGGACGCCGTCGCCGTCGCGAAGAAGGCGGCCGAGCAGAAGCGCCACCTCCTTCTCATCGGCGAGCCGGGCACGGGCAAGTCGATGGTCGCGCGGGCGATGGTCGATTTCCTCCCGAAGGGGGAGCTGCAGGACGTCGTAGCCTACCCGAACCCCGAGGACTCGAACGAGCCGAAGATCAAGATAGTGCCCACTGGAAAGGGCAAGGACATCGTCAACGCCCAGAAGGCCGAGGCCCTGCAGAAGAGGGACCAGCGCGCCCAGCTCATGCTCATGATAATCGTCGTCGTCGTCGGCTTCAGCCTGATGATGTTCGTCTGGAGCGGGATGACGGAGCCGATGTGGATAATCGTCGGCGTCCTCGCGGCCATATTCATCTACATGGCAACGCGCCTCCCCGGGGGCAGGGCCGAGACGGCCAACGTGCCGAAGCTGCTGATAACCCACACCCCGAACGAGATGCCGCCGTTCATCGACGCCACGGGCGCGCACGCCGGGGCGCTGCTCGGCGACGTGAAGCACGACCCCTTCCAGAGCGGCGGGCTCGAGACGCCGTCCCACGAGAGGGTGGAGGTCGGCGCCATCCACAAGGCGAACAAGGGCATACTGTTCGTCGATGAGATAAACATGCTCAGGATGGAGAGCCAGCAGAGCCTGCTCACTGCCCTGCAGGAGAAGGCCTTTTCCATCGTCGGCCAGAGCGAGCGCAGCTCGGGCGCGATGGTGAAGACCGAGCCAGTGCCCTGCGACTTCGTGCTTGTGGCCGCTGGCAACCTCGATTCCATATACGGCGCAAGGGACGAGCACGGCATGCAGCACGGGGGCATGCACCCCGCGCTCAGGTCGAGGATCCGCGGCTACGGGTACGAGATATACATGAAGAACACGATGCCCGACACGCACGAGAACAGGCAGAAGCTCATCAGGTTCGTCGCCCAGGAGGTCGTCAAGGACGCGAAGATACCGCACTTCACGAAGCTGGCCGTCGCCGAGATCATCCGCGAGTCGCAGAGGCGCGCGGGGCGCACGGGCCAGCTCACGCTCAGGCTCAGGGAGCTCGGCGGCCTCGTCCGGGTTGCCGGGGACATATCCAAGGAGGGCGGCGCCAAGATAGTCGACGTCAAGGACGTCATCGCCGCCAAGAGGATCGCCCGCCCGCTCGAGCAGCAGATCGCCGACCGCGTCATAGAGCACACCAAGGACTACAAGACCTTCGCCACCGAGGGGTACGCCATCGGCGTCGTCAACGGCCTCGCGGTCGTCGGGATGGACACTGGCATGTCCGAGTATTCCGGGATAGTATTGCCCATTGCAGCAGAAGTCACCGCCGCGCAGACCAAGAACGGCGGGCGCATTATCGCGACCGGCAAGCTCGGCGAGATCGCCAAGGAGGCGGTCGAGAACGTCGCCGCCATCATCAAGAAGTACACCGGCGAGGACGTGAGCAACCACGACATCCACATCCAGTTCGTCGGCAGCAGGGACGGCACGGAGGGCGACTCGGCCTCGATATCGGTAGCCACGGCCGTCGTCAGCGCGCTCGAGGGCATAGAGGTGGACCAGAGCGTGGCCATGACCGGCTCGCTGAGCGTCAGGGGCAAGGTCCTGCCCATCGGGGCAGTGACAGCGAAGGTCGAGGCGGCCGCTCAGGCCGGCCTTAAGAAGGTCCTCGTGCCGCAGGAGAACCTGCGCGACGTGCTGCTGGAGGAGCGGTGGGCCAACAAGATCCAGGTCATACCGGTCGAGACCATGAACGACGTGCTCAGGCACGCGCTCGTCGGCCAGAAGAAGGAGGGCCTTCTGAGGAAGCTCGCGAGCCTCGTGCCCGTGGGCCTGGAGACGGTGCCGGCGCCACATTAGGAGGTCGGATGCTCGAGGGATGGCATGGCAGGGAAGGGGAGGAAGACGAGGACGAGCTCAGGTACAGGGAGTGCTACCTCTTCAACGAGCATCTCGACGAGGAGCTGAACGACGAGAGGTGCGAGCACTGCAGGAAGTTCATGACGCTCATGTGCGAGCGGATAGACGAGTTCATAGAGGAAGAGGAGGACGCGTAGCGGATATACTACTCGATATTCTAGAGGCAGAATGAAGAGAAAAGGATATTCCTACACCCTCGAGGACGAGAAGATAATCGAGTACATGAAGCTCACGACGGCACAGAAGCTCGCCTGGCTCGATGAGATAAACGAGTTCACGGAGATGGCGCTGACCCCCAAGGAGAAGGAGCTGAGGGAGAAGTTCAGGAGAGGGGAAATATAGTCGAAAAAAAAGACGCAACATATGAATCGTACAGGATAAAATACAAACCACATAAAATTAAGTATCTCATCATAGCCGAATCGCCTCCTTTCTGCAAAGACGGTAGTAAAAGATTCTTCTATAACCCCGACATTCAAAGACACGACATCTTATTCAAGTCAATCATGGAAGTCCTTTATCGTGATGATTTAAATATGGCTCTCACAAATAGTAAAAAAGAGCAATACTTGACAAAATTTCAACAAGACGGTTATTATTTGATAGATGCAATCGATACCCCAATAAATAATCTTTCCAGAAAAAGAAGAGCCGAAAAGTTACAGGAGAATTTGAAAAATAAGATCAACGAAATCAAAGTGTCGATAACAAAAAAGACTCCTGTAATTCTGATAAAAAAGAATGTTTTTGAATTGTTTCGAACACCGTTAAGCAATTTAAATTACAACATCGTTCACAACGAACACATACCTTTTCCATCTCATTGGTGGCAAGCTGTGTTTAAAGAAAAATTTAAAGATGCTCTCTTAAAAGGAAGTAATTCGAAATCAAGAAAATTGCGAGTAAGGAATCATTCTGACCACTTATAAATGGGTTCATGGACTTCCGAATTAGGGTGTCGTCACCTTTATATCAAAAGGAGGGAATCCGCATCTGTCATGTTCGCAGGCTTCCTCCGGAAGGGCAATACGATTGAAGCTAGAGAAGGACATCGTTAAGGAGTATGATGAAACAATACATGGTGATCGAGACATTCAAGCCCGGCTGCAAAGACGCCGCATACGAACGGTTCCACAAGCAGGGAAGGATGCTGCCCGACGGGTTGAGGTACATCGATAGCTGGCTGGAGAAGGACGGCGACCGCTGCTTTCAATTGATGGAGACCGGCAATGCAAAATTGTTCGACCAATGGATCGAGGGCTGGAAGGACCTTGTGAAATTCGAAGTCATAGCGTTGGGTGAAAAGCCTTTAGGGTGAATTTCTCGTTCGGCCCAATTATTAAATAAGAAGAGGTTCGTGTTCTCAGGAGTACTGCATCGGAGGTTGCGCAATGAAGCTGGGAATTGTCATCTATTCGAACGACCCCGAGACCGTGTGGAACGCCTTCCGCCTTGCGAACTTCGCCCTGAGGGAGGGGGACGAAGCGAGGGCCTTCCTCATGGCGAGGGGGGTGGAATGCGAATCGCTCGATACCGAGAAGTTCAAAGTGACGGAGCAGATCCGCTCGTTCCTCGGCGCCGGCGGGAAGACGTTCGCCTGCGGCACATGCCTGAAAATCCGCCAGTCCGAGGGCTCCGAGGCCTGCCCGCTGTCGACGATGAAGGACCTGTACGATATCGTGAGGGAATGCGATAAGGTCCTCACATTCTAATTGCGAGGACAGGGCGATGCCCTGATGTCAGGCTATTGTTGACAGACCGTCAAGCCTAAATGCCCCGTCCGCCATCACTGCCCGATGAGCGCGGGCCTCCTCCATAAGGGTATTCTCTGACGGTGAAGGCTGTGTATCGAATCCCCTTATCAACCCTGGCGAAATATGTTTTCAGGGCATACTCTGAGGATATATCTATCAATCGATGCCCTTACCGTCAAACCTTTATGCCATTGATTGCATTCCCATCCAATGAGCGCGGGCCTCCTCCTGGGGCGCTTCCAGCCCCTGCACGACGGGCACATATTCGTGCTGCGCCAGATCCTGAAGGAGTGCGGCCGCGCAATCGTCGTCATAGGCAGCGCCCAGGCCAGCCACGACGCGGACAACCCCTTCTCAGCCGGGGAGAGGGTCGAGATGCTCCGCGCATCCCTCACAAAATCTGAATTGCTTCGCACGACCATAATTCCAATCGAGGACATCAACCGCTACCCGCTCTGGGTCGCGCACCTGGAATCGCGCTGCCCGAAGTTCGACCGGGTCTACTCGCGCAACCCGCTCACCATCTCCCTATTCAAGGGGGCGAACTACAAGGTCATCGAGCACGACCTCTACGAGCGCGGGAACTGCTCCGGGACAGAGATACGGAAGAGGATGGCGCAGGGCAATCCCTGGAAGGACTGCGTGCCCGCCGGGGCGCGAAAGGTAATCGAAGCCATCCATGGCGAGGAGAGGGTGAGGGCCCTTGCCGGACGCAAATGAGATGCTCGCGGAGGCACTGAGGGCGCGCGGCCTGTCCGTCGCGGCGGGCGAGTCCTGCACCGGCGGCCTCCTGTCCAAGCTCATCACGGACGTCCCGGGCTCGTCCCAATATTTCAAGGGCGGGACGTCCGCCTATGACGATCATGCCAAGGTCTCGCTGCTCGGCGTCAAGCTCACGAGCATCACTCAATTCGGAGCCGTTTCCAGAGAGGTCGCGAGCGAAATGGCCGACGGAGCGCGTTTGAAATTTCGCTCGGAGGTCGGCATCGGCATAACGGGCATTGCCGGGCCAGGCGGCGGCACTCCGGAGAAACCAGTAGGCCTTGTTTTCATAGCCGTTTCTGTGCCAGGCAGGACGTTCGCGCGCGAGTTCCAGTTCCATGGCAGCCGCGCCGATGTCAGGCGCGGCGCGGCCGACGCGGCAATGCAGATGGCAATCGAAGAGATTGAGATGCTTCCCGTTAAAAGTGGCGAGAGCTCGGGAACGGGAGAATTCCGCATCGGCGTCCTCGCCTCCGGTGGCGGCACGGACCTCCAGAGCATCCTCGACGCCTGCGGGTCGGGCTACATACCCGGGAAGGTCGTGGTCGTCATAAGCAACGTCGAGGATGCCGGCGCGCTCGACCGCGCCCGGAAGCACGGCGCGGCCGCGCTCTTCATCGACCACCGGAAGAAGGCCAGGGAGGAGCACGAGCGCGAGGTCGGCGACGCGCTCGACAAGCACGGCGTCCAGCTCGTCGTCCTGGCCGGATACCTCCGAATCCTGACACCTTACTTCGTGAGGAGGTTCCTCGGAAGGCTCGTCAACATCCACCCCGCGCTCCTGCCTGGCTTCGGCGGAAAGGGGATGCACGGAGAGCGCGTCCACAGGGCCGTGCTGGAGGCCGGGTGCCGCCTGTCGGGGTGCAGCGTGCACTTCGTGGACGAGAGCGTCGACGGCGGGCCGATAATCGCCCAGCGCGCGGTCGATGCGAAGGATGGGGACACGCCCGAGACGCTCGCGGCCAGAGTTCTGGAGCAGGAGCACCTACTCCTCCCTTACGTGGTGAAACTCATCGCCGAAGGGAAGGTCTCGCTGGCGGACGGCAAGGTGCGCGTCAGGGACACTCCCTGAAAAGGGCCTTCCGCCTCGCCTCCAGCAGGTCGTCCTCCTCCCCGGCGAAGGTCGCGAACGTCCGGACCCTGCAGCCGTGCGCCTCCGCGGCCTCGAACACGCCGGGAACCTTCTCGCGCCATTTGAGGTCCCTCAGGAAGTGGTGGTCAAGGATCAGGTCCTTCACCTTCGTCCGCCCGATGACCCTTGCCAGGTTCCCCACGCTCCTTTCCAGGGCGCCTTCACCGTAGCTGTGCATCATGTAGGTCATGGGCCCGTCGCACGCGAGGACGCTCGGATCCTGCCCCACGATGAAGTCCGCCTGCTCGTCGAGGCTCGGGCCCTCGACGTCCGACGTATGGACGAAGACCTCCTCCCCCTCGGAAATCGCGAGCTCCAGCACGTAGCCCAGGCGCGCGTCTGTCCCGTGCGGCACCGCCCCGGAAAAGGTCAGCGCCGTCTTTCCAATCTCGAAGGTCTTCCCGTCGGCTGTCTCGACCGAGGAAGGCCTCCCGCCGAGGATCTTCAGGAAATCGGCGGCGCGCTGCCTCTGGCTCCGGTTGATGTTGTTCCTCGGGTCCTTGACGAGGAGGCGCTTCCCCCACAGTATGTCCGGGCGGTTCGGCTCGTGGTGGTCGAAGTGGTAGTGCGATATCGTGGCTATGTCCGCCTTCCCGGCGGCCTTTTCGATGCGCCCCCAGAGCTCCGCACGGCGCTCGATCTCGATCCCGTGCGGCGGCAGGCCGTACCTTATCTCGCCCAGCCTGACTCCCGGGTCGATCAGTATCCCGCAGTCCTTCGTCTCGACGAGGAACGCCATGCTGCGGGCGCCCATGCTGTCGGAGGCGAGGGGCGTGAGCTTCATCGAGCGGCGATATTACTGGGCCGATTTAACGCTTTGCGGCCCGACCAAGCGTTGCCCTTAAAAGGAGGAAATTGAATGAATAAAAAGTCAGAATCGGGAATTAAAAGTCAAGTATATGAGGGGGAATTTACTATGGATGACGAGGACACGATGACCTTTAGTGATAGGACAAGAGAAACAGCAAGGCGAAAAAGTAAGAATACTTGTTGTATCTGCCACAAGGCCAAGGTTCAAAGATTTCATCACATTCACCCGAGAAGTGGGGGTATAGACGACAAATTATCTAATTGCGCTCCAATCTGTGGTACTTGTCACATATTTATACACGAATGGGGTGGTTTGAATCCAGACATGGTAATAGCGAATAGGGATACTTGGTATAACTTTGTTAAATTTATAGAATCAGATGCCTTTACAAGTTCTGAGGCATACAAAAATGATGTGACGGATAAACCATATTCTGACGGCGAAAAAAATAATATGAAAAAAATTAAGGATTGGCTATTTTTTCAAACGGTTTGGTACAAAGACATATTGCGTGGTGATTATCAATATGATGACTGGCGTACATCAGAAGAAATATCCAACTGCGTAAAACTCACGCCTAAATTGACTCCAAAAGAAGTAAGTGAACTATGCTGGAAGATTGACGCCCTTGAAAAAGATACAAAAAATACAATAACAGATAAATGGAGAATTATTAAGAGTTTTAAGGATAAATTCGATGATGTTGAGGTTTTTGAATATAGATAATTAAAAATCGGGCGTAATGCCCGACTCAAACATCTCGTGGATTATCACGGTGATATTGTAGGCCAGTATTTTACAGAGTAGTTCGTTAGTCTGTGCCGTTGGGTCTTTTGATTTCAGTGTCTCGCCGAATTTCATTTTGATAGCTCCGAAGGTGGATTCGACATTGCTCCGCTTGTGGTAATGCTCCATGAACTCCTCGCGGTGAAGCTGAAAGTAGTGGTACATTGTCCTCCACATTCTCTTACCGTGGCCCTTCTCGGTTGTATGGGACTTGAAGGGGATATAGGGAGTCGCGCCCATGTCTCCGACAAGTTGAAGATTGGCGCGTGAGAGATAACCCTTGTCTGCCGATACCTCGGAGATGTCGAAATTCTCCGAAGTGTTTTTCACCAATCCCGCGAAATGTGGACAGTCGTTAGCCTTGCCATCCGTTACCTTCACATCTGTTACAATATTGCTTTTAACGCCGGTGCAGATGTGGGCCTTAATCCAGTTGTGTTCACGCTTTACGCCGTGCTTCATTCCGAGATATGCGCCGAAGTTGGAGCATCGGAATCCCGACGAATCCACCGCGAAATCGGTTTCAATGTCGGTCAATGGTCTGGCAGACAACCGAATGAGATTTTGCAGGATGGGCGTTATGCTCTCATCTAACAGTGTTTTCGAGATCGCGTTGTAGTGCGGCGCGTGTCCTAACTTCCCCTCGCCCTCCGCTCTGTCTAATAGGGATTGTGCCCTTCTGCTTGATAGTTGGCTGTACACTTTCATTACTGCTGAGAATATCAGAACCGAGCGTGGCAACCTCTTTCTCCCCTGTCCCTCTCGGTGCGGTTCCTCAATCGTTTCTACGAGTTCTTTCAGCAATGCATCGAATAGGTCGATTTCCTGCCTTTGGGCCGCATTGTAGGCCGTCCAGTTCGGTTTTTGCCTCTCGAACCCATCGAAGTTCGTCTTTACCTCGAACTGCGATTCTCCCCACTCTCCGACGCCCAAGTAAGGGGTCGGGCACATTACCGTTTCCACATGGAAACTTTTATTTGTCCTTTCGTTTATACCTTCTGTCGGGGCTTCGATATGCATAGTATCGTGGCCTCCTGGCCAGCGGGTGTACAACCACTCGCTGGCCTCACCACTAGATAGGCTCTTCGACGATATAAACCTCTTATCTACGTTGGTGAAAGTAGTCAATCTGGACTGGAAAAATGCCCTTAAAACACGCTTAAGAACGCGAGATTTGCGTTTTAAGGCACTTTCGGTTTGCATCGTCGAACCTCGGGTTAGGGGCGAGCACCGCTGGAATGCGGCCAATGCCCCTTGGGTAAGGTAGTACGCCCGTCCGCGCCACGGGAGACTTCTTCGCCTTACCTACCCACTATATTGTCGTCGTGGAATATATATATTTTTGAGTTCTTTTTTCGTTTGTTCACCACCCGAAATGAGTACATAATATATCTCTATCAACAATTTTTAATGAATATTGTGTACACAAAAACATTCTTTAACCCCATTTAGATGTACACAAAATCATTGACCGAGGGCAATTATGTGTACACAAAATAGCGAGGTCTGATATGGCCCAAAGTAAAAAACGAGGGCAGGGAAGACCATCACCCTATAAAGAAGTCGATGATTTAGTAGATGTACACTACAAAATACCAACTTCTATGGCGAATGAAATTAGTAAACGTTCAGCAGAGAAAGGTATAAAAAAGAATGAACTGATTAGGTCAGCCATAGGTCATTATTTTGATTGCAAAATGATTATACAATTTAAAAATGAAGTAAAAGATGAGAAATTAGGGTACGTCCCTATCCAGAAAAAGATGTGGCGATTGTATCAAATAATAGAGCGTTCTGGAGAACATACCGATGAAGTTATTGAACAATTCAGAACGGAAATAATCAATTTGATGGAGCGATACAGATGGACTTACGACGAAAAAGACAAGACATCTCAAGTAGCTGTTTTAAGGAGAATCATTCGTAAAATAAAAGAGAAAAGTGTTGGCCTTGATGAACTCCCTGAATTTCATGAACTAATAAAATTTCTTACAGACGAAATACTTATACCGAGGTAATGTTTTAGGCTCTTTGATGCCTAAAGATTCTAAAGGAGGAGATGCGACGGAAGGAATAGCACAATGACTAAAATTAAAGTTAGTGATATTGAGATAAAAACATGTCCATATTGTGGTAGTTCAAAATTAAATCTTTTTTCAGATGGATCTGGTAACTGTTTAAATTGCGACAAATCATTTTCGAAACCAGCCATTCAAAATAAATGTACTAAATGTGGAAGTACCGAATTAAAAAGATACATCGATAAAGAAAATCAATATGTATATTGTACTGCCTGTGATGAGACGGTTCCTTTAGATGATTTTATTAAAGAAAAAGAAAGAGGGACAAAGTCGGAATATTTCTGTACTGAATGCGGTGCCGACGTGTCAGAAAATGATACAACATGTCCAAAATGCGGAACGTCTTTCGCTGATGATGAAAATGATGACGAAGATTTGAACGGTATTCGTGGGACTCACTCTAAAATCGGGTACTATTTGATGCTCATCGGAGCAATGGTGTATCTCATCACTTTTATTGTATCCATGAGTTATACGCCGAAATTCGGCAATATCAACGATATCCAAGATTCGCTAAATTACTCTAAAATGATGGCCGCAATCTCATTTCTCTCCATATTTGCATTTATGATAGGTAGCCTCATCCAAATTAGGTCACTAATTGAACGACGGGGGATTTAAAGTCAAGCCGGCCATTTTCGTGTCAGATGGGGATTTAAGGGCAACGCCGCCCGACCAACAACCTTTATATCTCGAATTACTCTATTGGGGTTTGATGGATGCCCACGAAACCGCGCTCAGGCGATTTTTCGAGTCCCTGAGGGACAGGCCCTTCACCGTCGCGCAAGCCGCGGGCGCTTTGCGCATCGACGAGGACTCGGCGAGGAAGCTCCTTGCCCGCCACGCGCAGAAGGGGCAGGTGTCCGAGCTGGTCAGGGACAGGTTCATCTACTCGAACAGCGCGGACGTCGTCGCGTACAACATGTTCCTGGAGGTCGCGCCCAACGTCACCTTCCAGGAGTACGTCGCGCACAGGGACGAGCCCCACGTGCTGGCCAGGCTGAGCAGGGACCGGGACATCGCCAAGGGCCTGAAGGCAGAGGAGCGTTAGATAGTGCCGATGTACAACAAGAGGGGCGCGGCGAGGAAGGCCTACCAGAAGAAGAAGTTCTCCCCGCGCAAGAAGCGCCTCAACCTCAGGCGCATAGACGAGTTCAAGTGGGAGATAAACCAGATATTGTCGGCGCTGCCGGAGAACGTGCGCGGCACGCTCAAGGGCTCGATAATCGCCAAGGCCGACAAGATAGACTCCAATGCGGCTATAGACTTCATAGAGGCCAAGGAGAAGGAAGGGCTCATAGACACCGAAATGACCGACAGGCTCTGCGCCCTCGTCGTCCGGTTCACGACCTTCAGATGAGGGGCGCCATGACCGTTTACGGCCCGTGGATTTTCTCGGACGGCGAGATAACCGAGGGCGGAATCGTCATCGAGCGCGGCGGGGTCAGGATACTGGACGGGCACCCTGGGAAAGTGGACGTGCGGTGCGTGGTTTTGCCGCCGATGGCGAACGCGCACACCCACCTCGGAGACGCTTTCATTCGCGAAGTTCCGAAGGGCACTGTGGAGGAGATTGTCGCGCCCCCGAACGGGTTCAAATTCAAGATGCTTAAAAAGGCGTCCAACGATGCGATAGTCCGAGGGATGTCAGGCGCGGTGGGCGAGATGGAAAGGTCCGGCACGGGCATCTTCGCGGACTTCCGCGAGAACGGTATCGATGGCGTGCGAGCGCTCCGAGATGCCTTGAAGGGCCACGACATTGGCTCTATCATCTTGGCAAGGCCAAAATCCCTGAGCTACGGCGCCAAGGAGATTGACAAACTCCTTCGCGCCGCCGACGGCATAGGGCTGTCGAGCATATCCGAATGGAAGCGCAGTGACCTCGATGCGATGTCCGGGCAGTGCCGCCGCGCCGGAAAGCCCTTCGCCATCCACGCGAGCGAGAGGGCGCGCGAGCCCTTCGGCGACGTTGCGTCCCTGGAACCTGCCTTCGTAGTGCACATGATAGAGGCCACCGCCAGGGACCTGAGGGACTGCGCCGGCCTGGAGATACCCGTCGTGGTCTGCCCGAGGAGCAACGCCTTCTTCGGGACGAGGCCGCCCATGGAAAGGATGCTGGCAGCCGGAATAACAATCGCGCTCGGCACCGACAATGCGATGCTCGCCAGGCCGAACATCTGGGAGGAGATGCGGTATATCAGGATGAACTGGAGGCGCGTCCCCGAGGCCGAGATACTGAGGATGGGGCTCGCCAACGGATGGGAGATATTTGGCAAAAACCCCTGGGATTCGCTGCGAAAAGGCTCAACCGGCTCATTCCCCATTATCGAGTGCGATGGCATAGATCCTCCGAAGGATTTACTCATCTGCAAAATAAAAGTCATTTCATTGAAACGCTAGGATACGTCTATCAAATCCTTTTAGGGGGTCAAGGGGGTACCGGCGCTAAGGATAATCTTCGATGGTAAATTGCCTTGATCGATTCTCCTTAGCACCTCCCAAAGTTTACCATAAACGCTTTCCGTGATGAAATCCTTTATCGGGGTCCAAGGGGAATTGCGACTCACAGTAATATTCAGCAGAGCAATGCCCCTTGCGGGCAAACGTATTAATCGGTTCGCCCATATCCCCGTCTGAGTGGTTCGCATGGACGAGGACAAGCTGTTGGCGCTGGCCAAGAGGCGCGGGTTCTTCTACCCCGCGTTCGAGATCTACGGCGGCGTTGCCGGGCTCTACGAGTACGGGCCCATGGGCGCGGCCCTGAAGGCGAACATAGCCGACCGGTGGCGCAGGTTCTACGTGCTCGGCGAGGGGTTCGCGGAGATAGACTCGCCGAACGTCAGCCCCGAGGAGGTCTTCGCGGCGTCGGGCCACGTCAAGGAGTTCACAGACTTCTCCGTCGAGTGCACGAAGTGCCGCGAGGCCTTCCGCGCCGATCACCTAGTCAAGGACATAGAGAACCCTGCCGCGCTCGGCGCCGATGGCCTGTCGGCAGCCCTGAAAGGGCAGGGCGCCAAGTGCCCGTCGTGCGGCGGCGAGCTCTCCGTGCCGCAGAAGGTGAACCTCATGTTCAAGACTCAGATAGGGCCGACAGCCAACTCGCGCGTGGGCTACCTGAGGCCCGAGACCGCCCAGGCCATGTTCTTCAGCTTCGTCAACCACTACAGGCACTTCAGGGAGCAGCTCCCGTTCGGCGTCGTGCAGGTCGGCAGGGGCTTCAGGAACGAGATCTCCCCGCGCCAGGGGCTCCTGCGCCAGCGCGAGTTCAACATGATGGAGGCCGAGGTCTTCGTGCACCCGGAGCGCAAGACGTGGCCGCGCTTCCACGAGGTCGCCGACGACAGGCTGCGCCTCGTCTCCAACGACGGCAAGGAGCACGTCATAGCAGCCAAGGACGCGGTCCACAAGGGCATAATAAAGAACGAGGCGCTAGCCTACTTCGTCGCCCTGACGCAGCGGTTCCTCCTGGACGTGGGCATAGACCCGAAGCGCCTGAGGTTCAGGCAGCACCTGACGAACGAGATGGCGCACTACGCCTCCGACTGCTGGGACGCCGAGGTCGAACTCTCATACGGATGGGTCGAGGCCGTCGGCGTCGCCGACCGCGGCTCCTACGACCTGGACCAGCACATCAGGCACTCGGGCGCGCAGCTCACGGCCTTCGAGCGCTTCGCAGAGGCCAACGAGGTGGAGCGCGACGTCATCGCCCCAGTCCACGCCAGGCTCGGGCCCCTCTTCAAGGGCAAGGCCAAGGCAATAGCCGCTGCAATGGAATCGGCCGAGGGGCTCGCGGTGGAAAGCGACGGAACGATCAAATTGGCGATTGATGGAGCCGAAGTCACCGTCCCCCCCGAATGCTTCGAGCGGAAGAGGGTCAGGGAGAAGGTGTCGGGGAGGCGATTCGTCCCGCACGTCATCGAGCCGTCGTACGGGCTGGACCGCATCCTGTATTCGGTTATGGAGCACTCCTACCACGAGGAAGAGAAGGAGGAATACACCGTCATGCGCCTCCCGATTTCCGTGGCTCCCATCAAATTCGGCGTCTTCCCTCTCATGGCAAAGGACGGGCTCGACGGGTTCGCCATGAAGCTCGATGCAGAGCTGCGCGACGCGGGCGTGGTAACCAGTTACGATGACAGCGGCTCGATAGGCCGCAGGTACGCGCGCATGGACGAGGTCGGCACGCCCTTCTGCGTCACCGTCGACCACGAGACGCTGGAAAAGGGCACCGTCACGATACGGGACCGGGACTCGAAGGCGCAGGTGCGCGTCCCGGCGAAGGAGCTGGCCGCGCTCGCGCCCCGGCTCCTCAGGCACGGCTTCTCCGTCGCGAAGGGCGGGAAATGAGCCATCCCTACAGGTCGGAGGCCAGAGCCCTTGCGGATGCCATGCAATTGTCTTGCGGGCATATTCCAAGCGGGAGCGCGCTCGCTTTCTCCGGCGGTTTGGACAGCTCGGTGCTCGCATTCCTGCTCGGGGAGAAGGCGCGGCTCTACGTCTGCGGCTCGGAGGAATCGCCAGATGCCAGGGCGGCGGTGCGCGCCGCCCGAATCCTTGAGATGGATGTCATGCGCGCCCCTCCACATGATATCGAAGGTATCCTTCGCACGATCGGCGCGGCGATCCCTGGCAAGCTGCTGGCCATCGAGGCTACGATACTGGTACCGTTCGCCACGGTATGCGAGGAGGCCATGGAGAGCAGGGTAGTTACAGGCCAGGGCGCCGACGAGCTCTTCGGCGGCTACGCGCGATACCTGAGGAAATCGCCCTCGGATGCCGTTGAAGAAATGAAAAGCGATTTTCGGCGCCTCCTGGAGCGGGGCGCAAGGCACGAGCGCCTCGTCGCCGAGGAGTTCGGTAAGGAGGTCGTCCATCCCTTCATTCATGAAGGCGTCGTCGCCGCAGCGAACGTGACCCCGGAAGCGCACTTCCATGGCGGGAAGAGGAAGGCGCTGCTGATGGAGGCCGCGCGCACCCTCGGGCTCCCGGAGCCTCTCATAGGAACGCCGAAGCGCGCCGCCCAGTACGGCAGCGGGGCGACCAAGGCCATCGCCCGCGCGGCGAAGGAGAGGGAGATGGGCGTGCCGGAATACGTCGGGTGGGCGCTGGGAAGGAATTAACCCGACGCGTCGTAAGATGGTTCCTCGAGGTGCGATGCCATGTTCAACGCCAATCCCCAGCGTCACCAGCCGATTATCCAGTTTGTCGCGAACGTTGTGATCCTGATCCAGTAGGCCTCGCCTCTCCTCAAGACATAATTGTCCGGCAGCACGGACGTCCCATAGGCCGCGGAGGCATTGTAGCCCTCGACCGTCGTCGCCCCCGTGTCCGCCTTCAAGTTACCAACCGTATAAGCGGCGTCGTTACTGGCTGGATAACCCGCCAGGTTCCAGCCCATGTAAAGCGGGATGCTTGTGCTTGTCGGCACTGCATAACCTGGCCCGCCCAGAGTCAGGTATCCGTCACCCAACGCGGTGAAGTTGATCCAGAAGCCCATCCTGTGGTTGACGCTGGTCAGGTCGTTGAGCGAGCTATTCCAGCCGGTATAGTATTGCCTCCAAGGGTTCGCACTGTCCGTTGGGTCGTACCACATGACCCTGTCCCAGAGCGTATCCCCCATCCTGTCCAGAAGCACGGTCGGCAGGGTCTCATTGGGAGAAATGAAAGGGACCGATAACAGGTTCCATCCGAGATGCACGCTTAGGTTTATCCAATTTTCAGGTATCGGGACGGTGATGTTGACGAGCTGGAAGTCTGCGAAGCAATTCTCAGTGTCGTTTCCCATTGGGACGCGCCTTATGCACCATCCGACGGGCGGGGCGCTGGCGTCGAGCATCGTCGTGTTGTCCGGGACCGTCGACTGGTTGCCGAACTCCACCCTGTCTATCGGAATCCTCTCAGCCCCTCTCGACCACACAAGCTTTAGCTCTTCCGCAGATTTGTTTAGAAAGCTCGTGCCAAGGTCCTTCTTATACGTGCTGTTCGGGCCTATCGCCCCGCTCAATGTCACGTTCGGGCCGCTGTAGTTGTTGGTGCTGTTCGTCACGTCCTTCTGCAAGGTGAAGTTGGCGAGGTCGACCGGGTTTGAAGAGGGATTGTAGATGGTCGCGTACTGGGAGCCTGTGCCATTGTCGGTGCAAATCTCCTGTATCGTCAGCATCGCAGGGTTGTTACCAGCGCCCCAGAAGCTGAGGTTCAGAGCTAACACCCCCCCATCACTGAACGCCGCGCTCTCGTTGGCATAGAGCCGCGGAGTATAGCTCTCAAGGGTGAAATAGATGACGTCCCCATTCAGGCCTCCCTCCTTTACGGATGGCGATCCAGTGAGATCATCTCCATTCAATGTCACAAAATAAGAACCTGTTGCATCGGCACTGAAAGAGGAGTAATGTCTGCCGTCGATCCATACGCGCCCGCTGCCTGAAAGGAGCTTGCTGCCGTTCAGGAACACGTATCCGTAGATGTTCATTGGAATCGGCGGAACCAATGGGATTTGTTCCGTCGGAGGCGAAGCCACGATAAGAGATGCCGTCAGCATTGCCATTGCCACTAGTACACTCGCGCACTTCCCCAATCGAATCGCCCACATTCGATCACCTGCGATATGCATGGATCAGACGGCTTATTAAACTTGTGGAAGTAAATCGAATATATATTATTTCATCCTCGGTTCGAAGTCCACGACGGGACAAGGGCTTATACATATACCGCAGTGGGAGCACTTAGACTCATCGAGGTCGACCATGCCATCGGAGATGAAGAGCGCCCCCTGCGGGCAGCGAGCGACGCACAGGCCGCAGCCGAGGCAGTGCTCGGCTTTAACGAAGACGATTCGCGCTTGCTCCCCGAATAATTTTCCATCGGGGGATAGGGACGCGCCCCCCGATGTCTTGAAACCGCCTTCGTCTCTTGGCCCGCCGATTATGTTCATGAAGCGGCCTGCGCGCCCGAGCGAGCCTGGTGAAACTTGCCTCTGCTTTGGGACGGATGACTGGGACGGAGATTGGATGGAGGAGGAGCCTTGGGCATTTTCGCTCGCTGCATTTGCATGCGAGAGCTCTTCCGGCGGCGCGAGCCAGCGCCAGAGCCCCTTGTCGAGCCAATCCTTTGGAAGGCCATGAAGCTCGGCATACTTGGCGAGGAATGTGTCCCACCTCCTCTGCCCCTCGTGATGGGCGCGCATCAAGCCGATGTCCGCGATGTCAGCCGCAGGGCATGGAAAGCAGCCGATGCGGTCCATGCCGCGCTCGTACCAGACGTTGTAGGGCGCGCCCTTCATGAATATGTAAAGCCACACATGCAACGCCGTCCAGTCCTGGATGGGAGAGGCGGCGCGCTGTCCAGGCACCCAGGGGTTCTCCCAGAGGCTGCCGTGGCGGGCGCGGGGCTCGGACTCGTACCTGCGCTGGCCGACGAAGACCGTAACCCCCTCGGGATAGCGCGCCCCGATGACCTTGGCGATTGGCGCGAGCTTGCAAGTCTTGCAGCACCATCGGAAGTCCTTGGCCGGCGGGCCGAAGTGCTCCACGCCGTGCCAGAAGACTTCGCCGGCGCTCTCGATTATCAAATCCAGCTCGTACTTCGCGGCGATTTCGCTCACATAGGCAACGGTCTCCGGCATCTCGATGCCCGTGTCCACGAAGAGCATCGGCGGGCGCAGCCCGGCGTCCAGGGCAAGAAGGAGGACGGCGAGGCTGTCCTTCCCGCCGCTGAACGAGACGAGCAGCCCGTCTGATTCAGCCCTCCTCTTGATGAAGTTCGCAGCCTGGGCGGCGCGCGCGCAAATGACCTTGCGGTTGGCCTCCACCGCGCGCGCCCAATCGTTCGCCTTCTCGAGCGGGACTGGCGTCGTTTCGTCTACCGAGGCGCGGTTCTTCGCGGCGGCGCCGTGGCCGTTCTTCCTCATCTCCGCGCCGGACATGCGAGCGATGCCGACCGATATCGCCTTCCGCTCCCTCGTTAAAACGATGACCTCGTCGCCCTTTTTGATGTTGATGTCGCAGTCGATGACCCCCGGCGCCAGCAGGCTCGACCCCTTGAGGATGGACGGGACTGCGCCGTCGTCAGCGATTACGTAAGACCTTGTGGCGGCTTTCTCGATACGCCTGCCGCCAGCCGGCCTGAGGATGGCCTTGTCCCCCTCGCCGGGGTCGTGGCGCACCGAGCCCAGCACCACCCCGTCGCTGACGATTTCTATCATCCTGTCGACGGACGGCGCCTTGTTCAGGAGGACTACTCTTCCTTCGGCGATTAGAGCCTGGCCACACCCCTTACCGAAATGCCCGTCGAAAACCCTCCTGACGGACTCGACGTCCGCCGGGAACGCTGGGCGGACGTCGCCCGGCGGGGTTATGGGCAGTGGCGTCCCCTCCGAGCCGCAGACGGCGCAGACCCCGCGCTCGGCGAGCGGCAGGTTGCACTCCCTGCACCAGTGAAGGTGTACCCTGCCGAGCCTGACCGCGCCCATGGCACGCTTCGAGAACGCTCAGTCGTTCTCTATCCTCGGGGCGAGGAGGTAGGTCGAAGACCCGTTGCCGCCGGCTATCGAGAACTCCATCTTGACGGGGTAGTCGTTGCCCATGAGCATCGTGACCGTCTCCGACGTCGAGATGGCCTTGACCATGTTGGAGAAGTAGTCGAGCGGGAAGAGGCTGCGCGCGCCCTCCTTGCAGTCGAGCTCGTTGAGCATGTGCTTCGACATGACCAGGTCGGCGGAGTCGTTGTCCCCCTCGGAGGTTATCTTGAACTCCTCGGGCGAGGTCTCGAGCGCGATGTGGTCCGAGACGCTCTCGGAGGCCTTGATGACCTTCCTGAGCTCCTCGGCCTTGATGACTACCTTTACCGGCAAATTGAGGTTCGGAACCTTCGGGTCCGAGAGGCCTGTCGTGTCGACGAGCGCCATCTTCCTCGTGATGTTGCCGACCTTGAGCACGAGCTGGTTCTTCTCCTCGTTGTGCTCCATGGCGATGACGTCGCCGGGGTTCGTGAGCTTGAGGACGTCCCTGAACTTCAGGAGGTTGACGCCTAGCTCGGACTCGTCGGCCTTGTACTCCTCGAACGCCTTCTTGTCGACCCTCAGCTCGACCATGGCGACGTGCGCCGGGTCGACGGCCTTGATCTGAAGCTCCCCCTTCTTCACCGTGAACTTCGCCTCGTCCACCAGTATGGAGACGACCTCCACGAGCTCCTTCAGCACCTCGGGCTTGACTTTGGCTTTGAACATGCTCCCCCTCGGGTTCGGTTATGGAGAAGGTGAAGGTTGAAAGGTTTATAAGGGTTTCGCGAGAGATAGGCTCTCCAATAATCATTTAAGCTCTCTACTCACATCGATGTTGGTTGCATTATACAATTGTTCTAAATTCTATTGTATATCACCACGTTTTAATCCAGTTTGTCGGAATAGGCGGGCACCAAACCCAATACCCGTTAAATGCGCTCATGATTGTGCTATCCGAGAGGATTATGGTTCTGTATGGCTGCGCTGGATCGAATCCCTCAACTATCAAAGCCCCAGTGTCTGCCTTAAATTGGGCAACTGTATAGGTAAAATCATCGCTAGGGAATCCGATTTGGTTCCAACCTGAATACAAAGGCGTGATTGTCAAGGTTGCGTTACTATAACTTGAGCCCCCTAGGCATAGGCTTCCATCGCCTAGGTTCGAGATGTTGATCCAAACGCTCATCGTGTTGTTCACATTCCAAAGATCATTCAAGGAGAAATTCCAGCCAGTGTAGTACTGTTTCCAGTGGTTCGTAGGATCTGAGGCATCCCACCAAATTACTCTGTCCCACTGGACGTATCCACCACCCCCATTGCATTTATCTAGGAGGACATCGGGTAGAGTCGATTGTCCTATCCAGGGGATGGATATCAGATTCCATCCAAGAACCGGTGTTATATTCACCCATGGGGACCATTGCGCACCATTAACTGTATTCACCGTGAAGTTATAGTAGCTGTACGACCCCCAGTTCCCTACCGCATCCCTTCCGTGCACGCAGAGCATGTGCACACCGTTCATTGCAGGAGCTGTGTCGAACCGCGTGACTGGTTCGTTTATTTCGTCGAATACACCGTCAACGGCCATCATAGGAAGGCCAGTGCCGCTCGCGCCGATGACATCTATGAATGCCTCGGCCGCTGCGATGTTTGAGTCGCCTGTGTTCGAATCATCAATCGTCGCATTGTACCAGATGGATGCACTAATATTGACGGGGTTGGGCGAGGCTCTGGCCGCACCTGCTACCACGACAGGCCCTTGTGTATCGGGCGTAGTGAGTGAAAAGATGGCGTTGGATGTGTCTTCACCGGAGAGAGCACCTGGATCGGCGTCATCGGTGACGATTAGCTTGAACAGATAGTCGTTGCCCTTCGGTATGGCGGAAATATCCCACACATAAGAAACGGCGGAAACCGGAATCGTTGGTGTCTGCGCGATGAGACGCCATGTCGAGCCGTTGTCCGGGCTGTAATAGAGGGCTTGATTGGCGATGTTGTATCCGCTGTATGTCGTCCTGTTCCAATAGATGGGCACTGTCGGACCGGGGAGAGATTCCCCGCCATTCGGATAAGATAAAATAACAGTGGGGTGGTAATGGCCAATGAGCCATGAGACTGTTTGATTGAGGTTGTTGGCTCTGGTCGATTGCTCTATCGTGGTATTGCTGCCTAGGCATGCCCATTCGAAGAAATAACTGACTATCTTTGAAGGTGTTCCGCCCCAAACACCGATGCCCGCTGTCCCGTTGTTCGACGACGACCGCCATGTGAGCCCGACTATGTCTGGAGTCGCCACCCCACCAGCATCGTAAAATGTGTTTACAACAGTGCCGCCGGCCGGGATGGTTCCAACCTCATCGCCAAAGCCTCCATTTCTGAAACCATAATAGGGTGTGCCGTTCACACTCGTGAAATATGCTGGGTCTACTTTCCACGACGCCTTCAATTGTGCTTGCAGCCATGCACCCCGCTCTGCGGAGTAGTATGGGCTCGCCACGTCGCCCAATGCCCATGCTATGTCGTGCGAACAAACCCAAAGGCGTCCCCCGCCGTCGTTATAGTCCCTAAGCAAAGTCCTCTGCGCGTCCGTAATGGGCGGATACGTATCGTAGCCCACCTGCCATATCACGACCTTATAACTCTGGAGTTCTGCCAGGCTAGGATCGCCATCGAACCATGTCAACCATATACTATAGGACCATCCGTATTGCTGGAGGGCCCATTCATAACATGGGGCGAAGTAGTCATAATTAAATTTGCCGCTGAAAACGACCAGAATGTTCTCTTTGGCCTTCGTCGAGAATGTGTAATGGTAGCCGCCATTGGTATCCCTTATCTTATTTCCCCGGATATCGGTGGATTCCACATCGAAGTAATAGAGGGTATTGTTTGTCAGACCGTAGATAGTGACAAGCACGCTTGCCAGATATGGCGCTTCGGTTTTCGCCGTCATCGACAGCGCGGACGGGGTTGTGCCGTAATAGACCGTACCGTTGGCGTTCTTACTGCAGTTCCATAATATCTCCGCTGACGACATGGTTATCGTGCCAGCGTGCACATTGGTAATAATGGGCGGCTCTCCGTCAATCCACGCAATAGTCCAAGAGACGTGCGCGAACCCGATTACGTCGCTGTAAGACGCGTTGATGATGTCATCTACACTTACAGGGAGGACGCCGTTCCCAGCAGGGTCCTGGAAATCTAATGTGAAGTTCAAAAAGCCGATATAGACTCCCGTTCCCTGCTGTGCGCAGTTGGCGTACTCGCTCATGCCTGTCTTCGTGCTGTTTATCGTAGCCGTGAGCGGTCCAGCGCCGGCTCCCGTGTCCTCGATACGTATCTGCGCTGTCTGCGTCATGCCGTAGACGTCCCTGTCGAGCTGTATAGTCCCATAATCCAAATCGAGGTCGCCGCTCAGCGCGATGGCGAACGGCTGTGGTCCGTTCGGGACGTTGTATCCTGTTATGCGCACAATCCATTCCCCGGCTGCCGTGTCGGCCTGCCTGACCCTCACGACTTCGATGTTGTTCCTGTGGTCAGCCGTCGCCGCCGTGGCTGGCTGCGAGTAGTGCGGGTAGACAGCGCCGGTAACGGTGAAGGCGTTGCCCTTGAACACAGTCCCGGTCGGGGACGTGACCGTCAGGTCGAGGTCGTTGACCAGCGCCGCCGCCGTTCCGGGCGTGCCTGGATAGTCGTTCCAGGCGATTGTCACGTTGAAGAACTGGTTCGCCGACGCGAGCCTGTACCTGTACTCGTAATAGTTGCCGGTTTCGACGCCGTTGTCGCCGTCGAAGACCTGGAGCTTCTGCGCGTCGCCATTGAAGTACAGTGCGTTGGACGAGTTTATCCTGCCCCATCCCTGGTAATTATTCGGGTAGTTCATGTTGCCGAGGCCGTTGCCGTTATTGTAGCCTGATGTCCACCCATTGTTCGTCCCTTGTATCTCCTTTGCGCCATTGACGGCCACTGCTTTTATCAGCGAATTGCTGGGGTCGAAGGCGTTGGCCGCCTCCTTGGACCCCGTCGGGTACCATCCCTCGAGGAAGTACTGGTCCATGAGCGCGAGTGCGCCAATGGCGTTCCCCGTCGCCATGCTCGTGCCTTGTATAGCTACATAAGTGTTTATCCCGCTGGAATCGGCCGAGTTCACTGACGATGCCGTTGCAAGTAAATCAGGCTTGACTCTGCCGTCGTAGGTCGGCCCCCTGGAGGTCGCCGTATAGAAGTTCTCGGAGTTCGTCCTCAGGACTCCACCTATGGCGATGGCGTTCTTTGCCGCGGGCTGGTTGTCTATCGTTTGCGCACTGCCACCGCCTCCCGCACTCCACGCAAATAGGAATGGGGGGTGGTCGTAGGCCCACTGGTCGATCATCTGCTCGTCCACGGTATATCTGTCTCGGTATCCGGAACCCCAGGTGCCAGAGTTGAGTCGACCGCTGTCGTTGAGGACTGGCCACCACATCTGGGTGTAGTCCTCGGGCTGGTAGACGTATGTGCCGCTCGTGTTGCTGATGTCGCAGAAGGATATCCTAGCGCCCGGCGCCTGGCCGTCGTATGCGCTCGCTCCGCCCGACGGGTTGTCGTAGCCGGCCATCGTGCCCGCAATGTGCGTTCCATGGTCTGCTCCACCCGGCGTCGGGTCGTGGTCGTACTGGGCGCTCTCGAAGACCGTGTACCTTGCGATCTTCCTGTGCGTGTTCTCGGAGAGCGATACATTGAGAGGGAGATTCGCATTCGTGTAGCCAGTGGATCGGAACATGTTATGGTCGACCCTTATGCCTGAATCGGCCTGGCCGATGACTATGCGCGGCCCTCCAGCTCCTGTCGAATTCTGGCCGTAGATGCCCTGCCACCATACCGGCGTGTCAGCGACCGTCGCTGGAGCCTGGCTCGCATTGAGAGAGGCGGGCGCGCCGATGCTCGTCGCAAGCCCGGACTGCATCTGTGAGTGGCTCACATCGTTGTTCGGCTTCGGCTGCTCCCACTTCTCGATGTACATTACATCCTGGAGCTTGGCAATCTCCGGCACGAGGGACGCATCGACCGTCACCCTCACGTCGCCTACCCTGGCGTTGACGATTGTCTTCGGTATCGTGTAGTCGGTGAAGAACTTGCCCAGGCCCGTCCTGCTCAGCATCTTGGCGACCTGAGCGGTCACGGTCCCCTGAAACTCTGGGAAGGTCAGTATCCTGATATCCGTCATGCCCGTGACGCCGTTGAACTCTGAGCCTACCTTGTACGCTGGCTCGTAGTTGCCGACCCAGAGGACGGAGTCGAGCTTCTCGACCTGCGCCTTCTGCTCAGCGCTCATCCCGACGAGTATGCCGTATGCGTGCGAGGGCTGGTAGTTCTTCGCTCCGGTCCTGACGATGTCGCCTATCCATTCCTCCTTTATTGGCCCTTTGAACTGGACGAAGTAGTATCCCCAATCGGAGGACTGCTCCGTCATCTTCAGCGCGGCTGGTATCGGTGGCTCCTCCTTCAGGATATTGAACGAGTAGCCGTTGAAGCTGAACTCCGCTGGGTCGGGCACTTTCTCTATCAGGTAGTTCGCCGACAGTGCACTCCTTTGGGCAGGAGTGACCTTCGCGACTACGAAGCTGTCATAATTTTCGATGATGTTGAGGCTGTTCTGTAGCTTCTGTCCGTCACACTGGCTATGAAGTGAAATCGTTACATATTCCTCGGCTTCGTGTATATTTTCGGCCTTTCCAACGCCGAAGTGAATGGCCGCCTCCGATGCTATAAGAACGACCGCTAGCGCCACGGCAATAAACTGACTCACGCGCCCCACTAGCTGTATCATGCCCATTGCCCAGCCTCCGCCTCCCAATCTGACAGGCGTGATATCATGTATCTATATGGTTAAAAAGCTTTCTGGGGGTTATATCTCGATTTCCATCCCGTCGTAGGCTATCTCGACGCCGCGCTCCCAGACGATGGCGCCGAGCCTCCCCTGCGTGAGGCCGAGCTCGTCGCCGACGTGAGTGAGGATGGTGCGCCTGGGCTTGTAGCGCTTCATGATGCCCGCGATCTCGTCCATCGATATCTCGTAGTGCGGCCCCTTCTTCGCGCGCCCGGCCATCTCCTCGCCCACCCAGCCGATTTGCAGTATCATCGCCGAGCACCCCTCCAGAAGCGGCTCGTCCATCGGGAAGGGGGTGATGTCGCAGGGCGCGTAGGCGACCTTGGACTTGCCGTCCGAGATTATGTATATCGTCGAGTGCGTGGCCGTGAGGTGCCTGCTCTTCCTGGCAACCGCCGCTATCGTGAATGCTCCGAGCTTGACAGGGGAATCGATGGTTTGGGCTTCGACGAGCCCGCGCTTCTCCCAGAACTCGAAGAGGAAGCCGAAGCGCGCGAATATCTCGTCCCTTACCTGCGGAGGCATGTGGACGATTGTCTTTGACTTCGCGGGCATGCGCCAGGAGCCGTCGTCGGCCCACTTGACGTTCAGCTGCTCGACTATGCGCATCCCCATCGTGTGGTCGGGGTGCCAGTGGGTGTAGAAGACGTGCGCGACCCTCTCGACGCCCGCGCGGTTCAGCTCGACGGCAATGTCCTCCGGGGTATCGAAGAGCGCTGCGACGTCGTGCAGGTAGAGCGACGGCCCGAGGCGCATGCTCCTGCCCCCGACGTGGCGCGCCTCCTCGCAGACGGCGCACGAGCAGCCGGGCCTGGGCGTCGTGCAGAAGCCGCCCGAGCCGAGAATGGTGAGTTTCATCCTTCCGATATTTTGCATGGGGGATATTAACCCTTTCTAGAGCCAAATCCTTTCAGGTCATTTAGATGGATTGCGAACAATCCCTCGCCAGAGGTTCAAAGGGGAATTGCGACTCATATTTCCATTCGACAAAGCAATGCCCCTTTAGCCGAACATGTTGCCGGGGTCGCTCTTCGGCAGGATGGGCTTCTCGGCCTTTCTGCGCTTGCGCGAGTGGAAGAGTATGTCCGCCCTGACAAGGGTTATGAAGCGCGTGTCCCCCGTCCCCTCGATGCCCAGGACGCCCCGGCGCTGGAGGGAGATCAGCGCCATCTCGACCTTCTTGGGAGGGGCCTTGAGCTCTTTCTGCAGCTCTCTCTTGGTAATTGGGTAGGCTTCGAGCAGGATGCGCAGGATGCGCCCCTCTATCGAGTCCTCATCGACCTCTATCATGGCGGAGGTTGCTCCTTTGACGGAATATGCTTCATCGCGGGAAAGGCCCTGCGCCCCATTTCGCTCATCCGAACATCGTCGCCGTGTCCGGCGCCTTCTGCTCCTTCGGCTTGGCCGCCTGGATGACGTCGATGGAGATTATCATGTGAGTCGGGATGACGCGCATGATGCCTACGTCCCCCTTGTGGGTGTCGTCGAGCTGGACGCAGATGCCCTCGTCATGGCCTATCGCGGTATAGCCCATGAACGTGCCGTTGGTCACCAGGGGGTGGTCCCTCGACTCCAGGGACGATATCCTGTACTTCGAGCCCTTCGTGAGGAAGAGAACCCCTTCCTTCTCGTCTTCAGCATCCGATTTCTGTTTCGCCATCTCACTTCCTCCTTTCCCGCTCCGCGAGCGCTTCGATGTGCTCGACGCTCTTCCGGTAGTTCTCCATGGCGACCTCGACGTTGGCCTCCACGAAGTTCCACGCCTTCGCCAGGCTGCCGTAGCGCACTCTATACCCCCGGCCGCGCCCCTTCTTCGTCTCCACGGGGGCTTCCTCCACGAGGTCTATGTCCCTGAGCCGCGCGATGTACCTGTAGACCGTCGGCTTGGAAGCCTTGACCGTCACAGCGATGTCCTCGACGGTCCATGCCTTGTCCGGCCTCTTCAGGAAGCAGTCGAAGAGCCTGAGGGCGGTCCCCCCGTCCCCCTCGCTGCGCAGGTAGCCTATCTGGGCGAGAAATATCCGCGCGGCTTCGTCTAAATCGCCGATGGAGGTCAGCGGCAGGTTCCTGGAAACGGTTATCTCGAACCCCATGGGTCGAAGATGACCCTCGCGCTATTAAACCGTTTGCCTCCGCAACAATGTTTAAATATGGTGGGGTTTTACCCGAGAATCATGTTCGAGAAGCTCAAGGCCCTCGGCCTCAAGGATATCCTGGGATACGCGATTGGCTCCGAGGAAGCGGCCAATAAATTCTACATGACGCTCGCAAAGGACACCAACGTCAACGAGCTCGTCGCCCACAAGTTCGAGCACTTCGCCCACGAGGAGGAGATACACAAGAAGGTCCTCGTGGAGCTGCACAAGAAGCTCTACGGCGACTGCGCCCCCGTCATGCCCAAAGGCCTGCCGCCGTTCGAGGGTTCGGTCAATGTAACTACAATCTACAACATGATAGAGGCCCTGGACGTCGCCATGGCCAGCGAGGACAACGCCATGCGCGTTTACACGTACCTCGCGCACCACCACAAGGAGTACAGGAGGCTCTTCAAGCACCTGGCGGCCAAGGAGAAGGCCCACTTCCACACGCTCAAGATAGAGAAGGAGCTGTACGAGGAAGAGATCATCGAGGAAGGGCACAACAAGGCCGCCCCTATGCCGAGTTACAACGACATGTACGGTAGAACCCATCTTTCCCCGTAATGGATTGCCATTTACCGCCAGAGCTATATAGAGTATGCGCAATCCCAATCTAGCTGGTAACCGATTTGGACGGCGCAGGCTTTGTCATGGCGATCGAGGAGCAGCTCTTCCGGCTCAGCCCAGTGACCCGCAGCGTCATACAGCATCAGATATCCGAGCTCGGCATTTCGAAGGACTTCATGACCCCCAAACAGGCCGACGCCCTCGTCAAGAGGGTGACGTCCGCGCTTACCCTGTTCCTTGGCCCTAGCGGCGCCGAGCAGGCGAAGGGCATAATGCTCAGGGAGCTTAGAAAAAGGGCGCCCGACCATTTCGCCAGCATGGGGTTGTAACAATGGACGATAGGGAAGTCCCTACCGGAATACTTGCGGATGACAGGGTGGTGGTCCGCGACCCGCCGTCTGCGAGCCTGATATACAACAAGGGTTACTTCGGCGCCAACCTGTCGGGCGGCTCGCTGAGCCTCGACCTCATCGAGGCCACGTACCTGGTGGAAGCGATGAGGCTCGTCGTCATGTCCAAAGACGAGAGGCTGGGCATGAAGGGGCTCTTCAAAGTCGCCACGCGCATCCACCCGAGCTTCGAGATAAAATATCTCGTCTACCGGGACCTCAGGCAGCGCGGCTACGTCGTGAAGGCGGGCGCGGTGCCCGTCGATTTCAGGGTCCTGCCGCGCGGCGGCGTGCCGTCAAAGGCCGCGTCCAAGTTCTGGGTCGTCGCTCTCTCCGAGAGGGGCGTCTTCGACATCGAGGAGCTTCTCGGCCTGATGGAGAAGGTCGAGCAGGTGCGCAAGACGCTGCTGCTGGCGGTCGTGGACGAGGAAGGGGATTTGACCTACTACAACGTCAAGGGCGTGAGGCCGCACGGGAGGCTGAAGGAGGCGCCGCTCCCCGAGGTGGAGGGCATCCTCCTGCAGGACCGCTCGCTCATCCTCGACCCGCTGGAGGCGCAGGCGCTCTACAACGCGGGCTTCTACGGCAAGCCGATGGGCAGCGCGCTGCAGCTATCGCTCCTCGAGAGCGTCTACCTGATGGACAAGGGCGCGCTGAGGCTCAGGAACGCCAAGACGAACAGAGTCGTCCCGTTCGACAAGCTCTTCAGCGAGGCCGTGCGCCTGCAGCCAGACTTCGAGCTTCGATTGAGCACTTACAGGGACCTGCGGGCGAAGGGAATCCTGGTCAAGACGGGCTTCAAGTACGGCTCGCACTTCCGCGCGTACGAGGGCGACCCGGACAAGAACCACGCAAGATACCTCGTCCACGCCGTGCCGGAGGGGTACAGGAGCATGTGGGCGGAGATAAGCAGGGCGGTCAGGCTTGCGCACGGGGTCAAGAAGGAGATACTGCTGGCGCGGACGAAAGGGGACGAGGCGGAGTACGTGCGGCTGGGACGGATGAGACCGTAATCAAGCGTAACCCCCAGACAATCAATGTTATTGGACTGCACCCTCATTAGTGGACGCTAAGTCAAGCAACACTATATAATTCCTCCTGCTGCTCGAACTCGATCGGGGATTTGTACCCGAGCGAGGAATGCATTCTCTTGCTGTTGTACACATCGTCGATGAACCTTCCGA
>JACRNV010000051.1 GCA_016214785.1 Methanobacteriota archaeon
AGCGCGCCGCTTCGCGGCGCGCACCGCCGAGACGCCATTGCCATAGACACCTAAAAACATAGCCCGGTTGGCCGGTGCCCGCTCGCCCTACATCCCCAACCTAAAAGGATGGGGAATTAGGGCGCGGCAATCATATTAAATAATCGTTTACTTGCATAAAATACTATCTTTTATTTTAAGAAGAAATGTAAAGAAAAGGTTTTGGCCGGCCCGCTACTGGTCCAGCATGTAGGCGATGTCGTCCCAGGGGTGCCTGTAGAGGGGCTGCTTGAGCCTCTTCTGGTCGAGGTGGTGGCCGACCATGCCCATAGTTCTTCCAACTACGAAGAGCGCGTTCAGCGCCCCCATCCTGATGTACTCGTCCGCCTCTTCCTTCGGCATCTCGCTGCGCAGCATGTCCGCGAAGCAGACCCCGATGCAGCCATCGACATTCAGAATGAGGTTGTCCCTCTTCTGGGTCGTCAGCCTCTCCACCGCCAGCGCGTAGTCCAGGACCTTCGTGCTCTTGAAGTTCTTCTTCGCGTACCCCTTGATTATCTCCACCCTCATGTCCGGGTTGTGGACGGACTTGATGAGGTGGCCGATGCCCTGGATGTTCAGGCCCTTGTCCTTCATCTCCTTGACGAACTGCGCCGGAGCCTTGCCTGCGTCGAGGGCTGCGCTCATCATCTGCGCCGCGCCGTCGACGGCCCCGCCGAAGCGCGGGCCGATCGTCAGCATCCCCGAGACTATGGACGATATCAGGTCCTTGCCCGCGCGGGTCGTGACAATGCAGTTGTGCGCGCCCGAGACGGCAGGGCCGTGGTCTGCCGTGACCATCAGGCACATCTCAATGAACTTCGTGCAGTACTTCGGCAGGAGGCGCTTGAACCACAGGAGGCTGATGACGCCTCCGACGCCGATGTCCTGCTTGAAGACCTCGGAGATGGCCATGTTGCGGTACATCAGCTCCTCGCCTCTGTCATCGGAGATTGTGCAGATGAAGTTCGTCGGCTTCCGTATCATCTTGGCTTTGACCGCAGCGGCGTAGTCCATCGGCACCTTCGGGACGTCGGGCTCGGGCCTGGGCTTAATCGTGCCCTTCCTCACGAGCTTCTCGTAAGTCTCGCGTATCCTGAGGCCGTAGTCGTCGAAGGAGTTCGGGACTATCGCCCCCGCATCCTTCAGCGCCTTGTTCTTCGCGTCGGCCGTCTCCCGGTCGGCGTCGGCCTTCGCGCCCGCGTGGCCGAACTGCACCTCTGTCTTGAAGGCCTTGGTGCACGTGCCTGTGACCCATATCACGAGTGGCTTGGTTATCTTCTTCTTCCTGAGCGCATCGACGATGTCATATTCATCGATGCCGCCTACCTCGCCCAGGGAGACGAGCATCTTGATGTCGGGGTTTGCCTGGAACCGCAGCAGGTGCTCGATGAGCGTCGAGCCTGGGTACTTGTCGCCGCCGATGGCGATGCCCTCGTAGATGCCGTCGGTGTTGCGCGAGACGATGTTGTAGGTCTCGTTGGACAGCCCTCCGGACTTGGACACGAAGCCGACCGAGCCCGGTCTGTGGAGCTTCGAGTCCACGATGTTCTCGATCGTGCCGCCGGTGTTCCCTATCTTGAATGCGCCAGCCACGACGCCGCCGACCGTCGCTGGGCCGATGATGTTCTTCCTCAGCTTCCTGGCCTCGGCGGTGAGCTCCTTCATCCTGCGCTCCGGCACGCCCTCGGCGATGATTACCACAGTGCGTATCTGCGGTATGGCGAACGCCTCCTTCGTCGATGAGTAAGCAGACCTGAACGAGGCGAAGTTTATCATCACGTCGACGTTCGGGTGCCTGGCCGAGGCATTCTGCAGGGACTTGTACACCGGGACGAGTACCTCCTTCGGCCCGTAGAAGAACTTCTGGTAGCCGTCGCTGCCCGTCGGGTTCACGATAGCTGCAACGGAAGGCGTCTCCCTCTTGGACGTGTAGTCGAAGTCGAGCATGCGCTGCGCGGCGTTCACCTGCAGGTTGTAGATGAACGATTGCGTGTCCCTGTCGAAGAGGACATAGTCTGGCCTTTTAGCCGCCTTTGCCACCTGTGCTTTGGCCATCTATCTCCCTCCTTTCTTCAGGGCTTCCATGGCCATCGGGACCACCTTCGTCATGTGCGTCTCGGGCCCGTAGACGTCTATGGGCACCTTTATCTCAGTCCCCAGCTCCCTCATTATTCTCAGGCCTTCCTTGTAGTTCGGGCCGCCCCTGCGCACGTATATCTTGATGTCGTTCCTGCGCAGCTTGTCCTGGTACTCACGGAGGGCGCGCACGATGCCCTTGAAGGTGTTCGCGACGTCGGTGAAGTTCGCGATGCCGCCGCCGATGATGAGGACCTTCCCGCGCGGGTCCTTCTCGCGCGTCATGAGGTCCAGTATCGTCTTGGCGTACTTGTAGGTGAACTCCTCGTTCGGGTCCCCCGAGTACTCGCCGTAGTTGGCCATCTCGGACATGTATCCCAGGTCTGTGATCGTATCTGCGTAGATGACAGAAGCGCCTCCGCCGGCGACCATCGTCCAGACCCTCCCCTTCGGGTTCAGGACCGTCAGCTTCAGGGACGCGCCGGTCTTCGAGTCCAGGTCCTCGATGTAGGCCTCCTCCTTGCTCAGGGTGCGGCCGAACGGCGGCGGGAACTCGATGTCCCCCCACTTCTTGCCGCTCTCGAACTCTGCAGTGTCGTCGAGCTTGGCCGCGAGGTCCAGGGGGACGACCCTGTCCTTCAGCACTACTATGGGGTTTATCTCCAGGTAGGCGAAGTTCAGGTCCGCGTAGAACTTGTAGAGCCCCTCGACGAACCCGGCCACGAGCTTCCTCCGCGTCGCGGGCAGGTTCCTCATGAGGGACTTCTCGAGCTCCTCTGCCGTCGGGAACTTGCCGACGGGCACCTGAAGCTTGAGGGCCTTGGCGTCCACGTCCCCGACGTTCACGCCCCCCTTGTGGTAGAAGAGTATCTTGTCGCCATCGCGGTTCGAGGTTATGGCCACGTAGCACTCGTCCGTCTCCTTGTGAGGGACCATCGGCTCGATGATGAAGTGCGTGAGCGTCCCCTCTGTTCCTTTGTCTAGGGGTTTTCCCTTGGCGTCGAACTTGCCGTAGATGGTTATCGGCCCGCTGCTCTTCTCCTTTATCCACTTGACGGCCTCGTCGTAAGTCTTGCCGACCAGTATGAGCTTGTTCTTGCCCCTGCGCTTTATGAGCTGGTCGGGCTTGACGACGAGCTTTTTCTCCCGGAGCCACTTGTATTTAGACGGCAGCTTCCTCAGGTCGGTCTTCGGTCCGACGGATATGAAGTTGTCTTCGACGACATATTTCCCGCCGGCGTATTCCTTCAGCAGGCGCGCCATCATCTGCTTGCCATGCGCCTCCCTAATCGCTTTCTGTGCCATTTTCACATCTCCCAATCACTTGAGCTTCGATTCCAGCTTCTTCGCGACGGCGTCGATGAACTCCTCGGTGTAGACCTGCTTGTTCTTCGGGTCCGGGTCCGCGACCTTGATGAGGTCGGCGGTCATGACGCCGCCCTCCACGGTCTCTATCGCAGCGGCCTCGAGCTTGTTCGCGAAGTCGACCACATCCGGCGTCTTGTCGATCTCGCCGCGCTTCTTCAGGCAGCCCGACCAGGCGAAGATGAGGGCCATCGAGTTCGTCGAGGTCTTCTCGCCCTTGAGGTGCTTGTAGTAGTGCTTCTGGACCGTCCCGTGGGAGGCCTCGAACTCGTAGAAGCCGCTGGGGCTCACGAGGACGGAGGTCATCATCGCCAGCGAGCCGTAGGCCGAGCCGAGCATGTCGCTCATGACGTCGCCGTCGTAGTTCTTGCACGCCCAGAGCATCCCGCCCTCGGAGCGCATGATGCGCGCGATTGTATCGTCTATCAGCGTGAAGAAGTACTCCAGCCCCGCGTCCTTGAACTTCTGCTCCCAGTTCTTCCTGTACTCCTCCTCGAATATCTTCCTGAACTGTGCGTCGTAGGTCTTGGAGATGGTGTCCTTGGTGCCGAACCACAGCGGAACCTTCATGTCGTAGGCGTACGTGAAGCACGCCCTCGCGAAGGACGCGATGGACTTGTCTGTGTTGTGTATGCCCTGGAGGATGCCCGGCCCCTTGAAGTCCTGGATCGTCAGCTTCACCAGCCCGCCGCCGTCGGCGGGCGTGTAGACCAGCTCGCTCTTTCCCGGGCCCGGGACGCGTATCTCGGCGTTCTTGTAGACGTCGCCGTAGGCGTGCCTGCCGATGTGTATGGGCTTCTTCCATGTGCGCACTGCAGGAGGTATGTTCTTTACGAGGATGGGCGCCCTGAAGACCGTGCCGTCGAGCGCGGCCCTTATCGTTCCATTGGGGCTCTTCCATTCCTGCTTCAGCTTGTACTCCTCGACCCGCGCCTTGTTTGGCGTGATGGTCGCGCACTTGACGCCGACGCCGTGCTTTTTTATAGCCTCGGCGGCCTCGAGCGTTATCTTGTCGTCGGTCTCGTCGCGCTTCTTGAGGCCGAGGTCGTAGTACTCGAGCTTCATGTCCAGGTGGGGCAGCAGCAGCCTGTCCTTGACCATCTGCCACATAATCCTCGTCATCTCGTCGCCGTCAATCTCCACTATCGTCGATTTGACATTTATCTTCTTTTGTGACATCTGTCTCACCTCCTACTTCTTCAGCATCGAGAGCATCCCGCCCGCCAGGATTATATCGACCTGTCGGTCGGAGAACTCGTATTTAACCTCGAACTCGAGGTTCTTGGTCTTGTTCCTCACTGCCATCTTACCTTTCTTCGCCAGTATCTCGCGCACGTTCGGTATCTCGAGCTCGTCGCCCTGCGCGACCTTCTCGTAATCGGCCTCGTTCGCGAACGTCAGCGGCAGTATTCCGAAGTTGATGAGGTTCGCGCTGTGTATGCGCTCGAAGGATTTGGCTATGACTGCCTTGACGCCCATGAACATCGGGCACATAGCCGCGTGCTCCCTGGACGAGCCCTGGCCGTAGCTCAGGCCGCCGACTATGACGTTGGCCTTGCCCTTTCCCTTTATCTCCTTGGCCCTCTCGTAGAACTTCGGGTCGACGACCTCGAAGAGGAACTCTGAGTACTTGGGCACGTTCGAGCGGTACTTCATCCTCGCGCCTGCGGGGATGATGTGGTCGGTCGTGACATTGTCGCCGACTTTTATCGTTACCGTCGCCGAGATGCTGTCGGGGAGCTTGTCGTTCTTCGGTGGCTCGCCGATGTTCGGCCCCCTGTAAATCTTCACGCTGGTTGGGTCCTTCGCCGGCGGCAGGAGCATCGAGTCGTCGACGCTGAACTTGGCCGGCACCTTGATGTTCGGGTAGGCGACCCCGAGGTCCCTCGGGTCCGTTATCTTCCCGGTGAGCATGGCCGCCGCGGCTGTCTCGGGGCTGACCAGGTAGGCTTGCGCGTCCTTGGTGCCCGAGCGGCCTTCGAAGTTGCGGTTGCTCGTGCGCACGGATATGCCGGCTGACTGCGGCGACTGGCTGTTGCCGATGCAGAACCCGCAGGCGTTCTCCGCGATGCGCACGCCCGCCGAGATTATGTCGGTGAGCGCGCCGTTCTCGGAGAGCATGGTCAGCACCTGCTTCGAGCCCGACGCCATAACTGCGCTGACCCCCGGATGGACGTGCTTGCCCTTCAGCAGGCTTGCGATGATCATCATGTCCCTGAACGACGAGTTCGTGCACGAGCCCACGCAGACCTGGTTGACCTCCTTGCCTGCGAGGGACTTCACCGTCGCGATGTTGCCCGGGCTGTGGGGCGTGGCCGCCAGCGGGACTATGCCGGAGAGGTCTAACTCCACTACCTTGAAGTACTCGGCGTCCGCGTCAGGCTCGAGGGCGGTCCAGTCCTTCTCGCGCTCCTGGGCCTTGAGGAACTTCTTCGTGACCTCATCGCTCGGGAAGATGGAGGTCGTGACTCCCATCTCGGCGCCCATGTTGGTGATTGTGGCCCGCTCCGGGACGCTCAGCGTCTTGACTCCCGGTCCGCCGTACTCCATGACGACGCCGACGTTCCCCTTGACCGTGAAGAGCTCGAGCATCTTCAGGACCACGTCCTTGGCGCTGCACCACGGGTTGAGCTTGCCGGTGAGATTTATCTTGAGGACCTTCGGGCACGTGAGGAAGAAGGGCGCGCCGCCCATCGCGAGCGCGACGTCAAGGCCGCCTGCGCCTATGGCAATCTGGCCGACGCCGCCGCCGGTCGGGGTGTGGCTGTCCGAGCCCAGGAGCGTCGTACCGGGCTTGCCGAACCTCTCGAGGTGCAGCTGGTGGCATATGCCATTGCCGGCCCGGGAATAGATGATGCCGCATTTCGCCGCGACCGACTGCAGGTACCTGTGGTCGTCGGCGTTCTCGAAGCCGACCTGTATTGTATTGTGGTCGACGTAGCTGACCGACAGGTCGGTCTTCACGCGGTCGATGCCCATGGCCTCGAACTGCAGGTATGCCATCGTCCCCGTCGCATCCTGCGTCAGGGTCTGGTCGATCTTAATTCCGATCTCCTTCCCGACCTCGTAATTTCCCACTACTAGGTGTTTTTCAAGTATCTTTTGGGCCATGCTTTTTCCCATGAGACATCCCCCCTGGATGAGGTTCTGGGCGTGAATTGCGGCCCCCATATTTAAGATTTCTCGTAATATTGTATATATAAGGTAGTAATGATGAATGTGGTATTAATTGATAGAGAACAATCTCGCTTTTACGAAAAAGCATCGTTCATTGCATTTATTAGTAAGCCCTTTAGTAAGGTTCATAACCACATTCGCAGATACGGATGCCATGGGCGATTCGCTGTCCGCGAACGAGAAGAAGGTCCTTTACGCCATCGTGAAGGACCCGGACCTGAACAACCGCCAACTGGCCTTGAAGATCAGGATGAAGCCGTCGACCCTGGCCTCGATCCGGCAGCGGCTGTTCACCGAGGGGTACTATAAGACCGTGCGGGTCCCATTCCTGCAGAATTTGGGCTGCGAGATGCTCGTGGTCGTATACACGAGCTTCAACCCTGCGGTGCATCTCGAGGAGCGCGTCAAGATAACTAAGGAGATGATCGACGCATTCAGCGAGATCTTCTATTCGCTCGGAGAGACTCACAAGGGATTCTCCCTCAGCTTTGCGGGTGATTACACGACCGCCTCGATGATCAACGATATCAGGACAGAGACCTTCGCCAAGCTGAGGTTGCTCGAAGGGCGGTCCCCTCGAAAGGTGGTATTCCCGTTCCAGATAAGCCGCGTAGACAGGTTCTGGAATTTCGCACCGTTATTGGCGGAGGCCTTCGGCATTAAGGACGAGCCACGCGAAGAGAGGCTCTTTGCCCCCGACGGAAGAGGCAAGCTTTCACGGACCGAGCGCCTCGTGTTCCATGGATTAGTGAGGCACCCCGAACTGACCGACGCCGCGCTGGGACGAGTGCTGCCGGTGAGCAGGCACACGATAGCAGCGACAAGGAAGAAGCTGGAGCGCGCCGGATTGGTGAAGACCCTCATCATGCCAGACCTTCGGAAGCTGGGGTTCAAGGTGATATGCTTCTACCATGTGGAATACAGCCTGGGAAAACCGTTGGACACTTCGAGGGCCGACCCTTCGCGGATAATGAGCGGCGCCACCTTCTTCATGGCGTCGCGCAAGTACGACGCGATAATGCTTTCGGCCTATGCAGATTACGACCAGGCTAAAATGGACAACATGCACAAGATTCAGCATCTGAAGGAAAGCAATTACATCAACGAAATGCCCGTCATCAACGAGTACAGCGTCAACAACACCATCGTGATCAAAGAGATGGAGTTCGCGCCGATAACTAAGAAGATACTAGGGCTAGGGGCATAGGGGCATTCTACCGCCGGTAATTAATGAGAACCGAATTCCCCCTATCACCCCGGATGGAATATGCTTTTCTGGGCATCCTACGATTATAAATTCTGCAAATCGAATGCCCCAAACTGGGAAATCCTTTCCGTCGCAGGGATCCAAGGGGTTCCGGCGCTAAGGATAATCTTCGATAAAGATTGCCCCAACCGATTCTCCTTAGCACCTCCCAAAGTTGTACACATCCGCTTTCCGTGATGAAATCCTTTCCGTCGCAGGGGTCCAAGGGGAATTGCGACTCGGAACAATGTTCGGAAAAGCAATGCCCCTTGCTGGTCAGCCGTCCATGTCCAGCTCGTGCACGAAGGCCCCGCTCATGGCCGCGTACTCGTAGAAGTTGTTGGACCAATCGTAGTCGGTATCGTAATCGCCCCTGTGCTGCCGGTCATAGCTGGACAGGAACTTTTCATGATGCTGTTTCCATGCCGTCTCGGACGCCAGCCTTTTGGTCTTGAGCTGATTGGATATTTCGTAGGAGCGCACGCCGTCCATGCGGTCGAAGGCTTCCTTCGCGAAGGCCATGACGGATTTCTTGGAGTCTGTGAGCACGGAGAGCAGGATGTCGTCCTCGCCCAGCGAGTAGGCGAGATAGGACAAGAACACGTTGTCCGGATAATCGTAGCAGACTATCTTCGAGCGGATGGCCTGGTATGATTTCGGTTCCGCTCTAAGCGAAATAAGGTACCGCTCAAGGTCTCTCGGATGTCCTTTTGGAAGGAGGAAGTAGGTCGGCTCGAGCAGCGGTATCGTTCGCGTCTTCCTCACGTCCGCCAAGGTCGAGATGTTGTTGATGACGACATCGTTCAGAGCCTCGAAATTGGTCGCCTCCGTGATAATGGTGATGTAGTCCTTGGCCTCCTGCTGCGATGCATAAAGTGGGACCAGGTCCTTCGATTTGAGCTTCGGCAGGCTCGTCTCGATATCCTCCCATAGCCTCGGCAGGCTCTTCTTAGCGAACAGCCTCACCACAACGGTCATCGGTGAGCGCTCACGGGCATAATTCTCGTATGCGCGGGGGTTCTTCCGCTGCCCCTTCTTGCCTGCCGGAGCCGTGTGCAGAAACTGCGCGGTGTGCTCCCTGATCCTCTCCTTCGGGACGAGCGTAACGTACCTCACCACACGGGCTACGTCAAAGGCGTTCACACCGTCCACTTTCCCGATTTCGTCGTTCACGAAGTTCAGAGCCGTTTCCCTGTCCTTCGCGAGCATCGAAACGATTATATCGTCATCGCCAAACGAGAAGGAAATGTACGTGATGTGCAAATCCTTAGGGCAGCACAGCCCTTGGATGGCAGAGTAGACCGCCTCGTACTTTTCAGGAGCTACCCGCAAGAATGCCATATACCTGTTCAAGTCTTTCTTGTGCCCTTTCGGAAGCGGAAAATAGATGGGCCTCATGACGGGGATTGTCCTTGTCTCCAGGATGGACTCCAATATCTTGGATGCGTTATGGAAGACCTTCTGAAAGGCGTCCAGGTTCTTGACGTTGAACATGATGCTGATGTATCTCTTCCCTTCCTGCTGCATGGCGTAGAGGGGCTCCACGCCCTCCCAATAGAGAGTCCTCTTCTCCGCCTCTATGGCCTCCCATAGGTTCCCCAGGCCAATCTTCGATGTCCACCTGCTCAGTACAAGCACAACAATCCCTCCAATCGTTATACTGCTCCCTTTATTAGAATTAGACTATTAAAACCTTCCCCATCCATCGTTTCATGTGCGCCCAACTGGCATCGTTAAGGTTATTAAGAGGGGAACAATCATCCCGCATACGCAAACGATGGTGATCTGTTTGAAGGTGCACGAATATCAGGCGAAGGAGATTTTTAAGAAGTACGGAGTGCCCGTGCCGGATGGCGCACTATCTAGAACTCCCGCGGAGGCGAAGGAGACCGCGAGGAGAATCGGTGCTCCCGTCGTTGTCAAGGCCCAGGTTCATGCTGGAGGGAGGGGCAAGGGCGGGGGAATCAAGCTCGCGGCCACTCCCGACGACGCGGAGAGCGTCGCAAGAAAGATACTCGGGATGAGGCTGGTGACCCACCAGACCGGCCCCGAGGGGACTCTTGTCAAATCGGTTCTCGTGGAGAGAGCCTCCGATGTCGAGCGCGAGATGTACCTAGGAATGGTCATCGACAGGGAGAGATCGCAGGTGGCCGTGATATCGTCCCCCGAAGGCGGGGTCGAAATAGAAAGCGTCGCATTGAAGTCACCGGAGAAGGTCCACAAGGCCTGGGTCGACCCTCTCGTCGGGCTGATGCCCTACCAGGCCAGGCAGATATGTTTCGGCCTCGGGCTGGCCGGCCAACCCTTCAAAGACGGGGTGAATTGCATTCTCAACCTGTACCGCTTGTTCGTTTCAGAAGACGCGACCCTTGCCGAGATCAACCCGCTCGCTGTAACGAGGGATGGGAAGCTGATCGCGATAGATGCCAAGATCAACCTGGACGACGATGCCGCCTTCAGGCACAATGACCGCCCCGATTACAGGGACCCGAACGAGGAGGACCCCCTGGAAGTGGAGGCGAAGACGCACAACCTGAGCTACATCAAGCTCTCGGGCACTGTCGGGTGCATGGTCAATGGCGCGGGGCTGGCGATGGCGACGATGGACCTCATCAAGCACTGCGGCGGCGAGCCGGCGAACTTCCTCGACGTCGGGGGAGCGGCATCGAGCGATGCGGTGGAGAAAGCCTTCAAGATCCTCACGAGCGACAAGGACGTAAGGTGCGTCCTCATCAACATCTTCGGCGGCATCGTGCGCTGCGACAGGGTCGCCACCGGCGTCGTGGAAGCTATCGGAAAGGCAGGCGACGCGGGGATGCCGATAGTCGTGCGCCTCGAGGGCACGAATGCCAAGGAAGGGATCGACATCCTCAGGGGTTCGGGCCTGAACTTCCACACCGCAACGGGGTTCCACGAGGCCGCGCAGAAGGCCGTGGACCTGTCGAGAGGGGGCGCCTAGATGGCGATCCTCCTCACGAAGGGCACGAAGACCATCGTCCAGGGCATGGGGAAGGAGGGGCAGTTCCACGCCGAGAGGATGCTGCAATGCGGGACGAAGCTCGTCGGCTGCGTCAGCCCCGGGAAGGGCGGGAGCGACATCCTCGGCCTCCGCGCTTTCAACACCGTCGCGGACGCGGTCAATGCCACGGGCGCGAATGCGTCCATCATTTTCGTGCCCGCGCCGTTCGCCGCCGACGCCGCGATCGAGGCGATAGACGCGAGCCTCTCGCTCGTGGTGCTGATAACCGAAGGGATACCCCCTATGGACATGGTGAAGGTCAAGGACAAGCTCAATAGGAGCAAGACGCACTTGATCGGCCCGAACTGCCCCGGGATAATAACCCCCGGCATCGGGAAACTGGGGATCATGCCAGTGGAGATTTTCGCCCCGGGGAGGTGCGGGGTCATATCCCGCTCGGGCACTCTGACGTACGAGGTTTCCGCGCAGCTCACGAAGGCCGGAGTCGGGCAGAGCACATGCATGGGGATAGGCGGCGACCCGATAATAGGGACGACGCACAGGGACGCGATGAGGTTGTTCAACGACGACCCTGACACGGACATGGTCGTCATGATAGGAGAGATAGGCGGAACGGACGAGGAGGTCGCCGCACGCTACATCAAGGAGCGCATGAAGAAGCCCGTCGTCGCATTCATCGCCGGCAGCACGGCGCCCAAGGGCAAGCGCATGGGGCACGCCGGAGCGATAATCGCCGAGGGCAAGGGCACTGCCGCGGAGAAAAAGGAGGCACTGAGGGGAGCGGGCGTCACGGTCTGCGATTCGCCGGCGGAGATCGGCGCGACGGCGAGGAAGGTGCTGGACGGGCTCTCAGGCTAATCCCTTGCCGCTCAGTATCCTCTTGAGGTTCGCCTCCGTCGCCCTGTTCACCTCGTCGTGGAGGGACCTTCCTCTGGAGTCCATAGTGATCGCCAGGGGGCCGAAATCCTTCGCCTCGAATACCCATACGGCCTCGGCCATCCCGAGTTCTTCGAGGTAATGGACCTTTTTGACCTTCCCGAGTCCCTTGGCGGCGAGCGCGCCCGCGCCGCCCGTGAACGAGGCATAGACCGCATTGTGCCTTTTCAACGCCTCCAAGGTAAGCGGGCCCATCCCTCCCTTGCCTATGATGACCTTCACGCGGAACTTCTCGAGGAATTCAGGCTCCAGGGATTCCATGCGAAAGCTCGTCGTCGGCCCCGCGGAGACGACCTTCCAATCGCCGCCCTCGCGCTTCATGACCGGCCCGCAGTGGTAAAGCGCCAGCCCCGCGGGGTCGAACCCAGGAATCCCATTGTGCCTGAGCATCTCCATGTGCGCCTCGTCCCGCGCCGTGAAGACAGTCCCACTGAGGAAGAGCGTGTCGCCCGCCTTGATCTCGGATATCGCCTCGTCGCTGATCGGCGTTCGGAGGCGGTGCTCGGCCATCATTTCACCTCCCCGTCCTTCGATATCTCGATCCCGGCCCTCCGGTCGCACCAGCACTGCACCACCATCGCCGTCGGGAAGGTCGCGGGGTGCCTGCACGTGTACTCGATGTGCACGGCCAGCGCCGTCGTCCTTCCGCCGACGCCCATGGGACCTACGCCGAGCGCGTTCAGGTCGTCCAATATCTCCTTCTCCATCGCCGCGACCGCCCCGTCGGGGTTCGCAACGTCGAGGTGCCTCAGCAGGGCCTTCTTGGCAAGCTTCATCGCGATGTCCGCGCCCCCTCCCACACCGATGCCGAGGACGATAGGCGGGCAGGGCTTCCCGCCGGCGCGCTGGACGTGCTCGAGTATGAGCCGTCTCATTCCTTTGAACCCCTCGGTGGGCGTGAGCATCCAGAGGGCGGACATGTTCTCGCTTCCCCCGCCTTTTGGCAGGATGCGGATGGTCGCGCCGTCTCCTTCCGCCAGTTCCACGCTCATGGCCGGCATCCTGCGCCCGAGGTTGTTCCCCGGGTTCTTGCCGGTGAACGGATCTACTGTGTTAGGCCTCAGCGGTATTTCCCTCGTCGCCCTCTCGACGGCGAGCGGTATCGCCTTGAGCACGTCGCCGAGGTACGGGAAATCGTAGCCCGCCTCGATGAAGAACACATGGATCCCGGTGTCCTGGCACAGTGGCAGCCTCCCCTCCTTGGCGAGCCTCACGTTGTCCAGGATCGCCTTCAGCTGCATCCTGGCGGCCTCGCTCGTTTCCTCATCGCGCGCCTCCTCCAGTTTCCTAACGACGTCGCGGGGGAGGTCGATGACCCCGGCGGCCATACCACTGACCAACCGGTCAATCAAAGTCTTTTGATCAAACATGATTTCACCTCAGCGTTTGATCTAACTTCGCTGGCAGGTCGTTTGTCTCCCTGTCTGCCCCTGTAGCTCGTTGATGGATTTAAATCTATTCGCATCATATGTGTTAATTTTCCAGAACAAAATCAAGGACCTCGAGCATGTCCTCGACCCGTACGTCTGTTTTGACCCTCATCCTTCCCTCGGTGATTTCCGATCCCTCCAAGACCGGCACGGTCAGGCAACCGTTCGACAGTAATATCACCCGAGGTTTCTCGCCCTTTCCCTTTATGAACTTTATCGCTTCATCAACAGCGCCCTGAACATTCGGGTGTGATTCGATGTTGATGCTCCGCAACAGATCGGGAGAGAGGTTCGTGACCGCCCATACCTTTGCCCAGACGCTGGTCTGCGCCATCTTTGCGGCCTTGTGCCATCCCAACTTGTAATCCTTATTTATTTTATACAAGGCCTCCTGTGGAGTTTTACATCGAGACAACAGCTCGAAGTAGGTTTTTTCGCCTATGCCGTCGGTACATCTTGAAACCAATATGAGAACCCCCCCGCTTTTTAGGGCAAATTGGCCGTTGTCAATGGCTTTCTGAGATTGATACAAGTCCACGTCCATTGGGTAAGGCACCATCGAAAGCACGATATTGCCTCTCTTTTTAAAGGGTACGCAAAATATCTTGTTGGCCTCCTTTACAGCGGCGTAGAACGACTCATGGAGGTCGCCGGCAGTAACGGCAAATATTTTATGGTCGCCGGTGAGAACGGTCTGGATGGAAAAGACATCGATCCCTTTTAGGTTTTTCAATGCATCGGTCATGTCCTCGTGGACGGGGTTCCCGTCCAGTGCAAGGGCCCTGGCCCTATTGGACAAAGCGTGTTTGTGGTTCATCTGTATAGTTCTATAGGAGGCGAGACCCGGGAGGAATGATTTCCGACCGCCTGTGTATCCTGCAAAATAGTGTGGCTCTACGCTGCCTATGACTAGTATCTTATCCGACGCCGTGACCATCTTGTTGACGTACATCTCGGTCCCGTTTGAAGAGGTTCCGAGATAGACCATGTCCTCGTCTTTCTTTGCGTCGTGGACGAATATCCTGTCTTTGAATTCCTCGTAATACTTCCCGAATATCAATTCGTATTCCTCGACCGTCGGCCCCCGATGTGCGCCCGTGGCCACTATGAAACTGACCTTGGGATGTTTTGACAATACGTGATAGAGCTCCTCGATGATCCTCGCCGTGGGCGTGGGTCTTGTCCCATCGTTTACGACCACCAATAGGCTCTTTTCAAAAGATGCGAACTCGCCAAACTTATTCATTCCAATGGGATGCGCCAACGCCTCCTCAAAAAGCTCGCCTTCGCCCCTCAACTCATACTTGCGGGGATGCAGGATCTCTACGTCCTGGTCGATCTCGACATCTACTGTCTCTTTCCCGTAATGTAATTTGTAAATCAATGCAACACGCCCGGGGTTCACATCAGGCAAATATCCTGTCAGCTCTCATCGAGCATCAATCCGCAATGCTTATCGACATCTTTGCAGGAATGGCCAAGGCATCGGCCAGCAGTATGCTTTTCAAAATCGTTCTGCTGGTTTTTGGAAGAAATCTCCTAAAGTTGATTGACTTGAATATCACCTGGGGGCCGATCTCGGTCCTTGCGCGCCACGCAAGCTCTTCCTTCAACTCATCCGAGGGCATGACCCCGTCTTTCAGCGTAACAAAGGCCTGGAGCGCCTCGCCAAGCTTCTCGTCGGGCACTCCGAAGACGAGGGCATCGGATACTGCCTCATGCCTCGCCAAGGCCTTCTCGACATCGACGCTTAGGACTGTATGGCCGGATATGTCAACTGCATCCTCCCATCCCCCATTCTTTATATATTCTAATGGCAGATTGTTCCCAGGAGCCTCCAATTCAATGTCTTTGAAGGTCGCAATGGGTTTGAGCTCGACCATTACATGCCAGGCAAGCTCCAGCTTCAGGTCGTTTGAGGGCGCGATGCCGTCTTTCAATTTAACGAATGCCTTTATGACAAAACCTTTCGTATCGTCAGGTACGGTCACTGCGGCGGCGTCCGTTACATCTGGATGGCTGAGAAGGGCCTTTGTGACCTCTCTAGTTGAAATCCGATGGCTGAAGATGTGAATTTCCCGATCGTCCTTCTCAACCTTATCTACTATCACCATTCCCTTCTGCGTCTTTCCTATCCCCTGCAAATTCCTGTTTTCGTCCTCTTCCTCATCGAGGCTGTCCCTGAATTCAATGTCTTTGAAGAGAGCCATGGGACCGATCTTTGTCCGGGCATACCACGCAAGCTCCAGCTTCATATCGTTAGAGGGGGCGCACCCCTCTTTTAAAACAACAACAGCTTTTAGGAGTTCGCCACTTCTATTGTCCAGGACTCCGGTAACTTTGGCCTTAACGACCTCTTTATGGCTCATTAAGACTCGCACCACCTCTGAGATATATATCTTATGACCCGATATATGGACCTCGCCCCCCTCCTCGTTCGTTTCAACTATTTGCGTTTTTGGATTTTCGGATTTAGGTTTTCTGAATTCTATATCCTTGAACAAAGATGTGATCCCAAGGTCTGTCGAAACGAGCCATGCAAGCTCTGTCTTCAGGTCGTTGGATGGGGCGTATCCTTTCTTCAGGGTTACGACCGCCAGAAGAAGCTCATTGTTCCCTTTCCCTTGAACTGTGCTCACATTCGCTTCGAGAACGCATTCGTGACTCAGCAGAATATGTTCTGTCTCCATAAAATCGATTCGGTGGCCCGCAATAAATGTCCCCTGACTCCCCTCTACTCCTACTGTGGTCATTTTTCCTTTCTGCATATTAGTCACCCGATATTTTGTTTACCTCGACATATCATATCGCTTAGATAATAAATAAAACCATCGAGGTTGATATACTAATTTTTCGATATTTTGACATTAATAAGATATAAATACCCACAATAAATCGAAGTATTGATGTAAAACAAATTATTTGACATTTATCATTATTTTTCATTCTTACGTAATATATCCATAATTTTAGATGGGATGGAAGGAGGCGTGGCTACCACTCGATGGGCAGCTTATTATGTAAAAACAGCCTACTGTACTGTATATATCACGTATAGTAAGGTATATATGAGATAAAAATATCATGGGATTGCAATATGAAATCGACAAATGTTTCTCAGTTATCAAAAAATGAACAGATTGTGCTATATCATCTGGTCAAATATCCCACGCTATCTGATACGGATATCCTTGAAATTATTCAGATGAAGCAGTCCACATACTCGACGATAAAGAAGAAGCTATGGAGGGAGGGGTATTATTATAGCATGTACACTCCGATAATGCAGCACCTGGGGTGTGACCTTCTTGCTGTTTGGTATATAACATTAAACAGAAAGACGCGCCCCGTAGATCGTTTGGCTATAACGGGAGAGAAGTTATTGGCTGCCACAGATTTATTTACAATTGTCAGCGAGGCGAACCAGGCAGTTAATATCTCTATATCGAAGAATATTGCTGAACATATAAAAGTTTCTGATGGTTTTATTCAGCTGTATGAAGAGAACGATTTCCTAGAAGATATACATGTTGTACTCTTTCCATTTGAGGTTTCCTATATATTCAGCTTCTTTGATTTTGCCCCCCTGTTAAATCGCATTTTTAAAATTGAGTCGCCAGAAATGAAAGTCGATCGTCTTGTAGATGTCGATCTAAAGAAGATAAAGTGTAAAGTGAAAGATGTGCAAATGAACGAATTGGAGAAGAAAGTGTACCTTAGTTTGATACGCCATCCCGAATCGCCTGATTCGTTGCTTAGTGAGAATATCGGATGTTCAAGACAGGTCTTTGCTCGTTTGAAGTATAGATTTCTAGAGGAGAACATGCTTAAAAAGCATAGACTGGTAAGCCTGGAGAAGCTCGGATTCGAAATATTAGTGATGACCCATTCGAAGTTCAACCCATCAAAGCCAATTCATGAGAGACAGATGCACATGCGCACTATTACAAAACTTCAAACCCCAATATTCCATATCGCCAGAGATCCGGAGAGCGTGATGTTGACCGTTTACAAGGGGTTTGATGATTTCAAGATGCTGCACAACGAGTACGTGAGTTACTGTGCGGAAAACGATTCTTTGGGCGGGGAACCGATTGAGATTCTACTATCGCTTCCTCGAATATTCAATATAAAATGGCTCGTGTACGAGCCGCTAGTCAGAAAAGTATTAAACATGAGCTGAACGGGCTTTTCACAGTAAGTCCCTAAAATCACCGGACTTTTTGTGCAAAGCCAGTTGAACGCCTAATATCCCACACCTGAAAGATGCTCTCTCAAAGTCGTGGCGGCCTTCTGGAATACCTTTCTTTCTTCCTCGGTCATCTTTGGCATTATAATTTCTTCCACACCGTTTTTACCGAGCAATACTGGCAGTCCGATGCAGACATCCTCCTCTTCGAGGTAGACCGAACTAGGGACGACCTTCTTCTCGTCGTTCATCACAATTCGTGCCATCGTGGAAGTGGCATGTGCTGGTGCATATAAGGTTGCTCCTTTCAGCGCGATGACCTCTCGCCCCGCATCCTTTGTTCTCGCTATTGCCCTATCGATTTTATCTTTGTCAAGCCGCTCAACGCCTCTAATCTTGATGGAATTGACAAGTGGGATCATGATCTCACCATGCTGTCCAATGACTGTGGCCTCAACATTTTCCACATGAGCACCAAACTCCCTAGCGAGAAAATACCTGAACCTATTAGAGTCCACAACTCCACCCATACCAAAGACCTTTTTCTTCTCGAATCCGGATTCCTTTAGGGCGACATATGTCATAGAGTCCATTGGGTTCGATATCACGAGTAGCTTCGAATTGGGGGCATACTTGTGCACCTGTTCTATCACAGACTTCATAATCTTCACGTTCGTGCCGAGTAGTTGCTCCCTCGTCATGTCAGGCTTTCTCGCAATCCCCGCTACGATAATTATGAGATCAGAGCCTGAGATATTGCTGTAGTCCATTGAAGCAGTAACATGGCAGAGGCATGTCTGGCCGATATCAAGCCCCTCCCCTATCACGAGATTTTCTATGATGTCCAGCAAAACAAGCTCATCGGATATCTGCTCCTTTGCGACCGAGAATGCGATGGTCGAGCCCAACCTTCCTGCCCCAATAACCGAGATTTTACTCATGGTTCACCTTCATTATATGGAGATATAGGTTTAAAGCAATATCACATCAATACAAAAACTTATCGGCATAATCGGCGCCAACCCTTATTCTTACGCTCTAGTATATACATACTGCCCGGTTGGGACGGACTCACATCTGGGGCGGGCAGCAGAGGCCGAGACTGCCCTCTGGCGACACATCTACACCGTCCACCTGCTAACCCTGAACATCTTGCCAATGTCTTTTGCCCGCTTCCATCTTCGCCTGGCGTTCACTATTAGCCTTCTGGTAGTTCCGGGTACGCATCCCATCCTAATCTATGGAGCGGTGTATCCTCCCGCGATATATACTTACGATGTATTCGACCCAACATTACCGTTCTCAATAAAAACCTCCGGTTCGATTTTAACTATCGATTTGATAGATTGGGAAACCAGGCACCAATCATCGATCTCTCGAATCAATTTTTCGACTTTCAACCTAGCCTTCTCGGTTGATACCCCAACCTTGATTTTGATGTTTACGGAGGCAAAACGAAGCGCGCCTTCGGTCATTTGCGCTGTGCCCACAGCCTGGCTCTTATAGGATTTCACATCGATATTTTCTCTCTCGGCCAACCAGAGAAACGTGGCCATCGTGCACACTTCGACTGCACCTACAAATAGGTCTTCAGGCGACCATATCCCGGGGTGTCCACCAAATTCGGGGGCACACGCAACTGGAATGTCTGGTTTTTCCCCGGAACTAAGAATCCCTTTGCGCGCTGTTATCCATGTAAGTCGGCTCTGGTAATAATGCTTAATTGGCTCAAGTTTCATGATCATTTACCCCCATCGTTTATCGCGCCGCCATAGCTGTTCGCCGATCATCTTGATGTCCATATCATCTGGAGTGAAAGGATAGTTCCTAATCTCCTGGCCTGGAACACAATTTGCATATGGTCTGTTGCACGCCACCTCTCCGTCCCTTCCCGCGCATCCGCTGGTCATGAAGGGCCTTCCCGTTTCGATAACGGTTGCCAGTTCGTTATCTGGCAGGCCGAAGCTCGTCAACCGGTCAGTGGCGTCGAACTTGAAATCCTTCGAACTGCAGGTTCCCTCATCGACGAGGTATCTCGCCAGCTGCATTCTCCTGTACTGGCCTATGGGCGGGAGCGGGCGTTCGGCGAGCATGGAGTCCTTTTCGGGGAAGAACGAGAACAGGTGTGTATATCCTCCCAGGTCGTGGACCTTTTGCATCGTTCCAGCCATCTCCCGCTCGGTCTCTCCTAGTCCGACAATCAGATGAGCGCCGGCCATGCCTTCGCCAAACACGTCTATGGCCTCTTCAAGGCACTGCCAGTACCTGTTCCATGTGTGCGGGCCGCCCACCCCGCTGCCCCTATATGTTCCGAATAGCTCCGGCGTGGCGCAATCCACAGCCACGCCTGCCATATCTACTCCTTCGGCCTTGTATCGCATGAGATCATTTTTTTCCAGAATCGTGGGCGTCACGAGCAGGGAGATCGGGATTTCCAATCTATTTCTCAGTTCCTGAATTATTTCTGAAACATCGCCCCTGGCCCTCTCGTTGGTGATCATGGAGATGCAAACCCTCTTCACGCGGCTGCCGCGCTCCGCGATCCTCTCCATCATGTCGCTCAGCCGGTACGCCGGCCACCCCACCCTTATGAAGCTCTTGTCGCCGTAAGCCCCCTGGCGCTCCAGAGAGAGACCGCAGTATGCGCAACGCCCCGCACAACCATCGTCATATGTCAATAGCAGATTGACGCACGGTGATTTGGCATTGCGATAGAATAGTCCGCTCTTCAAATCAAGCGTCATGGCAGCGGCAAGGCTTGTCCTCAAATGCTCGGGGGATTCAGCGGGCATCCTTTTTCACCTCTGTATGTTAAAGAGAACAGAACAGCATGTGCCTTGCCATTCGATATTCAGTCCGTAATGATGCGCCCTTTTTATAGCTTCCTCTGAAGGTATGGCCATCCTGTTCACTCCGCAGTCCACGGCCAATACGTCTATTTTCGAATCGCGCCTATCCCGCGCGCATCCCAAAGATATCGGGACCTCCGGCATGCTGAGCCGCGCCGTGGCGATGATGCCAGCGATTTCCTCGGGAGCGGGCGGTGCGACATCGCACATGGGCGTGCCTGATAGAGGCATGAGGGACACTACCACTACCGCCTCGGGGTCATACCTTTCTATTATCTTGATGGCGTTATATTCCCCCTTAATCTTGCCATAATTCAGTCCTACCACGATGTGATAGCTAAGGACATAAATAAGTAAACATTTTGGGCATAAAAAAATCATTCTTAAGGAACCGTCGGACTGCCTGCCGTATGGCAGGCACAGACTTGAAGTACTTATTATGCAGCGGTTTTTTGATCTCCTTATTGCATTG
>JACRNV010000052.1 GCA_016214785.1 Methanobacteriota archaeon
AAAGCGCGCCGCTTCGCGGCGCGCACCGCCGAGACGCCATTGCCATAGACACCTAAAAACATAGCCCGGTTGGCCGGTGCCCGCTCGCCCTACATCCCCAACCTAAAAGGATGGGGAATTAGGGCGCGGCAATCACATTAAAACTAAAGGAACTGCCAATGCTTTGACATTTCCCAGTTTCATGATGTCACTGTTCAAACACTATGTTCGGTATCATATTTAACACTTTATGTCTGTGTACTGCACAGGAAAATATCGTAAATGGTCGGGCAGCGCCCAATGACATGCTGTCCCTCTTCATTCATAGAGTCGGCTGCCCTTCTCATTTTCTCCCTCACTCAGATAATATGCCGTTAAACACGGTGTGGTTAATAGATATTAAAATCGTCGCCTCTAGAAGTATGGAATATTCTCCTGGTCCGAATCCACCCTCAATTGATTCTCGTCTTCGGCAACCTTCTTATCCTTTCCAGCCATCTCGGGCGCTAGCCATGCCCGCCAGCTATATGGACCGATGCATCAAGGTCGACCTGACCAAGGGCACATCTGAGGTTTGCGAGCCTGACAAGGCCCTCCAGAGGGACTTCGTCGGCGGCAAGGGCCTTGGGCTCGCCCTTCTCTGTGGAAGCGGTCTCGCAGAGCCGTTTTCTCCCGCCAACCCGCTCATCTTCCTCACCGGCCCTCTGACAGGGACGAGCATCAACACCTCGAACCGCTCGTGCGCCGTCACGCGCTCCCCGCTGACCGGCGGCTTCCTCGACTCGCACGCCGGCGGCCACTACGGCACGGCAATCAAGCGCGCAGGCTACGATTACATTTACATCAAGGGCGCGGCCAAGTCCCCCGTCTACGTCCGAGTGACCCCGAAGGGCGCGGAAATCCTCGAGGCTTCGAACCTGTGGGGGAAAGGTTGCATCGAGACTGAGAATGCGCTGCAGGGGAGACATCCGGGAAGCAAGGTCGCTTCCATCGGCCCCGCCGGAGAGAAGCTGGTGAGATTCGCCTGCATCACGACCGAGAAGTACAGGCAGTACGGCAGGGGGGGCGCGGGCGCGGTCATGGGCTCGAAGAATCTCAAGGCGGTCGTAGTCGAAGGGAAAGAGAAGATAAATTATCACAATCCTGATGAATTTTCAAACCTCAACAAGGTCCTGCTCAAGGAGCTGATGGCGCACCCCAACAGGCAGCGGCGCTACGACCTCGGCACGACGATGTGGATACGCATGGGGCAGGAGATGGGCCACTTCCTCCCGACGCGCAACTTCAAGATGGGGGAGTTCCCCGGGTACGAGCGCCTGACCTCCGAGACGATGAAGAATGACCTGGGGTGGAAGAGCTGCGGCTGCCTGAACTGCGCAATCCAGTGCTCGAAGATGGCGAAGTGGGACGGGAAGGAGGTCGAGGGGCCGGAGTACGAAACGGTCGCCTACCTCGGCTCCGGCTGCGAAATCGCCGACGCGAAGGCGGTCGCAGAGGCGAACCTGCTCTGCGACGACCTCGGGCTCGACACGATTTCCGCGGGCGTCACCATTTCATTCGCGATGGAGGCCGCCGAGAAGGGCCTGCTCTCGGCGGAAGACAATCGAGCTATAAAGTTCGGTTCTTCGGAGAGCTTGCTGGCCCTTGTGAAGAAAATCGCGATGCGCGAAGGAATCGGCGACATCCTCGCAGAGGGGACGCGCATCGCTTCCAGAAAGATTGGGAAGGGGAGCGATTACTTTGCAATCCAGATAGCCGGCATGGAGATCTCGGGCGTCAACCCGCTCGGCTGCTATTCCATGGCCCTGGCGCTCGCGACCTCGGACTTCGCCAGCCACACGCGCTTCTGGAGCGCCACGGACGAGATGTCCGGCAGGCTCGCGCTCGAAACCCTGCCGAAATACACCGCCGACGGCCAGGACGATGTGAATGTCCGGAACTGCCTAATCGTCTGCGACTTCCTCCCCTTCGGACTTGACAGGCTCGCGCCCTTCGTCGAGGCCGGCACCGGGCAGAAGACGACGAGGGAGATCCTCATGGCCGTCGGGGAGCGCATACACGCGCTGGCGCGCGCGTACAACATGAGGGCCGGCAGGACGCACGCCGACGACGCCCTGCCCGCGCGGTTCCACGAGGAGGAGATGTGCGCGGGCCTGCTGAGGGGGAAGAGGCTGACGCGCGAGTTCTTCGAGGGCCAGTTGCAGGAGTACTACAGGCTGCGCGGCTGGGACGAGCAGGGACGGCCGACGAACGAGACGATGGAGAGGCTCGGCATCGACGGGCTCATCTGACTAATTAATCAAAATGAACATCGAAATAATGGGAAGCTCTATGCCAATTATCCAAGCGAAGAGTGCACTTGATATCATGTAACGGCCACGCCCCAATGCTTATTCTTTGACGCCCTGAAGAGGCTTGGCTTCCAGTTTGTCCGTCTCTGCACCCTTCTTTTCCTCATTCTTCGCTACCTTTTCCTGAGCTGGGGGCGGGGCAGTGTAGTAAGGGTATGTGTTCCAGGGCGTCGGCGGCGGGATCGATGGCGCGCCCCATCCATGCTTTTCCGCCCTATTGATGTAATAGAGGAACATGAGGAATGCCACGACGACGAATACCCCAAGGACTGGCAGCGCGATGATAGGGTTGTTTGCTATCGTCGAAGCCATCGCCACATAGAAGTTGCCTTCGATGGGTTTAATGATTCCGTCGTAACTATTGAAGTAAGGACGCAGCGTCCATGCAAGCTGCGTGCCGACCAAGGCGATTACCAAGATACCGACAATCACGGACGGATACCATGATTTATCGGATGAGAATAGCTGGAAGTTCTTGAATATGTACACGACTCCAAAGTAACCAGAGAGCCCCGAGATTCCGGTCGTGAGGAGAACAGTGAACGTGTAATCCTTTGCCGTGATGATGAAGAAAAGCAAGACCGGCGTGAATGCCACCATCACGATCGCCGTGACAGCATAGCCAGTCATCACAAGGAGAAGTAATTGGCTCGCGCCGATTCTGTAACCTGATATCACGCTGACGATGTAAAATACCGGGAGCGAGATGTATATCGTGAGGAAGAAAAGGACCGGCATCTTGAGAGCATTGATGAGTATTTGGAACCCCCCCGCATATACGCCCATCGCCGCCCCGAAGGCGATGGTGCAGAGCAATATCGTCAAGTGGCTCCCGAATAAATAGTCCACCAATCCCTTGCCTTCTCGGATGTCGGCGATGGCCGCCCCCTGGTGCCTGAGTAAGTTTACAATGCACGAGACAGGGTTTGTCTTGCTCATTCGCTTCATTCCTCAGAATATAAGCATGCATACTGAAGTATATAATTATTGTGATTTCTCCAATCGGAATGAAATGAACAGTGATGCAGAAAACTTAATTATATCGCGCGTCCTCGCCCACCCCGAGGGTGCTGGCATGGCATATCGGATAGCGCTCATCGGCTGCGGCGTCGTCGCGCAGGGGTTCATGAAGATACTGGCCGAGAAGGGCAAGGCCCTGAAGGAGAGGCACGGCCTCGAGGCGAAAATCGTGGCCGTCTCCGACAAGCTGAAGGGCTCGATCCTCGTCCCGGAGGGCATAGACCTGCCCAAGTTCCTTGCGCACGTCGAGGCGGGGAAGAAGGTCGACGACTTCCCCGCGAAGGGCGCGGTCAAGGGCCTGGATCCGGTGGAGACTATAAAGCGCGCGCCCGCGGATATTGTAATAGAGGTCACGTTCACCGACATCAAGACGGGGGAGCCAGCGACGACGTATATCAAGGAGGCGCTCGGCTCCGGCAAGCACGTCATAACGACGAACAAAGGCCCCATCGCCCTGCACGGCGCCGAGCTGCAGGCGCTGGCGAAAAAGAAGAAGGTTCTGCTGCGCCACGAGGGCGTGGTCATGAGCGGGACGCCGGTCTTCGACCTGCTCGAGTTCTGCCTCGCCGGCAACGACGTGCGCGAGGTCAAGGGCATCCTGAACGGGACGACGAACTTCATCCTCACCAAGATGGAGACCGACGCCATGCCTTACAAGGACGCGCTCGCGCTGGCCCAGAAGCTCGGATACGCCGAGGCAGACCCGACGGCTGACGTGGAGGGCTTCGACGCCCTTGCCAAGATATACGCCCTTTCCAAGATAGTCCTCGGCGCCGACATCAAGATAGAGGACGTCGCGCGCGAGGGCATCTCTAAAATCACCTCGGAGGACATCAGGAAGGCCGCGGCCGAGGGGAAGAGGTACAAGCTCGTGGCGTCTGCGCGCAGGGACGGCCCGAAGGTCGTCGCCAGCGTCAGGCCGGAGAAGCTGCCATTGTCAGATCCGTTAGCCGGCGTCAGCGGCGCGATCAACGCGCTGACATTCCACACCGACCTCTCGGGCCCGATAACGATACAGGGAGCGGGCGCGGGGAAGATGGAGACGGGGTTCGCGCTGCTGATAGATTTATTGGCCATACACAGGGAAATCAGCAGGAGGGCGGCGCCAGTCCCCTGCGACGACATACCCTCGGATGTGCGGGCCGGCGCATTGAGGCACCCACAGACTGGACTCGTCGAGAGCCAGTCGATGCCCAGGAGCCTCGGCGGCAAAGGATGAAATCGCCAGCCCGCCTACAATGGGCGATTCGTTGCGAATATGAATAAGGGGATACCTGGTCAGCCCTTCTACCGCCCGAGTATCAATGGCGATTTCATCTCTTTCTCATCAGCTTGCCGTACGGGACACCGCCCTGCGACACAAGCCCGGGGTCCATCTCGTCGACCCTGCACCACACCGAGCCTTTGTCCATCCCGAAGCCCTCCGCAACGGCCTCGGCGACGGCCTTCATCATTCTGGCCAACGCTTTCCTATTCCGGCCTTTGAGCAAACGGACGGTGACCAGTACAGGCGCCCATTGGCCCGTCCCGTCGCCCTCCCAGTATGCGCTCCTTGGAACGCATTCGTAGCGCACCCAGACGGCGCTTCTTGGCAACCCAAGGGATTCCGCGATCGCCTGGTTGACGGCGCCGAGCGCCTTGCGGCCCTTGAGGGGCTTCTCGGCCTCGATAATCACGATTGGCATGCCATATCACCGTTTGCGCGCCTGTATTAACGCATTAGATAAAGAGGATGATGGAGCGGGGAATGTGCAATCGCCTATATCTTGCGTATACAATGCGCCAATGTGCCCGAGTTAATTTAAAACATACGGATTAAAGGTTTTAAGAGAATTTGCGAATGGTATTGCTCAGATTAGTACCTGTCTCTCTGCGCCGGCCTGTGCTTCTGGAAGCAGTCCTTGCAGTACACTGGCCTTCCTTCCGTCGGCTTGAACGGCACTTCGCATTCCTTCTTGCAGTCCGCACAAGTCGCCTTGTGCATTTCCCTGTCTCTGTTATACATCTGTATCTTTCTCCTGTCTGTCCAGCATGAGCGTTTGCGCGCCCGGGATGGACAGTGTATCGAGGCGCTAGCTGTATTTATAACTATGCTCGAATGTAAAATTTCGCTCATGGGCTATCCGCGGGATGCAGCGACCGCGTTTTCTTCGACGCCACCGTCCCTCACTTGTGCAGGTTCCACGCCGCCACGAAGCTCAGCCCCGCCTCCGTGAGCATCCGCGCGCTCACGTTCACGGCCGCGTGCTTGTCGAGGTAGTTCTGCTGCATCGCGCCCATGAGCCCCTGCTTCAGGACGTCCTCCTTCGGCACGAAGTAGTCCAGGATGTCGGATGGGTGGGCGCGGGTTATTTCTGTCGCGACCTCCCCGCCCTCGTGCTTGGCGCTGATGTTGCACACGCCCTTCGCCAAATCCACAAGCTCGCCATGCCGGTCGTAGGGCTGGCGCACGATGCTCTTGTACGTCTCTGTGATGTGGTGCTCGAAGCGCACGTTGTCGGCCAGCCCGAGCGCCTCCCTGACCCCCGAGCACTTCTCGATCGTCTGGTTGTTCACGGAATTGGAGAAGTTGAAGCCTATCAGGGGGGTGCTCCCGTCCTCGGCGCTCAGCAGCCGCGCGGCCATCAGCGTCCAGAGCACTGCATACGGGTTGTCGTTCCCCATGAAGACCGATATCTTGACCTCGTTCTTGATCCCGAGCTTGTGGAGCATGTAGCCCACGAGGACCGTGCCGGGGTTGATGTTCAGCACCTGGCGCACGCCATAATTGGTGTAGTAATAGAGGAACTCGTCCGCCCACTTCAGCGGGTAGTCGTTCGGCTGGCCGACGCCGCCGAAGTAGCCCGTGATTGTCGCCGGGCCGCCCAGGTGGACATTGGAACCGTCGGTGCCTTTTGTGTCCAGCGTCTCGCACCAGGTCGCGCCGACGATGTCCATCGCCGCGGCCGTCGCCAGCAAATCGCCGTCCTTCTCCTGCTCCTTCATGCAGCGCACGCGGATGTAGCGCCCGGGCATGAGCTCACTCTGCTCGATGGCCTGCTTCGCCTCCGCGATGAGGAACGGGAAGTACTGGAGGGAACTGACCTCCAGCGTCACCGGGAACCGCTCGTCGAACTTGACCTTCTTTCCGCCGAGGACTGCCTTCCGGTAGTCGGCGACGGAGACGAAAGAGCCCTTGTCGCGCTCCCTCGTCAGCCATTCCAAGTCTTTGACATAAGCGGGATTCTGCTTCTCGAGGCGCTTGACGAGGTTATCAAACTTCCCCGATTCTGCCGCCTTCTTGTTTATCTCGTCGACGCCGCCGTGCTTCTCCACGACGGCTAAAAGGTCCTGGACCAGGACGTTGTCCGGGTCGAGCAGGAGGTCGTTGATCTCCTTCAGGCGCTTGTCCGATATCTTGAGCTTCTTCTGCATGGCAGTGCCCCGGCCACGTATCCTCATCCGAGGTTCATAATCCTTTTGATGGCAGCACAAGCGTTTTATGGGGCTCCCAGGATACAGTGGGAGAGGACGTGGCCGAATGCGCGGATTCGCTGAGAGGGCTGGGAGGCTCGTGGGCCAGGCGCCGTTCAAGACCCTTGCGAAGGCGCAGGAGCTCGAGCGCAAGGGTTGCGAGATACTGCATTTCGAGATAGGCGAGCCGGACTTCGACACGCCGAGGCACGTCCTCGATGCCGGGCAGGGGGCGCTCATGGGCGGGAAGACGCACTACTCCAGCCCTGACGGTCTCCACGATCTCAGGCTAGCAGTATGCGACGAGGTCGAGCGCACGCGCGGGTACAGGCCCGACATCGGCCAGGTCCTGGTAACGCCTGGCGCGAACCCCATCATCTACTTCGCCGTCTCGTGCCTCGCCGGGCCGAAGGACGAGGTCATCTGCCCCGACCCGGGGTTCATCACATACTATGCCGTTCTCGATTACCTGGGCGTCAAGACCGTGCGCGTCCCGCTGCTCGAGAAGAACGAGTTCCGGATGAGCCCCGACCACATCAGGGACAGGATAACCAAGAGGACGAAGCTCATCATCCTCAATTCCCCCCAGAACCCCACCGGCTCCGTTATGTGCGAGGAGGAGATAGAAGAGGTCGCGGGGATTGCGGAGGAGAATGATATATATTTATTATCGGATGAAATCTACGGCAAGCTGACCTACGACACGCCCCATCACAGCGCGTCCGTCCGCGACCGGTGCAAGGAGAGGACAATTCTGTTGGACGGCTTCTCCAAGGCCTATGCCATGACCGGCTGGAGGCTGGGGTACAGCGTCGCCCCCGAACCGTTGACTAAGAAGATGAGCCTCCTGCTCCAGACCATCGTCTCCTGCACGACCACGTTCGTCCAGTGGGGCGGCGTTACGGCGCTCAAGGGGGACCAGGGGTGCATCTCCGACATGATGAGGGAGTTCAGGGAGCGCAGGGACGTCATCGTCAGTGGCCTGAATGGCGTGAACGACATCAGCTGCGTGACGCCCCAGGGCGCGTTCTACGTCTTCCCTAACATCAAGAAGACGGGGATGACGAGCCAGGAGTTCGCCGACCACCTGCTTGAAGAGCTCGGCATCGCGGTGCTGCCCGGGACGGCTTTCGGGCCTGCGGGGGAGGGATACATCAGGATGTCCTATGCCACCTCCATCAATACGATAGAAAAGGCTATGAAAAAGATGAAAGAGCACTTCTAAAGGCCGAAACGCCCCACCATGTTAAAAGGAGACTACAATATATATTAAACCCAAGACGTGCAATACGACGCAAGTATATACCGAACTATATATTGGAGTGCTTTCATTGTAGCATAGATGTAATGTGACCTGTTGATAAGCGGGGGCGCATCGCTCGCACGAGGTGAAAGACATGCACGACAAGTGCAAGAGATGCATGCCGGCGCGCGGATGCACCCTCGGATGCGAGGTGCTCGAGCGGATGCTCAAGAGACGCGCAAAGTTGAAATAGTGAATGCGGATAGCTCACCATAGGCAGGCAAACGAATTGGGAGAGATCAAGAGGCTCGTCCTCGATGTCCTGAAGCCGCACCATCCGTCCATCATCGAGATGGCCCAGCGCCTCGCGTTGCTCGAAGGGGTGTCTGGAGTGAACGGCACCCTCTACGAGGTGGACCAGGAGACGGAGAGCATCAAGATAACGATAGAGGGCACGGCCATCGCCTTCCCCAAGGTCGAGGAGATAATCCGCGACTGCGGGGCCGTGATACATTCCGTAGACAGCGTCGCCGCCGGCAAGAAGCTTGTAGAGAGCGTCGAGACGCCGCAGGACAGGTAATCACTTCCTCGGGACGGAGCGCGCCCTTCTCATCTCCTCTGCGATGGCGCGCACGGCCTCCTGCTTCCTCTTCGATTTGGCGACCAGGACGCGGCCGGTCTTCTTCCACCAGTGGGACGGGAAGGACTTCTCCCGGTCGAGCCTGGCGTCGAGCTTCAGCCTTTCCGCCGAAGCCAGTATCTCGTCGCACGTGGGGTTCTCGACCGCGAAGCGCTTCGGGACCATGCGCCCCTCGGCCCTGCTGAGATGTATGTCAAAGTACGCCGGCCACAGCACCTGCCTCTTGCTGCGGGTCTTCATCCTCACCACTTCACTCTGTCAGGACTGCGTTCACGACCCCGTCCTGCCCCGGCCTGGACGTCACGCGCGCCATGCCGAGCTCGGTCTGCACGACCGCGCCCTTGGTGACGATGTTGCGCTGGACGTAGTTGGGGTTTGCTGGATTGTTCTTGACAGTGATTATTTTAGACTGCGCGACCTTCTTGGTCTTCGGGTCGAGGACGTTGGCGACGCCGGCCCTCATGATACGGCCCTTGGCGCTCGCGCCTCGCGTCCTGTAGAGCTTGAGCACCTGCTTCTCGCCCACGACGGCGAACTGCAGCTCCCTGCCTATCTCGAACTTGCGCTTGTTGTGCTGGGGCCTGTAGCGGCCGCCGGTGTGCTTGCGCTTCGAGCGCCCTCGCCAGATCGCCATCGAGCCCCCTAAAATCGCCTCTATATAAATACTATTGGTCAGATGGGAGCTGTGTAGTTCTCTATCCACTCCCAATGGACGATGTAAATCTCCGCCCAGTTCGCATCGGGGTCGTTCGACTCCCTGTAACTCCACTTGCGTTCGAATGGCCTGGAGTCAGACCTTTTGAACATATCGTAGGTCTCGTTCCTCATCACAGTCCTGTTGAGCTCGAAGACCTGCACCCCCATTTCCGGGTCGCGCATGACATTGTCGATGAGGACGTACCCGACCCTGCTTTTATTCGCCGTGCCGTTCAGCTGGCTCCAGCAATCGGTCCAGGCGGTCGCGTTCCAAATCATCCATCCGTCCTCGAAGGTCGAGTTGAAGCCGAGGTTCTCGACAAGGGTGCCGAGCCTGTGGTCGGTCGCAACTGTGAAATTGCGCGATGTGTAGTTAAGCGGGCCATCGTGCTGCAGCCATTCCATGGCCTTCAGGTCCGCCTCGGATATGACCTCGGTGTAGCCGGCCTCGTGGATTGTCTGGTACGACGCAAGGGCGCAGCCGAATAGGATTACTATAACGAACGTGGGCAGCAGCTTCCGGGGATTGACCCTGCGGTGCTCGCGCGTGACCTCGAGGTGCAGCTCGCGCCCCTGGTTGCTTGGCGAAACGAAGGTGAACCCGGCGCGGTCCTCGGAGGACGAGAGCGTGAGCGCGGGCCTGTAGGCGGGCGCGCCCGTGCGCACGGTCACCGTCTCAGCGCTCGTGTATTTGACAATGAGCTCCTCCTGCAGGAGCGGGTATATGAGGCGCACCATGCCGAGCGCGGCGCAGAGCGACAGCGGCTCCATGAGGTACTCCAGGTGCCGCTCGGCGCGGAGGATGTTGCTCTGGAGTGCGATTGCGAGGAGCGTCGAGCCCAGGATGGCGATCAGCCAGCCGATGACGAGCCCGCCCTGCCTCTTGGTGGCTGTCTGCCACGCCCCGGGGGCGGCGAAGCTCACGAGCGCGAAGAGGGGCAGGGACCATATGACGAACCAGAGGGTCGGGGCTATCACGATGGCCGGGCTCCTGAAGGCGTACAGGGTGATTATTATGGCCGTCATGGTGCTCATGGCCGCGACGAGCTTCCACACGTCGAGCCAGTAGCCCACCGGCTCCTTCAGCCATTTCATGAAGGGCGGGACGGCGTACTTCCGGATGAGGAGGGCGGCGGCCACAACGCCGACGTACATGGGTATGACCGAGAACCACGGGAGCCCTGTGGCGGACTGGATGAACGAGGCCATGGAGTAGTTCGCCACGGTGCCCCAGTAGGCGAAGACCGCAGTCGCGGCGAAGACGATGTAGACGGCATCCTCTTTCCATCGATTCCCTTCTGAGAAAGCGAGCATGAACGGCAGCGTGATGAGGAGCATGTACGAGCTCAGGTGGTGCGACCCGATGAGCAAGAGGGTGCAAACGACAAGGAGCGCCCAGTCGCGCTTGCGGCGCTCCTCCTTCGTGAAGTAGTAGAGCGACGCGAGCAGGAAGAAGTGCCCAAGCGTCATCGGCGCGGCGTGGCTCGTCTGGTAGATGTGGATGGAATTGACAGCCAGTAGGAGGGCTGCGAGGAGCGACGACCTCCGACCGAAGCCGACGTTCCTCGCTATGAGGTATATCCAGATGACCGTGAGGCCCCCGAAGATGGGGGCGATCTTCCCTATCCAGAATTCAGGAGAGAGGCCGGTGAGGAGGCACGGAATCGCAGTTATGACGTACAGCACCGGGAAATACTGGTACGATTCGCCCCAGCCGCTGTAGTTGGAGAAGATCTCCCCGGTGTTGATGAACGAGTTCGTGAGGCTGTAGTAAATCCCGAGGTCGCTTCCCCATGCGGGATAGATGTAAGCGGGGATTGACCTGATGCCGACGGCGAAGACGACTATTATCCCGAGGAGGAACCACGTCTGCCTGGACACCTTGGAGAGCCGGCGCCGGACCCTGATTAGCGAGTCTCCTATATTGGACATGTTCAGTAAACCCTGCTATTGGGCGACATGAACCCCGAGACGCTCGCTCCGGGGCCGACGAAGCAACCTTCGGAGATCACCGTTCCAACGTTTATGGAAGCGTTGATGCCCGTCTTCACGTCGTCGCCCATTATCACGCCGAGCTTCCTGAGCCCCGTGTCCACCTTCTCGCCCTTGACGGTCGCGCGGATGTTGCGGCCGTCGAGCCTGAGGTTGGCCACCTTGGTGCCTGCGCCCAGGTTGCACCTGCGCCCGATTATGCTGTCGCCGACGTAGTTCAGGTGCGGTACGTGGCTCCCCTCCATGACTATCGTGTTCTTCACCTCGCAGCCGTTGCCGACCTTCGTGCCGTCCGCAAGATAGGTGCTGGGCCGGACGTAGCAGTTTGGGCCGATGTCGCAGCCATTGCCGATGATGGTGGGGCCGATGACGTAGGCGCCGCGCCTGACGACGCTCCCCTCTCCAACGGCGACCTTCCCTTCGAGGGTCGCGCCCTCCTCCACCTTCCCCTTTATCTGGTAATCGTAGCGGAGCATGAGGATGCCGTTCGCGCGCAGGAGGTCCCACGGCCTGCCGACGTCGATCCATTCCTCCTTCATCTCGTAGGCGCAGACGCCCTCCGTCGCGGCGATTATCTCGAGCGAGTCGGTCAGCTCGTACTCGCCGCGCTTGGACAGCGTCGTCCGCGCGATTGCGTCGAAAATCGACGGCCTGAACATGTAGATGCCCGCGTTCGCGAGGTTGCTCGGCGGCACCTCCGGCTTCTCGTGAATCTCCCTGACCATGCCGTCCTCGACGACTATGACCCCGAACTGGCGAGGGTTCGGGACGGGCGTGACTGTCATCGCGCTCGCCCCCTTCGAACCGCAGAGGGCGATGAGGCCCCTGATTGTCTCCGGGCCGGCGATGACGTCCCCGTTGATGCAGACGAACTGCTCATTCAGCACGTCCTTGGCCATGCCGACGGCGTGCGCGGTGCCCAGGCGCTCCTCCTGCTCGATGTAGGCGATGCGCACGCCCAGCGCCCTTCCGTCCCTGAGGTGCTCGCGGATCGCGCGCCCCTGCCAGCCCACTAGAAGGACGATGTCGGTAATGCCGTTGGCCTTCAGGGCGTCGATGGTGTGCACGATGAACGGCTTGCCGGCGACGGGCAGGAGCGGCTTGGGCGTGTTGGCCGTCAGAGGCCGCATGCGCGTCCCTTCTCCGGCGGCTAGAATGTAGCCCTTCATTGAGTGTCCCCCATTCCAATATCCATCGCCCATGCGGGGATGTAGCCTTTCATTGGAAGGCCTCCGTTGCCCACACTGAACATGCCGCCAATCATCCGATGGCCTCCTTCACAATCTTCTCTGCGGACTGTAGAATGGCCTTGGCGCGAGACTCGTCCCTGGCCTCGACGACTATCTTTATCTTCGGCTCCGTCCCCGACGCCCGGACAAGGCACCAGCCGTCCCCGAGCTCGAGGCGCAGGCCGTCGGTGCGGTCCATGCCCTTTGGTGAGAGCGAGCTTGCGGAGGCCTCGAGCTTCTTCATCACAATGTCCCTCTTCTGCGCCGGGCATGCAATCCTCACGCGGTGCATCGAGTAGCGCGGGATGCCGCTCACCATCTCAGCCAGGGAGCCCGCGCCCGCTAGCTTGCAGAGCACGGCTGCGGCGAATATGCCGTCCGGGCAGAAGCCATGGCCGGAAAAGATGAACGTGCCCGAGGGCTCGCCGCCGAACTCGGCCTTCGACTCCTTCATCTTTTCCGCGACGTAGACGTCCCCCACGCGCGAGTATGTGATGCGCACGCCCTTGAGGTAGTCGGCTATTGCCATGGAGGCGTCCACCGGGACGACGATGTTCTTCGAGCCCGAGTTCTTTGCCAGCAGCGGCAGGAGTACGTCACCGTCCATGAATCCCCCCTGCTCGTCAAAGGCCACGACCCTGTCGGCGTCGCCGTCGTGGGCGATGCCTATGTCGGCCCCAAGCGCAAGGACGCTCTCGCGCAGGTGCGTCAGGTTCTCCTGCAGCGGCTCGGAACCGCGCCCCGGGAACGAGCCGTCGGGATGTGAGTTGATTGCAGTGACCTTGCAGCCCATCTCGCGCAGGAGGTATGGCGTGACCACGGAAGCGGCGCCGTTGCCGCAATCCACTACGACCTTCGCATTCACCGCCCCGATGTCCTTGACGATGGAATCGATATGCGAGCGCGCGGCGCCGATCACCTCGCCCGGCGGCTTGACCGCTTCCCACTGCGCGACCTTGAAATCGCGCCTCTCGAGGATGCGCTCGACCTCGGTCATCTGCGCGGTGCCGAACGCCATGCCGTCCCTGTTCCAGAGCTTCACGCCGTTGAACTCGGGCGGGTTGTGCGAGGCGGTTATCATGATGCCGGCGTCGAATTTCCCGGCTGCGTGCGCAAGCGTCGGAGTGGGGATCATCCCCGCCAGAGAAGAGGACGAGCCCGTCGAAAGGACGCCCGAGCAGGCGGCCTGGGCCAGGAGATGGCCTGTGCGGCGCGGGTCCCAGCCTATGACGACAGAGCCGTGCATCGTGCCGACCGCCCTGCCGACGTCGAGGACGAGCTCGGGCGTTATCTCCGTGCCGAAGCGCCCCCTGATGCCAGACGAGCCGAAGAGCCTCATTATGGCGCAAAGCGGCTTTTATATATTTAATGTTGTCGCAATGGACTGGGTCAATTGTGGGGGATGGAAAATAACAATTTCATAAAGGAGGCTGGCTCAATGGCCGGAAACCGAGCCAGCAAAAGAAAAATATTAAATAGCGTCAAACACATAGTATGCTGGCACGGTGCGGAAGCTATGCTGGCGCGCCGTTCCAAGTGGAGGCAAGACAATGGTGATGGAACCGATAAGCGTTGACAGGGCTATAGAGCTAGCGAAAAAGAAGGGCCTCAAGCCAGGCCGCGTGAAGGGGACGGACGGCGTGCAGTTCACGAAGGGCAGGAACAGCCGCCTGGAGGTCATCGACTGGGACGAGTTCAAGACCACCGTCCAGAAGCGCAGGCTCCAGGTCTACGAGAGCGGGGGCTGGATGAAGATAATGAAGAAGTGAGCGTCCAAACCCCTTCCCCTTTTTCTCCAATCGATTTTACAGAGGCTAATCCCCGGGCTGGCGCGAGCGAAAGGCTAATAACGCAAGCCATAATCAGGGTGGGCGCGCGAGGATAGCTAAGCCTGGTCAACGGCGCTAGATTCAGGGTCTAGTCCTTAGTGGTTCAGCGGTTCGAATCCGCTTCCTCGCATAAATTTATTCTACAAGCAGAGACGAAGCGGATGCGTCTGCCGAATAGAAACAGACACTCAACAGAGGCGGACCGCAATCCGCTTCCTCGCATAGATTTATTTTAAATACAAAGAGGAAGCGGATAGGCCTACCGACTAGAATTAACACCAAGCAAAGGTAGGCCGTGTCCGCTTCCTCGCAAGCGCTAGTAGTGGCTTCATCGTTAATTGATTATTTAACAAAGCGTCTTAGAAGAATCATTGCTACAAAAGATATCATTGCCAATAAAACACCGAAAATAAATAATGTCCAATTATGTAATAAGAAATAACCTGCCAATGCAGCACATAAAGCTAGGATAAAACCAAGTATCGAGATGTATTCATATGTATCAGTTATAGAAGTGTTTTTCATGGTATTTTTCCTCCCTCTACCTTAACTCGTCCAGCGCCCTCACTGCCTGTCCCACCGATATCCCCCCGTCCCCGTTTGGCAGGTTCTGATGGAACACCGGCTCGAGTCCGGCCTTCCTGACCCTCTCCTCGAACATCCTGGCGATGGGTATCGAGTACGAAACCCCGCCCGTGAGCCCGACGCGCCTTATCCCTCTTCTCTCTGCGCTCTCGATGGCAATGTCCGTCAGCGCCGTCGTCATCGCACGGACGAAAGAGTGCGGGGCGTCCGCGCGCTCCCACTCGTTCTTTAATTTCAATTCGAAGAGCTGCTGGAAGAGGCCGAGGGTCTGGACGATGCCGCCTTTGACCTCGGCCTCGAACCTGTATCGAGGTTTGCCGCGCTCCAGCAGCGGCTCGAGCCGCATCGCCGGCTCGCCGTCGTAAGTGCGCCTTTCGCACGCGCCCAGATGGAACGAGAGCGCGTCCAGGACGCGCCCCGCGCTGCTCGTCCGCGGGGCTTTCTTCGCGAGCTTGCGGAGAAGCTCAGCCTCCTTGCCCTCGAACAGCGAGGATTCGACGCCGCAGGCATCCTGGATGGCGAAGAGGAAGCGCCGCGGGTCAATGACGGCTGCGTCCCCGCCGGGCAGCGGCAAGGGCTGCAAATGCCCAACCCTTGTGTATTTCTCGTTGGAAGAAACCAGGACCTCGCCGCCCCAGGACGTTCCGTCGTCGCCGTAGCCTGTGCCGTCGAGCGCAAGGACGGCCATCTCATCGTAATCCCCGGCGTCGACGGCGAGGCTCAGCGCGTGCGCGTGGTGGTGCTGCACCTCGACCAGGAGGGCGCCGCGCTCTTCCGCGATCTCTTCTCCGAGCGCCCGCGTCGCGTAACCGGGGTGTAGGTCGATGGCAACGGCGTCGAGAGATTCGACGCCGCGAAGCCCCATCATGTGCTTCGCGGCGCCCTCGAGGTATTGTAAAACGTCGTAGTCCTGCGCGTCGCCGATGTACTGGCCGGGCGCGAGCTTGCCATTGGCGGCGACCGAGCAGGTCACGTTCTCCTCGGCGCCCAGCGCGAGGGCCGATCCCTTCCAGGGGACCGCGAAAGAGCCTGGCACGTGGCCGCGCGAGCGCCTGATGAAGAACCTGCGCGGGCCCATCATCTTCAGGACGGAGTCGTCGCAGCGGTTGGCGATGCCCCTGTCGTGCAGCATGTAGGCGTCGGCGCCGAGTTCGAAGACCTTATCGTCAAGGTACATCGGCGCTCCAGGCGGATTGGCGGATGTCATTATGAGCGCGTCAAGCCTCAAATGCGAGAAGAGGACGTGGTGCGCGCCCGAGTAGGGGAGCATCACGCCGACCGTGCCGAGGCCCGGGGAGAGCGCATCCACCCATGCTGCGCCGAGCCTCTTTCCCACGAGCACTATGGGCCGCTGGGGCGACGTGAGCTGCCCCAGCTCCTCTCTCGTGGGGGAAAAGAGCCTCTTCACAGTCCTCTCGTCCCTGGCCATGACGGCGAAGGGTTTGGCCTCGCGCCTATACCATTTCCTGAACTCGTGTGCGCGCTCGGCAATGCAGCAGAGGTGCGAGCCCCCCCAGCCCTTCAGCACCCCGATCATTCCCGCATCGAGGAGGGCGGCGAACCGCTCGAAGCCGCCCTTAACGGGCCTCCCCCTCTTGTCGTAAAGCGTGTAGCGCGGCCCGCATGTCGGGCATGAGATGGTCTGGTGGTGGAAGCGCCGGTCGTCCTGCGCGGCGTACTCGCGGGCGCACTCCTTGCATATCTTGAATCGGGACATCGTCGTGTTGCGCCGGTCGTACGGCAGGCCGGAGACGACGGAGAAGCGCGCGCCGCAGTTGGTGCAGTTGGTGAACGGGTAGGAGTGCCGCCTGTTCTTTGCTTGCGCGATGTCCGAGAGGCATTCGGGGCACAGCGCGGTGTCGGGCGGTATCTCGGAGAACATCTCCCCCTCGCTGCTCTGCAGTATATGGAAGCCCTTCCGGGGGGGTTTCCCATTCTCAATTACGATATCGTCTATGCGGGCCAGCGGTGGCAAGGCCAGCTTCAGTGCCCTGACGAACGCCTTCGGGTCGCCGTCTATGACTACCTCGACGTTGGCGCCGTTGTTGCGCACGTGGCCGTTCAGCCCGAGCCTGCGCGCGACGCGGCAGACCGTGGGCCTGAAACCGACCCCCTGGACGACGCCGTAGATGGCGAGCCTCATCGGCTCTGGATTGCGCGGAAGTTATAGATATGTTGCCCCGGCACGAAAGCGCAATTTTTATTATGTTAAATACATATATGGAGATGGCAGAGCGCGAGGAGGCCGTAAGTGGGCAATGAAGAGCCGATTCGTGAGGCGTTCCTTATTCACAAGAGCGGATGCCTCCTCGCCTACAGGGTGCCAGACCCCACCAAGACCGCGGACTACGACCTTGTCGTCGGGATGCTTACCGCGCTCCAGTCTTTCGTCCACGAGGCCTTTGGCGCGGGGATGCAGTCCCTGCGCAGCCTGGAGTTCGAGGACAAGAACGTCCTCATCGAGGTGCGCGAGGGGTTCTACATAGCCGTCGTCCTCAACGGGAAGCCCACTTCCATACTCAAAAGCCGCCTCGACTCCGTCATGGACGCCATCGACGCCAAGTACGGCAAGGTCGCCAAGGACTGGAACGGCGACATCGGCGACTGGGTCCACGCCGGCCGGATGATGGGCACGCTCTTCGAGGAAGATCACAACAGGCGCCAGGACGGCCTCTGCCCCCTTTGCGGCACCGTACCGGCCTCGATAGGCAATTCGTGCCAGATCTGCGGCTACCGCGAGGAGGGTTAGGACGCGCGGCCGGTACGTGGGGGTCTTCACCACCGATTTCAAGGCCTTCCACGAGCTCATCGAGGTCCTCAGGGACATGCGCATGCCCTTCTTCTCAATGGCCGAGCCGCGGGACGTCCCTCCGCACGTCGGCGTCGTCATCACCACCGGCGATTGCGCCGACAGGGTCGATTTCGGCCCAAAGGTCGTTATTGATGGTAGCGTGAAGAAGGCCGCGCGCAAGGCGCTCCAGACGCTGCATGGTGAGGCGCCTTACTCGCAGCTCATCGTCGGCATCGACCCTGGCGAGATGCCCGGGCTCGCGGTGCTCGGCGACGGCTCGCTCTTGGAGACGATGCGCGCGCGGAGCCCGGAAGAGGCGGCGGCGCTGGCGCTCGAGGCTGTGGACGATTACGATGCCAGTCGCAAGGTAGTCCGGGTCGGCCACGGCGACGAGCCGAACCGGGACAGGACGCTGAAGTCGCTCGAGCGTTGGGATGGAACGGTGGAGGTCGTGGACGAGACGGGCACGACGCCGATGCCGGGGACGACAGATATGGAGTCCGCGGCGTCGATAGCGCGCGCCCGGGGCTACAGGATACATTCCCCGCCGAATTGCGAGCCGAAGCCCGGAAAGGTCAGGGACGTGCAGAGGAAGTCCCGGGTCGAGAGCGGCGGGACGCTCACCCTTTCGAGAGGCGAGGCGGAGGCAGTGGCGAAGGGCGAGATAACGATGGAAGCGGCCATCAGAAAGAAGAAGGAAGAGCGGTGAGCGAATCTGTCCGAAAATAATTGAAAACTGATAAGATTACAGAGACCGAGTAAAGCATTTTTCGGCATTTTCGAGCAATTTCATGTAAAATCAATTTATCTCGCACGAAGAGCCCGAGAGCGCAATCAAGCCCCTGAGCGCCTCGTCGTAGTCCTTCCCCTCCGACACGAGGAGCTTCCGTGCGTGCTCGACCAGGCTCGCGCCCAGCTCCTGCTCCTCCCTCGTGTAGCGCCAGACTTTCGAGCCCTCCGCGCCCAGAGCCTTCAACAGCGCGAGCGCCAGCGCCCTCTCGCAGTGCCCCTGGGGGGTGTGGTGCTCTATGACCTCGCAAGAGGCCTTCGTCCCGCGCAGCTTGTACGCCCTCGCGACATTGTCAGCAAAGGACGCCTCCGCGCCCAGCGACCTGTAGGACGGGAGCCTAGAGCCGAGGTCGCGCTCCTTCGAGGCGTCCAGCGCCCTCCTGAGCAGTACGGACGGCTGTTCGTCCTCCTTGTAGAGTTCTCTTGCGGTCTCCTCTGGTGTGACGGCCTTCAACGCCGTCAGGCCGCGCTCGGCCCATATCGCCGACAGGAGCCTGCCGACCGACGGGTCGTCCACCATCACCGCGCCGGGATACGTCTTCAAGGCCGCGGCCAGGGCCCTGCCCTCGCCATCGCTCGCGCCTACCGCCGCGATGGCCGCTCCTATGTCGCTGCCGTAGCACTTGCTGCCGAGAACGATGATGAGCTTCTTCGCGGACGCGAGGCAGCGCTCCGTCCCGGCCCTCAGGACCTCACCATCGGGCGATTTGCCATTGAGATAGCCGTCCATGGACTGCGGGTCGAGCGATTTGGCCCCCCTGAACGCGCAGGCGCCGCAATCCTTCACGCACTCGGGGCCCATCGACACTGAGACGCCGAGCCACTTCGAGAGCCTCGGGCCCACGTGCTCCGAGGCTAGGAACGTCGGAAGTTTGAAGTCCCTCTTGGCGCACGCGCTGCATATCTCGACGCGCGCGCTGCCGATTTTCAGGACAAGCATGGAAGCCCCGCCCTCGCCTGGCCTGTGGGCGCACCTCAACCCGGACTGGGTCTTTGTGAACCTGTAAGGGGAATCGGCGAGGATGTCGGAAAGCGTGTCGGCCGGGACGTTGGCCATGTCCCCGAGGCAGTATAGGCCGCGCTTCGTTGCGAAGACGCTCGCCCCCTTGCTCTCGGCCAGCCGCCTGTAGGCGAGGAGGCGAACCGTGGGGTCGTCCCTGTTAAGGAGCCCGATCATCACGTCCTTGGGCGCCCCTCCCTCGATGACGTACCTGACCTGGCGGTCGCCGAGCCGGGCGTGCGCGATGTAGTTCATGTCCTCCTCGTCCGCGAGCATGACTAGCGCGGCATAGCCCCTCACGAGCGGCTCGCCCCAGCGCGTGGCCCATTTCAGGCTTCCCTTGCTTCCTCTGAGGGACGATATGCGCCTGAGCTTGCCTTCCATCCCCTTCCAAGGGCATCTGGAGCACTCTGCCTCGCAGTCCGGCAGCACGCTCGACGGGTCGGCGGCGGCCTCCTGCGCGATCTCGATGAGCGCCCTCGCCACTGCCTTGGGCGCGCTGCCCATCTGCGACCTCCGCCTCGGGGGCTTCTTCATCGCCAATGCAATGGGAACATGGGATAAAGGTATTGCGCAGGAAAGGGAGCGCCAAGGGTAAGAGGTCAGCCATGCGAAGTCAATAAAATAGCTGGGCCATGTTCAATGATGTTCTGGCCACGCAGATGAATGGTGTGGACAACACTTAGAAGCGTTTCGTATACCTTGGCGCCAAATTCTGACCTGCTTCCGCCACT
>JACRNV010000048.1 GCA_016214785.1 Methanobacteriota archaeon
CTCCCTGCTCGATGAGCTCCGCTTGATGGCCAGCTTGACATCCCCCTTGAATGTCATGAGGTCTGGGTGATAAACGTCGATAACGATGCGGTCGAGTCTTGTCTTGTGCAGAGCGAACCGTGCGGCCTTACCGTCCAGGAAACGCTGGAACGTGGCCTCGTGGTTCAACAACAGGCATTCCCTGAAGGACGCTCTCCTGGTCCGGTCGAGGCGCTGTTGCGAGTGTGTAAGCTCTGCCTGCAACTCTGCTGTGAACTCTGCCTTGTCCGTTTCCGAGCCTTGAACGAACCTATATCCAGCAGGGAAACGCTTCTCAACGTCAATACCGTCGCCGAGGATACAGGCGGTTTCCGACAGCTCCCGGTTTGCCTTGTCAGCCTTCATTTGCTGCCGCAAACCAACAATCTTGTAGAGATGGGCCTTGAAAATAAGCTTCGCCGTATCATCGATGGCCTGCTTGGACAGCAGCGCATCCAATAACAATCCAATCTTCTTCTGGATGTCCTTCTCGTAAGCGTATGCAATCTTCATCACGTCCGCGAATTTGACGAAATATTTTCCGTGAATGTAGTCCTCATCTACTGCCATTATGTCGGACACTGGCAAATCGTATATCACATCCTCAAGGTCCTGGTCGTCAGCCTTGCCGAACCATTGTATAATTTCCTTCCAATCTTCCGACTTTGCGTTGGAGATGGTCGATAGTATTCGCTTTACATTGGCGTTATCCATCCTTCACCTGAGCCCGATTCCCAATCTGTCGCGGACATCGTTCAAGCGCTCAAATACTTCGGTTCTAAAATAAAAGAAAACGGGGAAAAACTTCAATGGCTCGCCGTCGTGGCCTGATTGGCAGGCAACCAGTACGTGGGGTTCGAATCGCTCGCAATTAGGCAGCGAGTTCCCCCGCGCCCGTTAACTCTCCATCTTAAACATACCTTTCCAGCATGTCCTTTGTCGCCGGCACGAAGTCGTAGCTCCTCACTTCCTTCGTGTGCGGCACCGAGAATATCTGCACCCTCGGCTGGGGGAACCTGTAGCTCGTCTTCACGAGGCTCTGGGAGTAGGCGGCCATCCAGTCCGCGTAGCCCTCGAAGTTGCTGTGCGCAGTCAGGATTGCGAACTCCAGCGACGTCGAGGCGAAGAAGAAAGCCGGCGCCCCCGCGTATATCTCGGCGATGAGCGACTGGCGCTCCTTCTCCGGCATGCCGACGTTTATCTTCTGGTGCGCGAACGACACTATCTGGAACCCGAACTGCGAGAGGCTGGGCACCCTGCGCGTCTGCAGCAGCCCCTCCTTGAGGAAGCGCGCGTGCATCGTGGACGCAGCCTGCCGAGAGACGCTGACCTTGTGCGCGACGTCGCTGTCCGACATGTCCGGGTTCTCCACCAGGCCCGCGAGCACGCGCCTCTCCTTCGTCGTCAGCTTGAGGGAGCCCGTCGCCGGCCGGGCCGCGTCGGGCTTCGGTGGCTTGACGCGCAGGGCGAACGCCCGCCTTAGTATCTCGGAGAAGTCGAAGAGGTTCGGTATCCACGAGGTCGAGTACGGGAATATGACGGAGTTCCACATCTCCCCGTCGAGCATCTCGTGGTGGGTGAAAAACTGGATGAAGGACTCGTTGTCCCGCACGACCTCGGTGTAGTTGCGCGACATGTTCAGCGCTACGCGCGAGTTGGGGTCCGAGAGCATGAAGAACGACTTGCGCATGAACTCGAAGCGCGCCGGGTCGGGGTTGGCGCCTAGCTCGCGCATGTGCCCGTAGCCGATGGAGAGGATCTCGTAGCCCATGAGCTCCAGGCGCGGGACGGCTATCGTCCGGTAATAGCCCTGCTCGGCGAGCCTGCGCCGCGCGGCCGTCACCGTCGATTGGTTGAGCCCGGCCTTCTCGGCGACCTCCCGGTCGTTGTCGTTTGGATACCGCACGAGGTGGTAGAGGCAGTATTTCTCCTTTGAAGTCAGTCCCACTTTCCGGCGCATGAGTCGATACTGTTGTACATACTATTAATAATTTGTTGAAAATATATACGCATTTTTACGAAATAACACCGTTAAGCCTCTATCCAGCATATTTTCAAGGGGCAAAACCGTTAAGTACCGCGCAACCCCTCGCGCGCCCGATGCTCCTCGGAGCCCATGAGTCTATATCGGGAGGCCTGCACAACGCATTGCGCAGCGGCAAGGGGGACGGCTGCGAGTGCGTCCAGCTCTTCACGAAGAACGCCAGCCAGTGGAAGGCCAGGCCGCTGGCAAAGGAAGACGCGGTCCTCTTCGCGGAAGCGAGGGGGGAGACGGGCATAGACGTCGCGGCAGCGCACGACTCTTACCTCATCAACCTCGGGGCGCCCGACGAGGCGTCGTGGAACAAATCGAAGGAAGCGTTCCTCGAGGAGATGCGCAGGGCGGAGTTCGTCGGCCTGCAATTCCTGATATTCCATCCGGGGGCGCACAAGGGCTCGGGGGAGAGGGAGGGCATTGAGCGCATCGCAAGCGCGATCGCAGGATTCCTCGGCGAAACGAAGGGCGACAGGCTCGTCCTCCTCCTGGAGACCACCGCCGGGCAGGGGAGCTACCTGGGCTACAGGTTCGAGCACCTCGCGGACGTCATCGGGCAGGCGGGCGGCGGCGGGCGCCTGGGCGTATGCTACGACACCTGCCACACCTTCGCGGCAGGCTACGACATCCGCACTTCCGAGGGCTGGGACGACGTGCTGGAGGACTTCGACTCCATCGTCGGCCTGGAGCGCCTGCGCGCCTTCCACCTCAACGACAGCAAGGGGGCGCTGGGCTCGAAGCTAGACAGGCACGAGCAGATAGGAAAGGGCGCCATCGGCCTCGAGGCGTTCAGATGCCTGGTCAACAACCCGGCGTTCAAAGAAACCCCCGGTTTCCTCGAGACGCCGCCGCTGCCCAATGGGGAGGACTCGTTCAAGAAGAACCTCAAGCTCCTGAAAAGTTTAAGAGAAAAAAGGTAATCATTGAGGGGATCGTACCAACCCCTCATCCTTCACTTCACGCACAGATTATTCCAACACTATATACTACTATTCACGCATATCCCTTTCAACTTCTGCGAGCGTGAGAAGGTTATTGAAACGGTTGTCTGGAGGGGCGAGCAGTCAGGTTTAACCTTTTTCCAACCCGAAAATTGATATACAGCAGGCTCTTTTACCGCTTGCTGGAGGTTCTGTATGCCACCGAAGGTCGACATGGCGAAGTGCACCGGATGCGCAGCCTGCTACGACGTCTGCCCCGCGGACCCGAAGGTCTTCGAGATAAAGGACAAGAAGAGCCACGTCGTGCACAAGGACGCATGTATTGAATGCGGAGCATGCGAGTCCGGTTGTCCGGAAAATGCAATTGTAATGGAATGATCGCAAGCCCTTCGGTGGGGCGTCATTCAAATCCCTTAATTCCCCACTTCTCGTAGAACATTGTAAGGAAAGTTTAATCTATCCAAAGCGTTAGGCCGGCCGATGAAGCGCATCCCGACAGTCCTGAGCGCCGACGAGCTCCTCGACAAGGCGTTCAGGCGCGGCTCCAAGACCCCGGGCAGGAAGGGCGTCCCCCTCGCCGCTGCGAAGACGAAGCTCGTCGCGACCGTCATAGATTCAACGCTCTCAAAGTACGTCAAGGCATTCCCCAGCATGGACAGGCTCCACCCGTTCCACAGGGAGCTCATAGACGTCCTCGTGGGCGTCGACCGGCTCAGGCATTCCATCGGAGCCCTCGATTGGTGCCGGAAGCAGGTGTCCAAGATAGCCAAGGAGAACAAGTACGCGCGCGACCCCTCGCAACCGTACGGGCGCATATCCTCGGTCGTGAAGCGCGTGAGGAAGGAGCTGGACTTCGCGGCGGAGGCGGCGCGGATGCTGAACCGGATACCGGAGATAGACCCGGAGCAGCCGTGCGTGATAGTCGCCGGGCCGCCGAACGTGGGCAAGTCGCAGCTCGTGGGCGCGCTGTCCAGCGCCAAGCCCGCCATCGCGCCTTACCCGTTCACAACGAAGGGCATCCACGTCGGCCACACGGACTTCAAGTACAACCGCGTGCAGGTCATAGACACCCCCGGGCTGCTGGACCGCCCGCTGGAGGAGCGCAACGACATCGAGCGGCAGGCCATGCTCGCGCTCAGGCACCTCAAGGGCGTGGTGGTCTACACGTTCGACCCCACGGAGACGTGCGGCTACGACATGGAGTACCAGGAGCGCGTGAAGGCCGGGCTGGGCGCGATCTTCGAGGGCAAGGCGGTCATAGAGATAGAGAACAAGGCGGACATGCCCGGCGGCAGGCCGAAGCGCACGAGGGTCTCGGCCCTGAAGGGGGCGGGCATCCCCGAGCTAAGGGAAGAGATACGGAAAGCCCTGGGATTCTGAGACGGCTCGCGCTAGAGAGTTGAAAATTAAAAATTATAGGAAAGAGGGGGCTTCCGCCCCCTTTTTGCTTTTACCAGGCCTTGGTCCACGTCGTCGGCGCCGGGCAGTATATCCAGTATGCGTTGCCCGCTACCAGGTTCGTGGCGTCCGCGAGAACGGCCGTCTTGTACGTCGCTGCGCCGCTGAAGCCTTCGACGATCGTGGCTCCGGTGTCCACCTTCAGCTGTGCCACCGTGTAGGTCGGGTCGTCGCTCGGGAATCCTACCAGGTTCCAGCCCGCGTATATCGATGTCGCCGTTGTGGTCGCGTTGCTGTACGCCGAACCACCGAGGCAGATGTTAGCGTCTCCGAGTGTCACGACGTTTATCCAAACGCCCATCTTGTTGTCCACTGTCGAGAGGTCGTTCAGGCCTGCCGCCCAACCGGTGTTGTACTGCTTCCATAGGTTGGCTGGTGTGCTCGTGTTGTACGCCATCACGCGGTCCCAGACCACGAGCCCCGCGCCGCCGTTGACCATGTCCGTCAACGCACCGGGCATCGCCGATGGTCCAACGTATGGCACCGATATCAGGTTCCAGCCAAGCACCACGGTGATGTTTATCCACGGGTACCACGGGGGAGGCCCGCCTCCGGTGTTCACCGTGAAGTTGTAGTAAGCGTAGGAGCCCCAGTTCCCTGCGGCGTCCCTGCCGTGCACTGAGAGCATGTAGGTGCCTGCGGATGCTGGCGCAGTCGTCTGCAGCGTGACCGGCTCGTTCACCTCGTCCCATGCGGCGTCCACGACGTTCATCGCAGTGCCGGTGCCGCTGGCGCCGGGCGCGCCGATGAAGTACTCGGCCTGCGCGATGTTGGAATCGCCGGTGTTCGAATCGTCGATGGTCGCATTGTACCAGACCGTCGCGCTTGTGTTGACCGGGTTGGGCGCCGCCCTTGCCGTCCCAGCCACCACGATCGGCCCGACCGTGTCGGGCGTCGTGATGGAGAAGACCGCGTTGGACTGGTCTTCGCCCGAGAGGGCGCCTGGCACCAAGTCATCTGTGACTATCATCTTGACCAGGTAGTCGTTGCCTCTCGGCAGACCGGATATGTCCCAAGTGTACGACGTCGCGCCGATTGCGATGGTAGGCGTCTGGGCTATCAGGTACCATGCGGAGCCGTTGTTCGGGCTGTAGTACAGGGCCTGGTTCGCCACGCCTGCGCCGTAGGTAGTCTTGTTCCAGTATACTGGCACCGTCGGTCCCGGCAGCGACTCGCCGCCGTTCGGGTATGATATCGCCACGGTCGGGTGGTAGTGGCCGATGAGCCAGGTGATTGTCTTGTTGATGATGTCGTCCCTCTGCGTCTGGCCCGTCGTGGAGCTGTTGCTCTGGAGCGCGCTCATCTCGAACCAGTAGCCGCACATCCTGCTGGGTGTGCCTCCCCAGACCTTGCCCGCGCCGGCAGTTCCGTTGTTCGCGCTGGATATCCATTTCACCGCATCATCGTCAGGTGTCGCTGTTCCGCCGGTGTCCCTCCAGACATAGGTGGTCGTCCCGCCGGCCGCGACCGAGTTGACCTCGTCGCCGAAGCCGCCGGACCTGAATCCCTGGTAGACCAGGCCTCCGGTGTAGGCCCCGCTAATGGGGTCCGCCGCTATCCCGATCTGGGTCGTCCACGAGGCCGGGTCGACCTGCCACGTGGACTTCATCTGCGCGTTCGTGAAGGCCGCGTTGGCCACGCTGTAGTACGGGCTGGTGGCGTCGCCGAACGCCCACATCACGTCGTGCGAGACGATAAGCATCCTGCCGCCGCCGTCGAAGTAGTTCTTGACGAGCGTCTGCTCTGCCGCGCTGAACGGCGGGTACGTCTCCGAGCCCACCTGCCAGATGACTGCCGAGTAGTTCTGCATCGTCGCGAGCTGCGCGTCGCCGTCGAGCCATGTCACCCAGGAGTTGGCCTTCCAGCCGTAGATCTCGATGGCGTTCTTGTAGGCGGGCCATATGAAGTCCCACCTGTACGGGCCGTTCGCGATGACCAGGATGTCGCCCTTCGACTGCGTGGTGAACGTGTAGTGGTTGCCGCCGTTGCTGTCCCTTATCTTGTTGCCGCGGAGGTCGGTCGATTCCACGTCGAAGTAGTAGAGGGTGTTGATTGTCAGGCCGTAAACCGGGACGGTGATCGCCGTCTTGTACGGGGAGTTGACCTTGGCCGTCAGTGAGAGCGACGCCGGGCTCGTCCCGTAATAGACCGTGCCGTTGGCGTTCTTGCTGCAGTTCCACAGTATCTCGGCCGAGGCCATCGTTATGGTCCCGGTCCTGACATTGGTGATTACCGGAGGCTCGCCGTCGATGCTGGCGAGCGCCCATGTTACGTGGGCAGTCCCGCTGACGTCAGTGTATGATGCGTTGATTATATCGGTGGTCGTTACCGGCAGCACGCCGTTCCCTGCCGGATCGGCGTAGTTGGTCGTGAACGACACCGTGCCCAGGTACACCCCTGTGCCCGTCAATACGCAGTTCACCGTCTCGCTGAAGCCGGACACGGTCGCGTTGATCCTCGCCTGCAGCGGGCCCGCGCCGGCTCCCGCATCCTCGATGCGGATGTTGGCCGTCTGGGTCATGCCGTAGACATCCCTGTCGAGCTGTATGACGCCGTAGTCGAGGTCCAGGTCGCCGCTCAATGCTATGGAGAACGGCTGCGGTCCGTTCGGGACGTTGTATCCTGTTATGCGCACCGTCCATACCCCGGCAACCGTGTCGGCCTGCCGGACCCTCACGACTTCGATGTTGTTCCTGTGGTCGGCCGTCGCCGCCGTGGCTGGCTGCGAGTAGTGCGGGTAGACAGCGCCGGTAACGGTGAAGGCGTTGCCCTTGAAAACGGTGCCGGTCGGGGACGTGACCGTCAGGTCGAGGTCGTTGACCAGCGCCGCGGCCGTGCCGGGCGTGGACGGGTAGTCGTTCCAGACGATGGTCACGTTGAAGAACTGGTTCACCGATGCGAGCCTGTACTTGTACTCGAAGTACTTGCCCGTCTCGACGCCGTTATCCCCGTCGAAGACCTGGAGCTTCTGCGCGTCGCCGCTGAAGTACAGGGCGTTGGACGAGTTTATCCTGCCCCATCCCTGGTAGACGTTCGGGTAGTTCATCGCGCCGAGGCCGTTGCCGTTGTTGTAGCCGGTCGTCCAGCCGTTGTTCGTGCCTGCTATCTCCTTCGCGCCGTTGATTGCCACTGCCTTGATCAGCGAGTGGCTGGGGTCGAAGGCGTTGGCCGCGACCTTGGCTCCCGTCGGGTACCATCCCTCTAGGAAGTACTGGTTCATCGTGGCGATGGCGCCAATCGCGTTTGGCGAGGCCATGCTCGTGCCGCTCATTAATGTGTAAGTGTTCGTACCGGTAGAGTCCGCAGAGTTCACGTTGGACCCGGTCGCCAATATGTCGGGCTTGACCCTGCCGTCGTACGTCGGGCCCCTCGAGGTCGTGGTGTAGTAGTTCTCGCAGTTCGTCCTCAGGACGCCGCCTATGGCTATGGCGTTCTTGGCCGCGGGCTGGTTGCCGATGGTCTGGGCCGCGCCGTCGTTCCCCGCGCTCCACGCGAAGAGGAAGGTCGGGTGGTCGTAGACCCACTGGTCGATCATCTGCTCGTCGGCCGTGTACCTGTCGTTGTACCCCGAGCCCCAGCTGTTGGAGTCCACCCTGCCGCTGTCGTTGAGGACCGGCCACCACATCTGGGTGTAGTCCTCGGGCGGGTAGACGTACGTGCCGCTCGTGTTGCCGATGTCGCCGAAGGAAATCCTCGCTCCCGGCGCCTGGCCGTCGTAGGCGCTCGCCCCGCCGGACGGGTTGTCGTAGCCGGCTATCGTGCCCGCCACGTGCGTCCCGTGGTCGCCGCCACCCGGGGTCGGGTTGCGGTCGTACTGGGCGCTCTCGAAGACCACGTATCTTGCTATCTTCCTGTGCGTGTTCTCGCCGAGCGATACGTTGAGCGGGATGTTGGCGTTCGTGTACCCGGTGGAGAGGAACATGTTATGGTCGACCCTTATGCCTGAATCGGCCTGGCCGATGACTATGCGCGGCCCGCCTGCGCCGGTCGAGTTCTGGCCGTAGATGCCCATCCACCAGACCGGCGTGTTGGCGTTCGTCGCCGGCGCCTGGCTGGCGTTGAGCGAGGCGGGCGCGCCGATGCTCGTGGCCGTCCCGGACTGCATCTGCGAGTGGCAGACGTCGTTGTGCATCTTCGGCTGCTCCCATTTCTCGACGTACATGACGTCCTGGAGCTTGGCAATCTCCTGCACGAGGGATGCGTCGACGGACAACCTCACGTCGCCTACCCTGCCGTTGACTATTGTCTTCGGGATCGTGTAGTCGCTGAAGAACTTGCCAAGGCCGGTCCGGCTCATCATCTTGGCGACCTGCGCCGTGACCGTCCCCTGGAACTCTGGGAAGGTGAGTATCCTGATGTCCGTCATGCCTGTGACTCCGGCGAACTCAGAGCCTATTTTGTAGGCTGGCTCGTAGTTGCCGACCCAGAGGACCGAGTCGAGCTTCTCGACCATGGCCTTCTGCTCGGCGCTCATACCGACGAGTATGCCGTATGCGTGCGAAGGCTGATAGTTCTTCGCTCCAGTCCTCACAACATCGCCTATCCATTCCTGCTTTATCGGCCCCTTGAACTGGACGAAGTAGTATCCCCACTCCTGGGACTGCTCCTTCATCTTCAGCTCGGCCGGTATCGGCGGCTGTTCCTTGAGGACGTTGAACGAGTAGCCGTTGAAGCTGAACTCGGCCGGGTCCGGAACCCTCTCTACCGCGTAATTCGCGGCGAGGGCGGTCTTCTGCGTTCCGGAAATCCTCGCGATGGCGAAGCCGTCGTAGGCTTCGATTATGTCAAGGCCTTTCAATGAATTCACGTCCGCGGGATTCTTGAGTTGAATCCTCACAAATTCCTCTGTTGATGGCAATGCCTCCGGTTTCTGCGCGTTCTGCATAGCGATGCTGACGGGTATTGCCATCGCGAGCGCCAGTAGAATGACCAGCGCTCGGCTCACAATCTTCCGCTTGTCCATACCCTTGCCTCCTATATCCATTCTGTAACCTCCTCCATTCGAATCCCTCCCTCTCTATCGCATCCCTGGAAGGGACGCATGCATGTCTTGCCCACAGGCATGCCATTCCGTGAAAATGTATATCTTTCTTAATATTTATAATTTGTGTAATTTTATAGAGATATAGTAGAGGGTTACCAATTAGTAAGGTCTCGTTTGTAGCCTATATGAAGTCTCGCTAACGCAACAGAACCCTACCCCGTCGGATGACCGACGGCCTACAAATTAGAATCTACTAATTGGTAGGGAAAAGCTACTCATTAGTAACGACGGTACTGAGCATAGTGCTTGTGGGAGTGATGATGGGCGGGTCCGTGAACTCGCTGCTGTACGGAGACGCCGGCGAGCATTCCGTGTCCCCATCGGTCTACTCTGTGGAAGAGCTTGTGAGCAAGATTCAGAACGACCCTGACTACGAGATTTTCAGCGAGCCGAGTCTGACGCCCGAAATGAAGATATCTCCCGCTCTCAAGCAGAAGGTCATGAGCAAGGAGAAGGTCACGCTCGCGATCATCACCACTGACGTCCCCGAACTGGCATACGCCCTGAGCGATTACTCTTATACAGGGACCCCCATCGGGACGAACGGCAACGGCCGCAGGAACATTGCGGTACCAATCATCGAGATTGCCAGCAGCGCGGTGCCTAACATCGCCGCGCTCCCTGGCGTCATAGGCATCATGGAATACGAGAGGCCAATGCCGGCGCTGTACGACACGTCTGCGCTTGACAGGATGGACAGCGGCTCGGCGGGAACGACACCCAACGCGGGCAACCTATCGTCGTTCGAGAGGATCCCGGCGTTCCAGCACAAGGCCAACGAGGCGTGGGAGAAGGGGTTCATGGGCGACGACGTGAACGTCGGCATTCTTGACACGGGCGTCGACTTCGCTCACCCTGACCTGTACGGCACGCAGGCGAGGGACAACACGACTTGGAGCATCGTCAATGAGACTGTCGTTGCGAACGCAATCGACCTGCAGAACAATGCCACACTGTGGAATACGAACATACTTCCAGGGACCCCAACGCTGTACCTCAACGACTCTTTAATGAGCTCGTCTTCATTCCAGCTTTTCCTTAATAACGGCACTGTGCTTTTCAATCCCCCACTGGGATATGCTAACGTGGTAAAGGCCACGTACCAATGCCTGTCTCCATCATATGGCTGGCCGATAGTGTTCGACCCGGCGTCGATGCCGGCCTACGTCAGCGCGGTCAAGGACAACAAATCCTTCGACGCGACATGGTACGTGAATACATCCGACGACAACCCGGACGTCACGCACCCGATAAAGGTCGACGGGACATACGACTTCTGGCCCGACGAGCTCGTCGGCATAGACCCGTTGTTCGACGGCGCCAACGACGAACTGCCCAAGGTCGGCGACAGGAAGAACGACTTCGAGCTCAAGAACCTCTACGTCACCCAGGACAAGGAGAACTGGTACCTCGGGTTCGACACGTACTCCAACACGTCCGACGTGGTGTACGGCGTTTACATCGACACAGACCAGGCGGTGAACTCGGGCGCCAAGACCGACCCCACCGGCAAATACGTCAATGCCACGGGATGGAACGGCACCGCGATCGACCCGGCGAAGGCCACGCACCTCCCCGAGTACGCCATCTACCTGCGTCATAGGGGCATCACATGGGACCCGGTCCCCGTGGACGGCGTGTATGCGAAGGAGGGAGAGGACAAGTTCGACATCGTGACCATCTATTCGTGGAACAACACGCTCCAGACCTGGACCGACCTGCCCCTCAACGACACGACCGTCATCAACGGGACCTTCGGATACAGCGGATACGCTTACTCGGCGATAGAGACGGAATGGAAAGGGTTTGTCGAGATGGGGATACCGAGGAAGACTCTCGGCAACACATCCAACATATCCGTCATCGCATTCACTGCCGGGAACAACAACTCAAGGGCGCAGGACTCGACATGTTTTGACCCGAGCGCTGCCCTCCGACAGAACGACTGGGGCGCCAACAGCACGACATTGACGGCGTTCGTCACCGTCGGCTTCGGCTTCTTCGAGCGGTTCTACGAGTACCCGAGCGGCGCGAAAAAGAGGTACAACGTGACGATGCAGTACTACGTCCCGCCGGCGTTCTACAAGAGCAAGCCGCTGTTCGGCTACCATCCAGACCAGAACCGCCCGCTGACCAGGGTCGCCGTGTGCGACTCCGTGACCGCCGGCGTTTACGACCGGGTTTACATTGACCTGAACAACAATAAGAACTTCAGCGAGGAGAAGCCCTGCTTCCGCGGGGACGAGATATCCTATTTCGACTGCTACAACGCCGCGACCGATGATGCGAACTACAGTAGTTACAACTGGGGCGATGGCGTGCCCGATATATCCGGAGGAATGATATACTTCATCGCCGACGGGAGGCACTCGATACCATACGTCGCCAACTACCTTGAGCGCTATGGCCTCGTGAAGGACGCCAACAACTGGACAGAGATGGCGCCGTACATTCCGAAGAATGGGACGGTCGTCGCCATGACCGGCGAGTTCGGCAAAGGCGAGTCGCACGGGACGCTATGCGCGTCCTCGGTGGTGGGTCAGGGCAAGACGGTCATCCAGGACCAGTATACGGGTGCAAGGGTGGACACCCCGCAAGTTGTCGGGATGGCGCCGCACGCGAAGATAATCTCGGTGACCAACACCTACAACGGCAATTTCTTCGACAGCTGGCTCTTCGCGGTAGAGGGCTACGACGGCAACGTCAAGACAGCCGATGACCAAGCTCAGATCGCCAGCAACAGCTTCGGGTTCTCCGGCACCAACAGCGACGGCTGGGACAGCATGTCCAAGTTCGTCGACTGGGTCACCAACGTATACGCGGAGGGCAGGACGCTCTTCACGTTCTCCGCCGGGAACGACGGCAATGGCTACGGTTCCGTGCATGCGCCGTCGTCCGCTCCTGGAGTCATCTGCGTCGGCGCGACCAACGACTTCTCCAACAGGAAGCCGGCCGGCCTCGAGGGCGGGGCGAACTTCGCCTACGGCGATGTCACGCCGTTCTCGAGCAACGGGCCGAGCGCGCTGGGGTATCCGGAGCCGGACTGCGTCGCGAACGGCAGGCAGGCCTTCGGAGCCCTTCCGTTGAACGAGGCCCCGGTCCCGGACGGGACGGTCTCGACCGAGATATGGTCGGGCACATCGCTGTCCTGCCCGATGACGGCAGGCGCCCTGGCGCTCATGTACCAGGCGTACAAGGGGGCGACGCACAAGGTCAGGAACGAGGTAGTGCTCCACGCCACGCTCAACATGAGCTCGGCGACAGTTATGATGCTCGGGTACACGCCGATCGTCCCCGCGTCCTTCAAGATTTACAGGGACGGGACCGAGCTGGCCGCAACGACTGACTACACGCTCGACCTCGCGAACGGGACCCTCGCGCTCAAGTCGAACATCACGGCCGGAACATGGATTAACGCCACCTACAGCTTCAACAACGCCTACCCCGACGCGGACAACGCCAGGCGCCTGCTGATGTCCTCGTGCGACGACCTGCGCTACGACGTGCTGCTGCAGGGCGCGGGCTTCGTCAACGCCGAGAGGGCCGTCGACGCCGCGAGCGAGACGAAGGGCATCAGCACCGACACCCCCTTCTGGGTGCCAGGCGACTTCGAGGGCGTCAAGTACGAGGCCTTCGCGCGGCTGATGTTCCCCGGGAAGAACGACAGCACGACCATCCGCGTGAACAACCACGCGGGCGTGGCGACCAACGTCTCCATCCAGGACTCGATATACAAGAAGAACGGCACCATCAACTTCCAGTGGGACGTGAAGGCCGGCAACGAGCAGTTCTGGGGCATCATCACCAACCCGGGGAGGAACGGCGCCTATCCGCACGCGGTGTACCAGTACAACACGGAGGAGAAGAGGCTCGACAAGATCGCCGAAGGCAACGAGGCGCTGTGGACGAGCGCGGACATGGCGAAGATTACCATCTCGGCGGACCTCGGCATGCTCGACGCCAACGGCGACGGCAGGATTGGCGAGGGCGATTACACCTACTGGCTCGACGTCTACGACTGGACCGACTCCAACCAGAACTTCAAGGTCGACACCAAGGACGGCGCGTACGCCGAGATGAACAGGATGACCATCAACACTCCAAGCGCGAACGTCATCGACTCCAGGGTCGGCCGCCCGTACTACAGGACACACTCAGGGCTCGCCATCTTCATCAGGTACGCCATGGTCGGCGGCTACGACGCCAATGCCTCCAACATCGTGTGGAATGTGACCGTCGACCTCTACAACAAGGTCGACTGGAACTGGCTCACGCTCAACTGGGCATCGGGCAACACCCTCCCCGCGGGTGGCATGGACCTAACCGCAACGATGAGCGTGCCCTCGGATGCGCCGGTCGGCGCATACGAAGGCGGGATATACATAGATGAAAAACGCCAGGCGGTGAACGAGATTGCCGCGTCATCGACAATCACAACTGTGAACGACAGTTACATGGTCAGCACTAATACTTCCAGCTCCAACGTCTCCATGTCCGACACCACGCTGAACAACGTGGTGAATTACACCGTAGCAGATACACGCATCCGCTCGAAAACAAACAGCTACATCATCGATTCGACGACCACACCGGCCAACGAGTCGCTGGCAGTCACCACCTCCAAACGCGTGAACGAGACAGTAGTGAACACGACGTCCTTCCAGGTCACAGGACAGGCCCTCGGAACCACAGGCATACCCAAGCAGGTCATCGACGAGTACCTTAGCGACGCCGTCGGGACCGTGTCCGGCGTCACGCTCGCCCACGGCGGCAGCGGCGAGGACGTGGTCGAGGGGAGCTTGACACTTTACAAGAACGGGACCATCTGGACGGACTCGCCGGGTTCGAGAACCAATGTATCCCTCAACGCATCCTACACGAATGGCGGGCCATTGCAGATAACGGACCGCCCGCTGGACCCCGGCGTCATGATTTTCGCGAACGGCGCTTTGCTGACAGAAGGCGTGAACTACACAATCGACCTCAACACCGGTGAGATACAGGTGCTCAGCCTCTACGTGGGGACCGCGGGAGTTCCCGTCACGGCCACGTACATTTACCACCACCAGTACAGGTTCGATGCGAAGACTGGCGTCATCGGGTTCGCGACGCCGAGCAACATGTGGTATTTGACGGCCGACTACCAGTACTACGAGCCCCTCGACACGGCAGCCCTGGACTGCCTGAGCAACACATCTGGCAAGATTGTCCCCGGCAGCCTCGCGCTCTACAAGGGGGTGGTGCCGATCCCGACCACGGATTTCACAGTCGATTACGAAGCGAGGACCGTTACCTTCACCGAGCCGTTCGGCCCGAACGTCCTCGTCACGGCGGATTACAGGTTCTACTTCCCCGAAGACATCGCGCAGAGGCTCAGCTACGGGCGCGACATATGGCAGGACTCTATGGACGGGCCGACCACCGACCCCTACATATGGCAGGGGATAGCGCCCACGAAGGCAACGATGCTCGGCTTCGATCTCTGGGTGGATTCCAAGGTCTTCGTATCTACGGCCAAGATTGAGGTACTGCTGCTCAACGCGACCGGCTACACTACAAACACCGACCCGACGAGGTTCGTCTCCCGCTGGGGCGTTGTGTACGAGACGCTGGCCAAGGGCACCATCTTCGACAACGACGTCAAGCAGGGATGGAACAGGATTGTCTTCCCAAGCGAGGTCAAGCTGAACCTCTCGCAAGAGCACTCCATTCTCGTCAGAAACTCGCCGGGCGCGGAGCCCGACTACAGCATAGGCGTCTTCAACTCGCCGGCGGTCTATCTCATGAACTGCTACGTTTCAGCCAACGGCTCTTGGTGGGGCAACGCTACATACGACCTTGCATTCAGGACCTTCAACGGGCAGATAGGCGAGGGCCTCTACACGGTTTCAGACAATGGAGCTATAGTCACGGACCAGATGCAACCTGTGGTTGGCGAGGAAGTAATAAACGTCGTCAAGCACAGGGTTTACGGCGAGAGGGTCATAGTAACCCCCTACAAAACGAAATGGACAACTAAGGTAGTGCACAACTACATTGACGAGGGGCGGGCGGTGTATATAACGGACATTGAGGTCAGCGTCGACGGCAATCCACTCGTCAAGAATATCGGTTTCACCACATCGATTTCAGACATGGAGATACTCGCAGAAGTCGAGACCGGAGAACTATTCTTCCCTACTGACTACACGTCCAATTACGTTTCAGTGAACTACTCTTACTATTACCCCAAGTTCGACCTTGGGGCCAAGGTGAGCGTGGGCGACCCCGAGGACAATTTGATCCTACCCCTTAACATGAGCCACGGCCTCATCTCTTCCTACACAATCAGGAAGAATGGCGTCGCCATGACTGAAGGAGTGAACTACACTATTAATGCGGAGAAAGGTCAGATGACCTTGAAGATGAATGTGATTAAAAAGGTCGAAAACAGATCCGCCCACACAGTCACTGGCCCAACCGACCTGGTATCGGGATACCTCTTCCCCAACATATACAACCTCACATTCTTCGCAGAAAACGACGGCACATGGAGACAATTGGTAGAGAGCACTGACTACACGCTGAACTACGGAACTGGAGATTATACGCTACTCGGTACATTGAATGTCGGAGATATCGTCTATGCATACTACAACATCACACCGAGTATAACTGCAGGCTCGACCATATACGGGCCTGCGACGGGAACTGGCGGCCTGTCAGAGGTCGGGCCATTCTCGCTGGGCGTTGGAAACATAGTCAACTACACATTCTATGTCCAGGACAGCATCAGCAACATGTACCTTCAGCAGGATGCGGTTGACTATGTAATCAATGCCAGCAGCGGAGAGCTGACGCTGACTCCGACATGGGCCGAGGTGACGAACGAGACCGTCCTCGCAGGCGCTCTCGGCGGCGAAGTCGGCCCATTCGCCCTTGCCAACGACGATATCAATAATTGCTCGCTATACATCAGAGATATTGCCAACAGGTGGTTTTACGTAGACCCAGTAACGTACACAATCGACCTAGCGACAGGACAGATTACCCTGCTGGATGCATTGATAACCGGCGACTCGCTTTATGCATACTATAACTATTCTACATCTCTGTACCTTCCGCTTCATGCAGGGGATTCGTTGATTGGCTACTACAACTACACTACAACCTACGAGAATGTGACAGTGCTGCCATGGGCGCAGGTAGAAAACACTTTTTACCTGGATGCCTCCCTAAAAAACCTCACCCTATATGTTGTTTCCGTCTCGGATGGCTCGTGGAGGGAAATGTCATTCCCGGCTGAGTACATCGTTGACAGCGGCTACGGAATTGTGACTCTACAGAAAGGCGTGAAAGTCGGGGACACCATATGGGCATGGTACAACTTCTCGGCCTCTGCGTCCGCGGCGGGCAAATTAGTTTATGGGCCTGCCTTAGGTGGAGAGACTGGTAAGATAGGTATGGGGAACCGCGGCATCATCAACTGTACCATCTATTCGGAGAATGGCGGCACGTGGACTCTGCTAACAGATGGCTCGGAGTACTCGTTAGACCCAGATAAGGGAACGTTAGAATTCCTGGGCATGTTCAATCCGGGCGACATGATATACGCTTTCTACAACTACACATACACGCAACTGTTGAACCCCGGCGACATAATCTCAGCCGATTACACCTACCACGACAAATTCCTGTTCAACACGACAACTGGCAACGTCACCTTCTCGAGCCCTGCCACGTTCGACCATGTTATAAACGTTGATTACACATACTTCACACCATTCATGAAGGACCTGCAGCTGAGCGTCGGCAACAACGCATCCGGCATCACCGGCTGGAAGTGGGACCGCTGCATGATAATCGACGCGGTCCTCAAGAAGAACGGGACCCCCGCGGACCCGGCCAGCTACTACGTCAACCCCAGAACGGGGACGGTCCACCTCCTCTCACCTCTCGGGCCGAACAACTCCTACTCGATCTCTTATTCTTACTACCAATTGCTGACCCAGTATCCGATGGGGGCGACCGACGCCAACTGGAGCGGCGGGAAGAGGTCAATCATAGACGGGACCCCGACAATTAACCTGAACGGTTCTTTGTTCAACCCTGTCAATTACAACATCGACTCCACTTTCGCCCTGATAGAGTTCCTGGGCGCCTACAACCCGCTGCCGCCGAACGTGACGATTACCGGGACGTTCAACTGGTATCCATACTACGAGAGCGATTACCTGCCGCACGGGACGGGCACGTCGTCCGGCACATACGTGCTGCCGGGCTCGCAGTCGGTCGTCAACAACACCGCGTGGGCGCTGCACGAGATGCTCGCGGTCAAGAACGAATCGGTCTTCGGGCCGGCCACAGGCGGGGAGACTGGGCCGTGGCAATTCGGAAACGTGCCGATAATAGATACCGCTACTCTATACCTCAGGAACGCAACAGGGACATGGAGCGTCCTAACGAATGGGGTCAATGTATCCGTTATGAATGCATCGGCCTACGGGCCTGCGGTGCCCGGCGATACTGGGTACTTCTATCTTGCCAGCGGGGATATAATAAACTGCACTATATACAAGGATGATGCCGGTTCTTGGAATAAGCTTAATGAAGGTGTGGATTACTCTTTGAACAACACGAGCGGCAATGTGACGCTCCTAGGAACGCTCACTGGGGGGGAGATGCTCTACTCGTTCTATAATTATAGTATTATGCTGGGACTTAAAACCGGCGACCGCATCTTCGCATACTACAACCACTCTGACTACTCGCTCAACCCAATAACAGGAAAAGTGACCTTCCGCTACCTCCTCCCACCCAACTGGGTGGTCAGCATCGATTATTCATTCTACAACGAGACAACCAAATTCATGCTGCCGCACCGGAACGTGACAAACCTCAAAATATGGAGGGACAACCCTGCTGTGACGAACGCGACGGCCTTCGGCCCGGCGTTAGGCGGCGAGACGGGGCCCTTCACGCTCGGCAACGGGACGATATCCAACTGCAGGCTCTATCTCAGAAATGCGACCGGGGAATGGTCAGTGCTGGTCCAGGGTGTCGATTACGGGATAGCCCTCGATTCAGGCGAGTTCTGGACGAACTCGACGCCCATGTGGGCGGGCAACTTCATTCACGCCTATTACAACTACTCCCTCTTCACGGACTACTCGCGCACGGACGATCAGGGCTTCACTAGCATCACCTTCAACCCCCCAATTTGGCCCAACGAACTCCTTAGAGCCGAGTACAGCTATTACAACATCGTGAAGGCAAATACCATCTTCGAGCTACCCAACAGCTACCTGATTGGCGGCTCATGGGTCATCAGCAACAACGGCACTGCGCCGCTCACTGAAGGGGTCGATTTCGAGCTGATTCCGACCGAGTCCGTGCTGTACGCCAACGCGACCGTGAAATTCCTGCACGACCTGCCGCCGGACTGGGTGCTCTCCATCAACTACTCGTACTACCTACCCGTCACGAGCGCCGTCCTTTCCGTCACGAACACCACGTTCGATGCTTGGCAGGTCACCGTCGATGGCGTCCCGGCCATCGAGGGGATGGACTACACCTTCGACCCGTACCACGGCATTGTCTACTTCGTCAACCCCCTGCACCCCGGACAGGTTGCCCGCCTTACATACACCTACTCGCTGACGACCACGATACCGGTGCTCGTCAACGTCGCCTCGAACAACATCTCCTTCAACTTCGGAGGGCCGAACAACTACACGCAGGACTTGTACAACAACTCGCGGGCCAACACAGGGTTCACCGGGAGCAGAGGCGGGGCGGACTGGAGGTTCTACTACGTGGTCGTGCCCGAGCAGGGCATGTTCAAGACAAACCTCTACAGCTTCCTCGTGGACCTGAGGTGGCAGAGCGCTGGCTTTACCGGATATGTATCCTTCTGGCCGCCACTCGCAGCCGGCGACAACCTCTGGGCATACTACAACTACTCGACGAGCGTAAATGAGCTCGCCATCAGCAACGCCCTGGGTGGGGAAACCACAGCGACATTGAATCACTCACCAGTTGTCAATACGACACTTCAGATAGAGCACGGAGGCGCATGGACTCTGCTCGTGAACACTACAGACTACTCACTAAACAGTGTAACCGGAGCAATTACGCTCGCACACCCGCTCGCAGCCGGCGACAAACTCTGGGCTTTCTACAACTATTCGACGGGCGTGAATGAGCTCGTCCTAGGCAATGCACAAGGCTGGGAATACCTAGTGAAGGTAAAGAACGCACCGATCGTAAATATGACCCTTCAGATAGAGCACGGAGGAATATGGACATTGCTCGTCAGCAATATCGACTACATCATTTACAACGCGGTCAATACGCCCAGCGACATCGACACGTACGTCTTCGGGAAGTCAGCCATGCAGAGCGTGCCCAATGGCGGCGGGAGCTACCCGACCGACAGGTACGGGCCATACGCGCTCTCCCAAAAGGGGAGCAGCATGGAGACGACGGCCTTCTTCACGACGACCGGCGGCCCGAGGGAAGTGGCCGCGCTGCCCATCAGCTCGGGCCTAAACATCATAGGACTGAGGACGCCGATGCTGTCCGGGAAGTCGATCGGTGAGGACATACAGGGAAGCGTCGGGGTCGTCTCGATTTCGGACAAGGATCTGAAGATTTACACAAACAGCCTCACTGGGATGGACTCCATATCCATGCAGGCCTCGATCCCACTGAACGGCATAACCGGTCTCGCGGCCGGACCGTCGGCTCCCAGCGAGACCAACGAGACGATACTGCAAGACCCCTGGGAGACGTGGGACCCGACAGAGAGCTTCCAGATGTGGCTGTCCAAGGGGAGCTTCACGAGGACGCTCAACGTCGACAAGTCCGCGCTCGTGTTCAACGCACACATCACGAGCGAGGATTGCCCCGACCTGGACCTGGGCGTCTTCCTGGACGGGAAGGACGGGAACCCCATCGACGGCGCGGCGCAGGAGGGCGAGTTCATCGCCTACGACGCCGACATGGACGCGGACGAGCAGGTCAAGCTCGTGAAGCCCGCGCCGGGGACATACATAATCAAGGTCCTCGGGTTCGATGTCCCGGGAGGCATGGGCACCTTCAAGCTCGCCATTACGGTTGTGCAGGGCGAGGGCTTCAAGGTGTCGGGGATGAAGAACGACACGCTGCCTTCGTACTCCACCAACGGCCTCGACATAAGCTGGACCCTCAACGGAGACACCAAGGAGGGGGACCTGCTCGGAGCGCTGTACCTGGGCCCGACGGACGCGCCGATGTTCCTGCTGATACCGGTGACGCTCAGATACGACAAGACGGCGCCGCTCGTGGCTGGCAATGTGCCGGCCCCCGCATCTGTCGTCTCAACGGTAACGCCCACCATTTCGGCAACGTTCAGCGACAGCGAGAAAGGCCAGATGGACAAGTCCTCGCCGATCATGTTCATCGACGGCGTCGATGTCACGAGATACTCGAAAATTAGCGTGCCGCTCTCCAAACAGAACGACATCGACGGCTACTGGAACGGCGTTGTAACCTACGAATCGTCGATGCCGCTCTCCGAGGGCGCCCACACGATACGCGCGACCGCGAGGGACCTGGCAGGCAACGAGGCGGTTGCGGAATGGACGTTCACCGTTGACACGGTCTGGCCATCGCTGAGCGTGACGGAGCCTCCGGGCGACGTCACGTACACCTCGCAGAATGTATACACCCTGAGAGGCAATGTCGAGGCCGGGACGGACTTCCAGGTATACCTCGGCGCGTCGAAGCTTCTTACGGACGTTCAGCAGAACGGGGACTTCACAGCCAGGATCGACCTCTCTCCGGGGTTCAACGAGATCAGGTGCACGGCGACCGATGCCGCAGGCCACGTTGCGGGCGTCACACGGACCATCAACCTCGACCAGGAAGAGGCGCTCATCTCGGATCTGGCCATCGAGGGCGGCACGGTCACGAACGCGGACGCCACGGTCCTCGTCGGCAAGCTCAACAAGGCCGGTTCGCTCGCGGTGAACGGCCTCGACGTGCCGGTGATGAGCGACAGGACGTTCAGGTCGAGGCAGACCCTGCGCGAGGGCGTCAACGCCTTCGAGCTCGTCTTCACCGACGCCGCGGGCAACGCGGCGCGCGCCTGGCGCAACGTCACGCGCGACACCGCCCCGCCGGCCATATCCATCAACCCCGTGGGCCCCAAGGTCGACTCGCAGACGCTCAACGTAAGCGGCATCTCGGAGCCCGGCGCCGTCGTCTCCATCAACGGCAAGCACGTCTCGACGCGCGCCGACGGAGGGTTCGCCATGGACGTTGCGCTCAGCTACGGGCCGAACGTCGTGGTCATCGAGAGCAAGGACCGCGCCGGGAACGTGGCCGAGCAGCGCATAACGACGAGCTACGAGCCCTCGAGGGGCGTGAACTACGCGGCCATCGGGCTGATGATGGCGCTCCTCGTGATTGGCCTCATAGTGGGCATCGCGCTCGCGATGGCCATGCGGCCCAAGCCCACGCCGGAGGCGGCGCTGGCCGAGGTCGAGGCGGAACAGGCGGTCCCGGCGGAAGGAGTGCCGGCCGAGGAGGCGCCGCCAGCGGAGGGCGTGCCGCAGGAGCCCTCGCCGCCGGGCGAAGAGCCGAAGCCGGAAGAGCCGCCAGTGGCCGAGGAGATAGCCCCGAAGGAGGAGGCCGCAGTGCCCTTCGAGAAGGGGGACAAGCCCACCGAGCCCCAGAGAGCGAGCGCCGGGAAGCGCTTCGGGATGGGGGGGGATACCGCCCCCGAGCCTCCGACCGGAAAGGGAGCGGCGCCCGCCCCGGCCGAGCCAGCGGAGGCGCCTCTGCCCGTCAAGGACCACGGCGACAAGCCACCCATACCCAAGGACGAGGCCATCCCCAAGGCGGAGCCTAAGCCCGCGGCGCCGGCAGGCAAGCAGACGCAGCAGGCCAGCTTCGGCGAGAAGACGGCGGGCCCGGCGAAGCCCGCTCCGCAGCCAATCCCCGCGGCACCGGCCAAGCCTACGGCACCCGCGCCGGCAGCGAAGCCCGCGCAGCCGGCCACGCCTCCGGGCCAGATGGGCAGCGAGGAGAAGATAGCCCGGCTGAAGAAGGCCTTCGAGGAGGGCAAGATTTCCAAGGAGCTCTACGAGGCGAACGTCAAGAAGCTGAAGGGCTGAGCGAGCGCAAAACCGGAACCACGGCAGGGGCCCGAAAGCCCCTGCCGCGAAAGCATTTATATCTTCACCCCAATAGTCAGCCGTATGAAGAGGGACGACGCGGGCCATGAAAGGCGGGCCGATCCGAACGGCGACTTCGAGCCTGGCTACCGCGACTACTACGACCTGATGAAGTTCCACGTCAGCGACATCCTCCTCGTCTCGAGCCTCTACGACGCCTTCATCCTCGAGGAGGACGGGCTCATATCCGAGCAGCTGTCCGGCAAGTACAGGGACCTCGCGCTGTCGTCCCCGCCACGCGTGATGCGCGTGTCGTCCGGAGGCGAGGCGCTCGACGAGCTGAAGGAGATGCGCTACGACCTCGTCATCACCATGACCCGCCTCGGGGACATGGACCCCTTCGAGTTCGGCAGGAAGGCCAAGGAACGGCAGCCTGGCGTGCCCGTCGTCCTGCTGGTCACGGACCTGGAGGACCTGCCAAAGTACCATGAGAAGACCTTCCCGGGCGTCGACAAGGTGTTCTTCTGGAACGGGGACACCACGCTGTTCCTTGCGATAACCAAGTACTTCGAGGACGCGGTGAACGTCGAGCACGATACGGAGAAGGGGCTGGTCAAGGTCATACTCGTCATCGAGAACTCCGCGCGATACTACTCGATGTTCCTCTCCCTCATCTACACCGAGGTGATGGAGCAGACGAACGCCCTCATATCGGAGGGGCTGAACGAGACGGAGCGGCACCTCAGGCGCAGGACGCGCCCGCGCATCCTGCTGGCGGAGACCTACGACGAGGCCATGCACCTCTACCTGAGGTACAGGGAGAGCATCCTCGGCATCATCACCGACGTGAGCTACCCCCGCGAGGGGAGGCACGAGGGCCTCGCGGGCTTTCAGTTCGTGGAGTCCGTCGACAGGGACACGCCAGTTCTCGTGCAGTCGTCCAAGCCCGAGCACGCCAGGCGCGCGGCGGCGCTCGGCCTGCCTTTCCTCGACAAGAACTCCATCACTCTCCTGCAGGACCTGCGCGGGTTCTTCGCGCAGCGCCTCGGCTTCGGCGACTTCGTCTTCCGGACGCCCAAAGGAAAGGTCGCGGGCAGGGCGAGGGACATTAGGGAGTTCTGCGAGCTCCTGCCCAAGGTGCCGGCCGAGTCGATACGCCTCCACGGCGAGGCGAACCAGTTCTCCAACTGGCTGCTGGCGCGCGGCGAGATAGCCCTGGCCCGGAGGCTCAGGCCGAAGAAGGTGTCGGACTTCAAGAGCGACGAGGAGATAAGGGGATACCTCTTCGACGCCATCAGGGAGTCCATGCGCGAGAGGCAGCTCGGCATCATCACCGACTTCCCTCAGCAGACCTTCGAGTTCGACGAGTCCTTCACAAGGTTCGGCGGCGGCTCCCTCGGGGGGAAGGGGAGGGGCATCGCCTTCCTCTCGGCGCTACTGCAGATGACGGGCACGCACACGATCGCCGGCGTCCGAGTGCGCGTTCCCGACAGCCTCGCGATAGGCACGGAGGAGTTCGACCGGTTCCTTGCCGACAACGACCTCGCTGGCATCTCCAAGAAGGGCCTCTCGGACGCGGAGATTGCCAGGCGCTTCCTGGCCGCCGACCTGTCCAGGGACCTGAGGCGCGCGCTCCAGCGGTACCTGGCGCACACCCGGGTGCCGATAGCCGTGCGCTCCTCCAGCCTCCTCGAGGACTCCCAGAACCAGCCCTTCGCTGGGATCTACTCCACCTACCTTCTGCCCAACGCCCACGCGCGCGCTGGCGTCCGCCTGGCGCAGCTCTGCCAGGCGGTACAGCTCGTGTACGCCTCAGCCTTCTTCAAGGCCGCCAGGGCGTACATCCAGACCACGGTGCAGAAGGTGGACGAGGAGAAGATGGCCGTGGTCGTCCAGAAGCTCGTGGGACGCGATAGGAACGGCAGGTTCTACCCCCTCTTCTCGGGGGTGGCGCAGTCGCACAACTTCTACCCCATCGCCCCGCTGAGGCGCGAGGACGGCGTCGCCACCGTGGCCCTGGGCCTCGGCAAGACCGTCGTCGAGGGGGGGAAGGCGCTGAGCTTCTCGCCGGCTCGCCCGGACATCGTGCTCGGCTCCTCGTCCGCGGAGGAGATGCTGAAGAACTCGCAGAACAGGTTCTACGCCCTCGATGCCGGGAAGAAGTCGTTCGACCTCTCCGAGGGCGAGGACGTGACCCTTCTCTCGCTCGACCTCTCGGACGCAGAGGGGGACGGCACCCTGGAACAGATCGTGAGCACCTACGACAGGAACGACGGCCGGCTCCGCGACGGCCTGGACGAAGGCCCCAAGGTCGTGACCTTCGCCGGCGTCCTGAAGTACGGGCACATGCCGCTGCCGGAGATACTGCGCGAGCTCCTTTCCCTCGGCCAGCGGAGCGTCGGGCGGCCCGTGGAGCTGGAGTTCGCCGTCGAGCACGGCTACGGCGGGAGGCCCGAGTTCCACATCCTGCAGATAAGGCCGCTCGTCGCCCTGCGCGAGCGCAGGCAGGTGGCCGTCAGCGACGGCGAGAGGAAGGGCGCGCTCGTCTACACCGACAAGGCGCTGGGCAACGGCATGGTGGAGGGCATTTACGACGTCGTCTTCGTCCCGCCAGAGACGTTCGACCCGGCGAGGACGCGCGAGACGGCCGACGAGATAGGGGATCTCAACCGCGCCATCGGGAGACCGTACCTGCTCGTGGGCCCGGGGCGATGGGGCACGCGCGACAGGTGGCTCGGCATCCCCGTCAGCTGGGACCAGATATCGTGGGCCCGGGCGATCGTCGAGGTCGCGCTCGAGGACTTCCGCATAGACCCGTCGCACGGCTCCCACTTCTTCCACAACCTGACGGCCCTGGGCATACCCTACTTCACGGTGCCGTACGGCACGAAGGACGTCATGGACTGGCGCTGGCTCGGGAAGCAGCCGGCGGCGAGGAAGAATAGGTACGTGGCGCATTTGCGCCTGAAGAAGGCGCTCGTGGCGAAGGTCGACGGGCGCACTGGCAAAGGCGCTGTCATCCATTCTTGACATGTCTCAATTCAGGGTGCGGGAAGGACGGGGAAGGGGGCCGTCCTCCGCTGAATAGAAAAGTAACATGCCCCGAAAACAACGTTGATATCCCCTTGCGACATACACAATCCTGGGGCCCTTGACGGCACCCCTGCGCCAGATTATCGACGGCATCGTGGCCGCCGACCTGGGCGATCTCTAGCTCCCACTTGATAATTCATTTTTGCCTTTTGTAGCCGGTCTTCGAGAGGAGGTTTTTCACGTCCCGCATGTCTATCTCGTTGACAACCTGCCAGAACCATTTCTCGGCCTCCGCACGTTTCCTTCCCAGCGCCTTCGCGTCCGCGACATAGGCGAAGCCATGCAGGCGTTTTACTATTGGTTTCGGCAAATCGTAGTAGACGTATCGCGTGTGAAAGTTGTAGCGCCACGGGCAGTGCTTTATGCGCAGGGCCTCGACGAGCGGGCGCAGCGTCATGCCGTTGTAGAAGGCCAGCGCCTCGATGTCGTTCCCCCTGTTCAGCTCCTTCATGACCTCGACCTGGAACATCTCGAAGGTGTTTTTAAGGAACTGGAGGCGTCCCTCTATCTTCTTCGCGAAGTCTAGAACCTTGGGGGTGTCGTCGCGCACGAGCCTCAGCTTGTCGAAAAGGACTTTGGGAGGGCCGTGGATGCTGTATTCCAGAAACCGGTCCTTGCGCGAGCGCTTCATCACCGCCATGTCCACGAACAGGAAGGGGCTCGCGCCCTTCAGGGCATAGAAGCACTGAGAGTGCCCGTGCCACGTCGGCTCGGGGAGGCGGAACTTGCGCGCGATGCCGTATTCCTTGGCCAGCGCATTCTCCACGGCTCTGAAGATGGGCTCCGCCCCTTTATCCCCGGCGATGACGCAGAGGTCAATGTCCGACCACTCGTCCACGCGCCCGAAGCTCGCCGCGCCCTGCTCCCAGGCCGCGAGGGCGCTTTTCAACGGCGACATCGCACCTACGACCGCCTTCAGGACCGCCGCCCTGCCCATGGGCCTTTTCATTGCGTCACAACCTTCCTCTCGGCGTCGAAGACCGCCCCGCACGCCGGGCACTTGGCCGTCTCGCCGGATAGCACGAGCTGGTCCGCCGGCGAGCCGCAGTACGGGCACGGCGACAGCTTGACGACCTGCGCCACCGACTCGGGGGTGAAGAACTCTCCGGTGGTGCGGTCAATGTGCCCCTCGACCATCCCGAGCTCGATGCACCGGGCTATGACGCGCTCGGCCTCGAATTCCGTGACAGCGAGCTTCCTTGCCAGGTCGGAAATCTTGATGCGCCTGTACGCCCTGAGCATCGTTGCGATTTCAGAGAGGCGCCGGGCCCTGCGGCGCATCGCGAGGCCGTAACCTATCAGGACGAGGCTCGCCCCCGAGGTGACGGGGGCGCATATCCAGAGCGCGTAGACGCCGAGCCAGTCGTCGCTGGAGAGGAATGCCAGCAGGAGGGAGAAGAAGAACCAGAAGAGGCCGAAGACGCCGAGGAAGAAGGGGATTACCCATTCGGTCGGCTCGCCCTTGCGCGTCATGGCGCGACGTAAGGGAACGGTGTTGATAAGGGTTGTGAGGATTACATCACCTGTTAAATACGAGGAATGAGTGCTCCCCACCATAAATGGTGGGGTATCCTCAAAGGTTAGTTGGCGAAGTCGTTCAGAGACCTTTGAGGAGTCCCCGAAGCTGATTCTTCCGTCGCTGGCCATGTCAATAGCGGTCTGCGGCTCTCGGTGTGG
>JACRNV010000046.1 GCA_016214785.1 Methanobacteriota archaeon
GAGCTTCAGAAGACTGACCTCTTACGGGAAGGGAAACAGTAATTAAACGGCGCGCGCATACTCCCACCAGATGTCGCTCGAGGAACAAATCAAGGAGATCGAGGACGAGCTCCAGCGCACGCCCCACAACAAGGCCACGAACCAGCACATCGGCAGGCTCAAGGCCAAGCTCTCCAGGATGCGCGACGAGGCCGAGTTCAGGCGCAGCGGTGGCGGCGGGGGGCGCGGCTACCAGGTCAAGAAGTCCGGCAACGCGACCATCGGCCTCGTTGGCTTCCCCAGCGTCGGCAAGAGCACGCTCCTCAACAATATAACCGATGCAGAGAGCGCCGTCGCCGCCTATCATTTCACCACGCTCGAAGTCGTTCCCGGGATACTGGAGTACAAGGGCGCGAAGATACAGGTGCTTGACATGCCAGGGCTCATAGCGGGTGCGTCCCGCGGGCGAGGGAGAGGGCGCGAGGTGCTGGCCGTCGCGAGGTCGCTCGACCTCGTTCTGCTGATGATTGACGTATTCGAGACGAACCTCCAGGTGCTCGTCGACGAGGTCATGGCCGCCGGGATACGCCCGAACCAGAAGCCGCCGGAGATCTTCCTGGCGAAGAAGGACAGGGGCGGCATCGTGGTGAACTCCACGGTGAAGCTGACGAAGCTGGCCGAGGAGGAGATAGTCGATACGCTCAACGAGTACGGCATCGTGAGCGCCGACGTAGTTCTCAGGGAGGACGCCTCCCTCGACCAGCTCATCGACCATCTCTCTGGGAACAGGATCTACATGCCGGCGCTGGTCGTGCTGAACAAGACCGACCTCGTCAACGCCGAGTACCTGCGCAGGCTCGAGAAGCGGCTCGGCGGCTGGAAGATAATCCCCATCTCCGCCGAGAAGAGAAAGGGACTGGAGCCCCTGAAATCGGCGATTTACAATTCGTTGAAGTTCATGAGCATCTACATGAAGCCCCCGGGGAAGGAGGCGGACATGAAGGAGCCGATGGTCGTCAAGGAGGGATCCACGGTGGGCATGATTTGCGACACCATTCACAGGGACATAAGGCCGAGGTTCAGGTTCGCCAACGTGTGGGGGAAGAGCGCCAAGTTCCCGGGGCAGAACGTCGGCCTCGGCCACGTGCTCAAAGACCAGGACGTACTCACGATAATCGCAAGAAAAGGATGAACGGGAAGGGGTTTGACGCTCGGTCAGGCTTGCGCGCTCAGATCACGTCTTTCGGCGCGACGCACTCCTTCTCCTTCGCGAGCTTTATCAGCGGCTTGCCGACCGGGAGGACCTGGCACCCGGCCATGTTGTTCAGGATTATCGCCGCCGACGCGTAGAAGGACGCAATCGAGACTCCGAGCTCCGCAAGGCCGGCGAAGTATCCGGGTATCCCGAAGTACGTGGCGGCTATCAGCCCGATGAAGAACAGCTCGATGAAGAAGAAGACGAAGAACAGCGCCTTGTTCAGGGACATCGAGCCGTACATCATGTAGGTGTTGAATATCAGCATTCCTATGAAGGCGAACATGAACTGCTTCTCGTAGGTCGCAAGCGGCAGCCCGTACTGGTAGGACCACAGGTAGGTGAGCCCGAGCGCGAACCAGAACATGCCGTACGCGCCGAACGCGGTCGCGCCGAACGAGTTGTTGCGCCTGAACTCCATCAGTGCGGTCACGAACTGGGCGGTCGCGCCGAAGAAGAACGCCCATGGCACGAGGAAGAGCGCCGCGTCGTTCCCCGCGTATGTAGTGTTGTCTGCGATCCATCCCATCTTTATTGCGCAGGCGACCAGCGTCACGATTGCCAGGCCCAGAAGGCCGAAAGCCGCCGGCTCTGCGGTTACAACTTTTACCTCTTTTGGTCCATCTTCTGCCATATCGGAATCCTCCTTATGGGAGTGCATCCCTGCACGCTTTTACGCGCTCAGGTATATACAGGGGTATAAATTCGAGGTTCTTAAACCTTTCCATCGACGCTGTTCTATACTTACTATGAGATAGGTCGATAATATATACATCTTTCGGCATATTTCTTCGATCCCATCTAGCCTTTCCGAAACCAATTTATCCGCAGGGCGGGATTGCCCCCCGGTAACCATGCCCGAGATCATATTGTTCACAAAGAAGGACTGCCAGAAGTGCGACTACGTCAAGGGGAAGATACCGGAGGGCCTCGAGCTGCGCGTCCTGGACATGGAGAGCGTCGAGGGGACGGCCGAGGCGGCGTACTACGAGCTCATCGGGAAGAACACGCCCATCCTGGTGGTCGATGGCGAAGTCGTCGAGAGCGCGATAGACATCAAGAACAGGATGGCGGAGCTGGCAGCGCGGAAATGATAGCGATCGGCATCGAGGGGACGGCGCACACCGCCGGCGTGGGTGTGTTTTCGAAAGAAAGGGGCGTCCTTTCCAACGAGATGTCTTCTTATGTGCCGCCGAAGGGGGGCATACACCCGCGCGAGGCGGCCAACCACCACGTCGACGCTCTCGCGCCGCTCGTCCAGAAGGCCATGGAAAAGGCAGGGATTTCGTGGAACGAGGTCGACGTCGTGGCATTCTCCCAGGGGCCAGGGCTCGGTCCCTGCCTCCGGACGGCCGCGACGGCCGCGCGGGCGCTCGCGCTGTCCCGCAGCCTGCCGATCATCGGCGTCAACCACTGCATCGCGCACCTGGAGATAGGGCGCGCGGTCACCGGCTGCAGGGACCCCGCGCTCCTGTACGCCAGCGGCGGGAACACGCAGGTCATAGCGTTCTCGAACGGCAGGTACAGGGTCTTCGGCGAGACGCTGGACATAGGCATGGGGAACATGCTCGACAAGTTCGGGCGCGCGCTCGGGCTCTCGTTCCCGTGCGGTAGGGAGCTGGAGGCTCTCGCGTCCAAGGGTAAAAACCTCCTCGACATGCCCTACTCCGTGAAGGGCATGGACGTCGCCTTCTCCGGGATGCTGACGGCGGCGCTGGAGCTCGTTAAAAAACATCCCGTCGAGGACGTGGCGTTCACCATCCAGGAGACGGCCTTCGCCATGCTGACGGAGGTCACGGAGCGCGCGATGGCGCACGTGGGCAAGCCCGAGGTCCTGCTCGGCGGAGGCGTCGTGCAGAACAAGCGCCTCCAGGGCATGGTCAAGGCGATGTGCGACGAGCGCGGCGCGGCGATGTGGGTGCCGCCGGGGCCGCTCTGCGCCGACAATGGCGCGATGATCGCATGCACAGGGCTGCTGATGCACGAGTCGGGGGTCCGGATGAGGATCGAGGACACCGTCGTCAACCAGAGCTTCCGCACCGACCAGGTGGACGTCACGTGGCGGTAGGAGAAAAAGCCCGTCGGGGACGGGATTCGAACCCGCGAAGACCGGGCGTCTAGATGGTCTTCAGCCATTCGCCTTTTCCAGGCTTGGCTACCCCGGCGCCGACAATTTTATTAAGGGCGACGCGCATGTATATCTTAGACCGGGAGTCTAGGTGGTCTTCGGCTTTCAGGCCAAGGCTACCGGGTTCTCCGCGCTCCCGATAAAAGCGCGGCACGTTTTTCCCTATATTCTGTCGAGCGCTCAATGCGAAATAGTATTTCATACACTTTATAAGGGTTGACCGGAGATAGGCGAAAGTGGACTTCTCGTAACTGCGATAATTGCTGTATTATTTTTCTAAATTGTCGTCGCTTCCCTGGCTCGGGAACATATCTTTGAGAACAATGGTGTGCACCTTAGTTTGATCGTTCTCTAATTTTTCATCGACTATCCCCCTTTTAAAAGAAGCCAACAGTCTTTGCATTTTCTTAATAGATACGGGTTCAAAGTAACGGATAATATTATTTAAATCCTTTTTTAAGTATGGCTGTTTTTGTACAATTATACGCAATTGATTTCTAATCTGCAACATTTCGTTATCAATGGTTTTTCGTTTAATTTTATAAAAATGGTTCCAAATTATATATGCTATAAAAAAGAAAATCATAATTATGATGGATGAAAATACATCATTAGCAGTTATTATCGGAAATTTGTACAAGTATATTCCTAACAATAAACTTAGAAAAAACCATATGATTCTTGTAATTGCTTCGTCTATGTGATATCTAGCATTCAAACTTTGTAGTAAATTAATTTTAATTGAAAGTTGATACGATTGTATGATTTCTTTAATCAAAGAGGGGGATCGTAAATTTAAATTTACTATATCATCGGGATTTGGGCCAATCGCAAGAATGGCTGAGGGCATCGCTCCAACAACTGATGCTATCGCCCCCCCTAAAAAATAAAGTACTGAAAATCCCATAATAAAAAGACCAATCAGAGATATCCATGAATCGAGAATATTAGTAATTATCCCGTGTTCAAGTGCCCAATATGTTATAGTTGATATTAATGCTAACATTGAAATAATACAAGCCAACAGTCCAAGAATCCGCGTATTTGCCCTAGTAATTTCTTGCTCTATGGAATGATGAATATTTTTGATTGTGTCTAAAACAGTCTTCCAATCTTCTTCACTCTTATCCTGTGACATTTTTATCAGATAATGGTATAGACAACTCGATTCAAATAATTATCTCTATTTGTAACTAGTTATAATTTTAGGTTAAAATTTCTCAAACTTATCGTTGTGGAGATTTTCTATATCTCTGCGGTCGACCTGGCCATCTGCCTATGCGTAAGAGCCCTTCAGTATCTCCTCGACAAACTTCGCCACCTTCCCGGAGAACTGGCCTTTTTTTGTTTCCACGGTCGAGACAGCCATCGTCGCCAGAGGTGCTTTTCCGCAGGCATCTCCCATCTCCTTGAGCCCTGGCGCGGAATTGTCTCCGCCCAGGTTCACGAATATGGCGACGGCCTTGAACTTCGCCTTGTGCTTCTCGACGTAAGACCTCACCGGTATCGACATGAGTCCCCCCCAGATGGGACTGCCTATCACGACGAGGTCGTACTGCGCCGGGTCGTGCTTTGGCTCATTTATTCCAATGGTGACCTTCTTCATCGCGCCCCTGCCGGCCCTGAGCCAGCCGATGATGCCTCTGTAGCTCTTCCCGGCCACTATCTCCTCGATGTCACAGTCCAGGGCCTTCGCCACGCTCTCCGCGACTTTCTTCGTCCTTCCGTCCCTCGTGTAGTAAACAACCAGCGCTTTCATGTTCACAGCTCCAGCACCATGTGGATGTCCTCGGGCTCCTTGGCGTAGAGGCCGGGGTCGGGCTTCTCGGCGGGGTGCGCCCCCTGGCTCGTGTAGAAGCACACGGCCGACTCGGACGGCGTCGCCGAGATGTAGAAGCGCTTCTTCCCGCGCATCTTCGCCAGCTTCCGCGCCTCCCTCACCAGCATCGTGCCCGCCCCTTTCCTCCGGTGCTTGGCGGTCACGTGCAGGAAGACGAGCTGCGCCGTCTTGGGGTCGCCGCCCACCGGCCTGTTCCCCAGCACGAGTATCCCCGCGAGCTCGTCGGCCTCGAAGGCCCCGAGGAGCGCGCCCCCCTTGTCCATCTCCATGTTCTGCCACGCGATGTGCCTGTCGCACTGTTCCGGGGTCCATGGAGGCACTTCCACCACTCGTCTCTCGCGGACCAATTCGCCGCCGATGCAGCTGTACATGGCCTTCACGGTCTCGGTGCGGTCTATGTCCCGCAGGAGGATGACCTGCGACTTGTCCAGGGTTTTGACTATCATGGCCCTTTCGATATCCTCCCGAGATGCTTCGATACGATAGCGTCCGCGATGGCGAGGAACTCCTCGGCTTTGCCTTTCGGGACGGTCGCGCCCGACGCGACGTCGTGCCCGCCGCCCCGCCCGCCGACCGCGCCTGCGGCCTCCCTGCACGCGGCGGAGAGGTCCAGGCCTGCAGCGACGAGCGCCCTCGTGCCCCTCGCGGAAATCGAGACTTTATCTCCCTCCTCGGTCAGGCCGAAGACGGGTTTAGATTTGTCTAAAACGAATTGAACGCCTAGCCCGCATATCGAGCCCGTTATCGCCGGGTTGTCCCACCAGAAGTACTGGAGTCCGGCCATCTGCTTTGCGCCGTCGCCCTCGAGCATGGCGAGCCCCTCGCGCACCATCGCCAGGTAGGCCTCCCTGTGCTTTTTCGCCGCCTCGACCGCCGATGCGTCGCCGAGGCACACGGCCAGGCCCGTTGCCTCGTCCCCCATCCTCCCGCAGGCGTTTATCATACCCGAGAGCCTGTCTACAAAGATCTCCAGCTCCGTGCTCCAGTACCTCATCGGATTGAGCTCCGCGACACTTTCAGGCGGGGCTCCGTGTTCGAGCAGCCGCAGGGTGAGGATGGATGTAAGCGCTCTCCGCTCGTCCGGCGTCAATGCGGAGAGATCTGCATCGGCCGATATGCCGATGGAGGATAGGAGGGACTTCACGGCATCCTCGCGCCCTCCGAGGCCCTTGAAATAGGGGTTGATCGAATCGGAGATGGACGCGCGCACCTTGCCTTCGGCGAGCTTGAGGGCGCGTTTCTGCTCGACGACGCCGGCCTTCTCAGCCTCCGCGAGGAGCCCCTTGTTCAGGCCCCGCAGCCCGCCGAGGTCCTGCCTGTCGCCCAGCGCCCCCGCGAGGGCGTACGGAAAGAGGTTGACGTTGCAGCGGTCGAGCTTCCGCGCGAAGAGATAGGCCAGAGTAGAAGCGGAAAGCTCGGTTGCCCCATCAATTCCGTAGCGGTGGGGGTTGACCTCTATCGCGCGCTTCGGTGGAGCGCCCGGCTTGTGGTGGTCGAGGACGATGGCGTTCCCGCGCAGTCTCTCGACGAGCTCGAGCTGCCCGCTGCCGCAGTCGAGGAAGATGTTCAGTCTGTAATCCTCGTCCGCCAGCGACTCGAAGAAGGCCGGCTCGGGCTTGCGCGTCACGCGGACGTGGAACGGCCTGCCGATGCGCAAAAGGGCGCGGCACATCACGCCGCCGGCGCTGAGGCCATCCGCATCATAGTGCGTGACGATGCGGACGGCGCCCTCGCTGCCGGATAGCGCTGCAATGGCTTTGCCGAGGGCGTCGTCCAGGCCTTCCGGGACAAGAAGCGCGTCCGCGCCGCTCCCCTTCATGCGCCTACCTGCTTACGAGCAGCTCGGCGGTCTCGAGCGAGTATTTCCACGTGTCCGGGAGGACCCCACGGTCCTTGTAGTACTTGACGAGCCTGAGAATCTTCGCCTCGATGAGCTGGAGCCCCCTGCGGTTGTGGTTGTCCTTGGGGTTCTCGCGGGTGTGGCCGGAGAGCGAGACGGCGCGCCTCATCAGGCTCGCCAGATCGTCGGGGATATCCTGCTTCGCCCCGCGCTCCTTGAGAATCTTAGTGATGGTCTTGCCGGTGGCCAGCTTGACGTCCGGTATCCCGTGCTGGTCTCTGAGCGTCAATCCGATCATTGCAGGCCTCAGACCGTCGGTCGCGAGCTTTGCGACCATCTCCTCTACCTCGTCCCCCTTCATCGGCATCCATGCCGGGCTCTCGCTTATCAGCGGGCGCCTGGAGCCGGACTGGCCCTTCCTCTTCGAGTGCATGCGCGACATCCTTGTCCTCCATCTCTGTCGGCGAAGGCGAACGGCACAATAGGGGAACTACTATAAAAGGGATGCTGGCATCGGTGTGGCAGCTCCGATAATGAAGACAAACCGATCCCGGGGGCAAAGCCCTGCGGGGCGAATCGTATTTATATGCCCCGCTCCTTAGCTCCCACGGGGGCGGCATTGGACAAGGCAAGCGGTTTCGCCAGCGAATTGGGGGAAGCCCTCGATGAGAAGCTTAGGGCGGCAAGCTCCGGGAAGTCGGGATTCATTCTAATCGAGAAGGAGAAGTGGGCGTCCTCCCTGGACATGGACAGGGCGCTGGCAGAGGCAAGCGGCCGGGGCGTCGCCGTATGGCGCGCCAGAGGGGGGCTCGGCGGCGTCCCGATCATCGAACAGCTCCTCCCGCCCGGCCTCGGGGACGCCGCGAGGCTCGAGAAGCCGCCGAAGATCGAGCTCGCATTCCTTTCGGCGAAGGGCGGGATGAACCTGGCAAGCGCGCAGAGGGCGGACACCGCGCTCGACGCGGACATAGCCTCGGGCATGATGGAGGCCGTGCGGAATTTCGTGAAGGATTCCATCTCAATGCACACGGGCGGCGCGCTGCAGGAGAAGGGGTTCGAGAGGTTCGAGATGCACGGCTACACCATTCTTGTCTACGGAACGGACAGGGCCACGCTCTCGCTCGTGATAGCGGGGGAGGCCAATGCGGACATCGAGATGGACGCCATGCGCATCGTGGAAATGGCCGAGCACAGGCACGCCGGCGCACTGGAGAAGTGGGCCGGGAAGGTGAGCGAGTTCCAGGACATCGGGGACGTGCTCGCAAGGACGTTCATCTCATCGCGGAGGTACGAGGGCGAATGGGACTTCGAGCATCTCCGCCTCATGGTCGCCAAGATGCACGATGATGTACTTGAGCTGGTCCGTTCATCTTCGCGCGACGCTCCTCTGATCCTCGTCATCGAGGATGTCGACCTCGCCGATGGCGAAGAGCTCCAGATGATGGCGTACATCCTGCGCAATATCGAAGGCAGGCGGGTCGTGGCCGTCCTGAGCGCCGAAGGGGAGTGGGGCGTTGGCAACGACGCGCTGGGGCGGCTGAGGACAGCAGTCGAGAAGGGCGACGTTTCAAAGCTCGCCCAGCCTGCGGGGCTTGACGTTCTGGAGGCGCTCCGGGGTTTGGAACCAGGCACGAGGGAGGATTGCATGGCCTTCCTCAGGGGCTCTGCGTTCATGGCGTCCCTGGACGAGAAGGAGGTCGCAGCCTTTACCGGGATGAAGGCGCAGAGGGCGGCCATGGCCAAGGAAACGCTCAGGAAGGTCGGTGCGATAACCGCATCGGATAAGCGGCTTCGCGCCTCTCTCTCGGAATCACTCCTCTCGGGAATGGAGGACACTGAGCGAGCGAGCGCCGCGAAGAGGGCCATCGGGGCTCTCGAGAACGCGCCGCGCGCCGACGCCGCCCATCTAGTATGGTTATACGATTGGGTACAGAAAGAAGAGCCGAAGGCCGGACCCGAGATCGCCCGTTGGTGCGGGCTCGCCGCCGAGCAGATGACCAGGAGATACAATCTCGATGGAGCGGTCGCGATGTGGCGGCGAGCTTCTGATGTTGCACCCTCCATGCCCCTGAAGAAGGAATCCCTCTGGAAGGCCATGGAACTGGAATGGGTCCTATGCGATTACGAGAGCCTGGACGCGCACGCGGACGAGCTTGCGCGGATTTCGTCCGTAGCGGGCGATACCAGGATCACCGGGATGGCATACTGGATGAAGGCGCGGGTAGCCGAGCGCCGATGCAGATTCGAAGATGCCCTTCGCTTCAGCGAGGAGGCCGTGCGGGACTTCGACGAGGTCGGGGACAGGGAAATGGCGGCGCACACGATGAACAGCCGCGCGACAGCCTTCTTGACCGCTGGCAAGACCGCCGAAGCGCTTGAAATATACGAGAGGCTTCTCCCAGAGACTGGGGGCATAGGCAACCTCCAGTTAAAGGCGAAGGTACTCGCGAACCTCGGCTACGCGCGCCTCGCGAAGGGGGACCTTGAGGCATCGGAGGAGGCACTCCGCCAGGCCTTGCAAGCGGTCAACGACAGCGGTTCGGCCTTCAACAAGCCCTCCATTCTCTGGAACCTCGCCCTCCTGGCTTACAGGAAAGGGGATTTCAGTGCGTGCGTCGAAAGATGCGGCGAGGTGATAAGGCTCTCGAGCGAGGTGGGTGAATGGAGGGTGGCCGTGCAGGGGTACACCACAAGGTCCGCCGCTTACGAGAAGCTCGGCGAGGACTCCCTTTCGGAGAGGGACGCGATGGACGCGCTGGCGCTCTCGACCAGGACGGACGTGGGCGACAAGCTGGCGCTGACGTACAACGTCTTCGAAGCGCATTACACGAGGCAGCTGCAATGGCTGAGGAAGACCGTGGAGACCGCGAAGGCGAGCAAAGCCTACCCCGACACGCTGGCGGAAGTGCGAAGGGACGTGCTCAACCCGCTCTCCGAAGAACTGGACGCCCTAGCCGAGTTGCTCGATTCGTCCCCCGACCTCGAACAACGGAAGAGGCTGGCTGCCAAGCTGGAGAAGCTGCGGAAAAAGCTTGGCACGTAGGGAGCCACAACTACGATAGACCACTGCTGTCAGGCAGTTTCAACGTCGGATACCAGCAGGATTTAGTATCACATGCGGCATATAGTCAATCATTTTCCACTCCGCTTTCTTCTCCACTTCTACTAAATATCGGATGCATGAATATATAATTACTGAACCATAATTCCCATTTATGATGTGTTTGAAAAAATCCCTTTCTGTTCGGGGTAACGATGTATCTATTAATCCTATCAGCTCCGTCATTGAGAAAGCAACATTTGAGTTCTCCTTCAAGATTCTTTCTATCGCTCTTGTAATTTTATTTGCGCCTCTTTCACCGATCCTATCGAGTTCTTCTCGGGTTACAGACATAGTGCCACCAACCTTTTTTTAATCGATTCCTTATTTAGGAAATTCCACCGCCGCCCGGCACCTTGAGCGGGTCGCTCGGGTCGAAGTCCTCGAGGCCCCATCCACAGATTCTGTTGTACTCGTTGTACCTCGTTTCTATGGTCGAAAGGACCCCCATATCCAGAGTGCCGCTGGAATCGTACGAGGTTGTTGCGTTGTTCAGCCAACCGCTGAGCTCCGCATCCCCGCCGGCCTCCCCCGTCTCCGTGGCCGCCGTCAGATCGCCATGGGCGTTCTTTTTCTCGCTATAGGCCTCCAGCGCCTTGACGAAGTGCTTCCTGGAGGATTTAAAAAGCGCGCACTGGTGCTTCACCGGACTCGCAATCGCGGACATTTTTCACCCCGTAGTATGATGAACGTTGCACTATTAATAGCTAAGGGTGGCAGCGGCGGAATCTGTGAGATGGCCGCAAGATGCGGATAAGATGAGGGGTCAGCCGTCCGCGAGCCTTATCTCCAGCTCGTCAAGGTCCTTGGGCAGGATGACGTTGGGGAAGACGTCCTTCGCGTCCTTGAGCAGCTGCCCGGTCTCCTCGTATCGCGGGCTTATGTGCACGAGCGCCAGCGTCCTCACCTTCGCCTTCGCCGCGAGCTCCGCCGCCTGCCTCGACGACGAATGGCCGTAGGCGTTCGCCTTCTCTTCCAGGTCGGCCGCGCTCGTGGCGTCGTGGACGAGCAGGTCCGCGCCCGCCGCCAGCTCCTCGATTTCCGCGCAGGGCTTTGTATCTCCGGTATACACCACTTTCCTCCCCCTGCGCGGGGGGCCCATGACCATGTCGGGAGTGAATGTCTTTCCTGCGTGCGTGACAGTCTCGCCAGCCTGCAGCTTGCTGTAGAGCGGCCCGGCCGGAATCCCAAGCTCTTTGGCCTTCTCGAGGCTGAACTTCCCCGGCCTTGGCTCCTCTTCGACGGCGAAGGCGAGTGTCGGGACGTTGTGGCTGGCGTCCATGCAGCGCACGGAATAGCCGTCGCACTTAACCTCATCCCCGCTCTGCATGTCTTTGACCCTGACTTCGTAAGTGGGCGTGAAGTAGCCGAGCCTAGTCAGCGTCTGGACTAGTTCCTCCGTCCCCGCCGGCCCGTAAATCTCCAGCGGCTCCTTCCTGTCGTTCAGCGCCATGCTCTGTATCAGACCGGGGATGCCGAGGAAGTGGTCGCCGTGGAAGTGGGAGACGAATATCTTCGAGATGCGCATGAACGATACCGACGAGCGCATGAGCTGCCTCTGCGTCCCCTCCCCGCAGTCGAAGAGCAGGACCTCGCGCCCCATGCCGAGGGCGAAGGCCATGACGTTTCTCTCAGGGGAGGGCCAGCTCCCGCCCGTGCCGACGAATACCGCGCGCATCGGAGGGGGGAGATTGCGCGCGCGTATATCCTTTTCTGTTTCGGCAGGGCGCTGTCGACTTCTGCCACATGATTTATAATGACGGCGCGATTTCCCTGCGAATCGCTGGAGGTTCCGCAATGGACGTCAAGATAGACGGAGAGGGCCTGACGATAGAGGATGTTGTCGCAGTGGCGAGGAAGGGCGCGAAGATCGTCCTGCCCGCCGAGGCCAGGGCCCGCGTGGAGGAGTGCGCCAGGCTCGTGCAGAAGCTCGTCGACTCCGGGAAAGCCATCTACGGCGTCACCACCGGCATCGGGGAGTTCGCGCGCATCCGCATCTCCAAGGAGGACGGCGAGGCCCTCCAGCGCAAGATCATCTACAGCCATTCCGCAGGAACTGGCGACCCGCTCCCCGAGGAGTACGTCCGCGCGGCCATTCTCTGCCGCTCCAACACGCTATCGAAGGGGTACTCGGGCGTCAGGCTCCAGACCCTGGAGACATACATGGAAATGGCCAACCGCGGCATCTCGCCCGTAGTCTACGAGAAGGGCTCGCTGGGCGCCAGCGGGGACCTCTCGCCCCTTGCCCAGCTCGCCGAGGTCGCCCTTGGCGAGGGGGAGGCGTTCTACGGGGGGAAGCGCATCCCCGGCAAGGTGGCGATGAAGGCCGCCGGGCTCACGCCGATTGTTCCGACGTTCAAGGAAGGGCTCGGCCTCATCAACGGGTCGCAGCTCACCGCTGGCATGGCCGCGCTCTGCGTCCACGACGCCGAGCAGCTCGTCAAGGTGTCCGAGATAGCGAGCGCGATGACGCTCGACGCCGTCCGGGGCGTCACCGGGGCCCTGGACGCCAGGGCACACGAGCTGCGCAAGTTCCCCGGCCAGATAAAGGCCGCAGAGCACATCAGGCGCATGATAACCGGCAGCCAGATACTCGCGCAGCCGGAGCTCAAGGTCCAGGACGCCTACAGCCTGCGGTGCATACCTCAGATAATCGGAGCATCCAGAGATGCCGTCGCCCACGCGCGCACGCAGATAGAGACGGAGATGAACGCCCTCGTCGACAACCCGATATTCATAGTCAGGGACGGGCAGCATGTCTCCTGCGGCAACTTCCACGGCCAGTACGTCGGGTTCGCGCTCGAGCACATGGCCATCGCCGTCGCCGAGCTGGCGAGCGTCAGCGAGAGGCACACGAACCGGATGATGAACCCGATCCTCAGCGGGCTGCCCGATTTCCTTGTCGAGGGGAAGGGCCTCAACTCGGGGTTGATGGTCGCCCAGTACACGGCCGCCGCGCTGGTGACGGAGAACAAGGTGCTGGCGCACCCCGCCGTCGTCGATTCGATATCGGTGTCCGCGGACCAGGAGGACCACGTCAGCATGGCCAACACCTCGGCCAACAAGCTGCGCGTCATCATCAGGAACACCGGGGCCGCGCTATCGGTCCAGATAATGGCCGCCGCGCAGGCGCTCGACTTCAGGAAGCCGCTGCTGCCCGGCAAGGGCGTGCAGGCGGTGCATGCGCTCGTGCGCAGGCACGTGAAACACCTGGACGAGGACAGGCCGCTCCACCCCGACATAGAGGCCGTGCGCAGGCTCGTCCTGGCCGGCAGCATAATCAAGGCCGCCGAGGGCGCGGTCGGGAAGCTCGATTGAGCTGGCATCCCTGAGGTCTGCCACCGATGCCTCCGCTGAACCTCCCTGTCATAGTCCTGCTGGCTGTCTTCGTCCTCATCGCGATCAGGCAGGTCGGCAGGTTCAGGCTCCGGATATGGCAGGTGATGCTCGGAGGCGGTGTCATTGTATTCATCGCCGCGACAGCCACGGGCGGATTGCAGGCCTCGTGGGGCCTGATACTTTCCATCAACCTCGACGTCATCCTCTTCCTGTTCGGGATGTTCGTGATCGGGGAGGCGCTCCACCGGAGCGGCTACCTCTTCCATCTCTCTCATCGAATCTTCAGGAGAGCCCGGAGCGTAGACGCGCTTGTCCTTACCATCCTCTTCGCAGTCGGTTTCTTCTCCGCGCTCCTCATGAACGACACCCTGGCTATCATCGGCACGCCGCTGATGCTCTTCTACGCTCGGAGGTTCGGCCTCTCCACCAAGCTCATGCTCCTGACTCTGGCTTTCGCCGTCACCACGGGCTCGGTCATGAGCCCAATCGGCAACCCGCAGAACCTCCTCATCGCGCTGAACGGCGGCGTGCCGAACCCGTTCGTCACATTCTTCCTCTACCTGACGGTGCCGACAATAATCAACCTCTTCGTCGCCTACGCCGTGCTCAGGCTCTTCTTCAGGAAGGAGTTCGGAAAGGAGATAGCTGGGTTCCGCGACGAGCCGCTGAGGGACCCGCGGCTCGCGCGGCTGTGCAAGGCGGCGCTCCTGCTTGTGATTGCGCTCATCGTCTTGAAGGTCGCGCTCGTCGTACTCTACCCGTCGTTCGAGTTCAGGCTCACCTACATCGCGCTCGTCGCGATAATCCCGATTGTGGTTTTCAGCAGGGAGCGTGTAGCCGTCGTGAGGAAGATAGACTGGAGCACGCTCGTCTTCTTCGCCGCCATGTTCGTCCTCATGGCCGGCGTGTGGAGCACGGGCTTCTTCCAGGAGGCGATCGCCGAGCTGAGCCTCGACCTAACCTCTGTGCCGGTCATCCTCGCGCTCAGCGTCCTCCTGAGCCAACTGATATCCAACGTCCCGTTCGTCGCGCTCTACATCCCTCTGTTGAGGAACGCGGGCGCTGGGACGAGGGAGATGATGGCCCTGGCCACGGGGAGCACGACGGCGGGGAACATGCTGCCCCTGGGCGCGGCCAGCAACGTCATCATCGTGCAGAACGCGGAGAGGGAGAAGGAGACGCTGACCTTCCGGGACTTCGCCAGGGTCGGCGTGCCGCTGACGATATTGCAGATACTGGTTTACTGGGCGTGGCTGAGTATTATCTAACCTACAAAATTCTGTACCAATCTATTTAAATAATATTAAGGTAATATATTGCGTGAGGAATACGCTTTGATACCCACATTGAGTAGACGAGAAATCGATGCGTACAATTCAACAAGAAAAGATAGAAAGACACTCTCTATGATTCTTGGTTTATTGATTTCATTCTTTGTATTGGTGTTTTTCAATTTTTTACTATTTTACAACGAGTTAGTAAGGAGAACCATCTTTACACCCACAATGCCAACTATGATTGAACCATATCCATTATTTGAATACGCAACGATATTCCTAACTTATCTTATAGCATTAGAAATACTAGGGATTTTCATAATCTTCCTTGTTTCCATGATAATTTACTACCTTTCAAAAAAAGATATCATCCATTACGATTTTGAGAATTACTCAATCGGAAAAGCGATTTTCGGAGCGGTGTTAGGTAGCGCCTTCTCTGCGTTCACCGCTTTCATGTTAACTTATTCACCATATTCATATGTCTTTCTCTTTGGTGCTATTTCATTTATAATTTATTTTCTATCTTATAGGTGGATAACGTTCAAGAGTTCGAAGTGGGCATTGACATTTTCCCTGATCATCACGATTTCAGTGACGGTTCTAATGTATTTTATTTGCTGGGTGCCGTACGGGAGATGAAATGAATGCGCCAATTAGCTTGAAGGGATTGAAAGCGCAGCAGGAATGGAAATTTTCTAGCAGGTCGCCAGAGAAGATGTGGATAACACTCATTTCATTTCCGATTTCTCTCTTTGTAGTGTTAGTGATAATATTTCTTCTTCTTCCAAGATCATCTCTTTATTCTGGTAAAGGTTTATTTTTTGGATTTTTATATTTTTATCTTACTGAATTATTAGTCATCCCATTCATAACTTTTTTAACTACATTATTCTTAATCTTAATCAAGAATAAAGTAAAACTAGTAATAAAAGTTGGCAGTGTTCCGTTATTAATTGCAACGATCTTGAGCATCTGTCTATTGTATTTCATATATGAGTTGATTTTTTCTTATTCTGTAATGGAATTTATTTTCTCTGAGAGTTCTATGTTGGTATCTTTAAAGGATTATCAGGTAGTAACAATGAAATCTTTCATTACCACTCGTAATGTTTTTCAAATATTCATGGTCGCACTATTCTTAGTATTTCTCTTTTCGATTAGTTTTTACTATTTAGCTTTCCGGATAGCGAAGAAGCTTTCGATTGAAGACGAAATCAGTGTCGGGAGGCCATTTATTGCGCAATTCATCGCCAGCCCTTTCATTTCCTTCGTTGGTTTTCTTTTTTATGATACGGAATTCACAATCTATAAAGTTGTTGCAATTTTCACTATTTTCTTAATCGTTTATCTTATATCTTGTAGGGCATTCGTTTTTCAGAAATGGAAAAGTTCTTTGGCTTGCGCTCTTTTCTTCTCCACTGCCAGTATAATCCTGAGTGCTCTGATTATCTGGGTGTAGCCACTTTCGCCGGAGAATTTCATGTAATTCTCCTATAGAAAGGAATCTCAGTAGTTTAAAATTTAACTTTCGTCCCACTCCCCCGAAGCTTTCTTAAGTAGCGCCCCCCTTGCAGCTTCGTGTTCGTCTCGCACCCGATGCTCTATCCCGGCAAGGTCGAGGAGCGCGAGTACCAGGTCAAGATTGCCAAGTCGTGCATGGAGCGCCCCACGCTGGTCGTCCTCCACACCGCGCTGGGCAAGACAATCATCGCCGTCATGGTCATCGCCGAGGTCCTCAGGACGCGCAAGGGCAAGGTCCTCTTCCTCGCGCCCACGAAGCCCCTGGTCCAGCAGCACGCCAACAGCGTGCGCGAGTTCGTCAATACCGTCGAGGACATCGCAGTTTTCACAGGCGAGGTCGCGCCCTCCAAGCGCAAGGACGTCTGGGACGGCGCCCGCATCATAGTCAGCACTCCGCAGGTCATAGTCAACGACCTCATGGCCGGCAAGCTCACGCTCGAGGGCATCGACCTCCTCGTCTTCGACGAGGCCCACCGCGCGGTCGGGGACTACGCATACGTCTTCATCGCCGAGAAGTTCAGGGCGCAGGGCGGCCTCATCCTCGGCATGACCGCCTCGCCGGGGAGCGACCCGCACAAGGTCCTGGAGGTCTGTGCCAACCTCGGCATCCAGAACGTCGAGATACGGACGGACTACGACCCGGACGTGGCCCCGTACATCCACGACATCAGGGAGGAGTGGGTGAGGGTCAGCATCCCGCCCGAGATGAAGAGGGTCTCGGACGCCCTCCGCTCTGCGTTCAAGGAGTACGTCGACAAGCTCAGGCGCTTCGGCGTCCTGCCGAAGGGCAAGCCCGCGTCGTTCAGCGACGTCCTCGCAGCCCGGGAGATCCTGCAGGCGAGGCTCCACTCCGGCGGCAAGGACCAGTCCCTCTACCAGGCGCTCTCCATTGTCGCTGTGGTCATGAAGCTCTACCACGCCGTGGACATGGCCGAGACCCAGGGATACGCGGCGCTGCAGAACTACCTCAACAAGATGCGCGGCGACAAGTCCAAGGCCGCGCGCACGCTCGTCGAGGACCCCCGCATAAAGGACGTGGAGCGCGTGATGGCCGGCCTGCAGTTCGAGCACCCGAAGGTGCAGCGCGTGTCGGCCATCGTCGAGGAGGAGCTCAGGGCCCATCCGGACTCGAGGATAATCGTCTTCACCAACTACCGCGAGATATGCGACATGATAAACGAGGAGCTGTCGAAGATAGAGGGCGCGCGCCCCGTCAGGTTCGTCGGCCAGGCGACCAAGGGCGCCGACAGGGGCCTGAGGCAGAAGGAGCAGATAGCGCTCATTGAGAAGTTCAAGCTCGGCGAGGCCAACGTCCTCGTGGCCACGAGCGTGGCCGAGGAGGGCCTGGACATACCGTCCACGGACCTGGTCATCCTGTACGAGCCGCAGGCCTCGGAGATACGCACCATCCAGCGCAGGGGCCGAACAGGGCGCAAGCACGCGGGGCGCATCGTCTACCTCATCACCAAGGGGACCAAGGATGAGGGCGCGCACTTCGTCAGCAAGCGCAGGGAGCGCGAGATGCACGGCGAGCTCGAACGACTGCGCGACGAGCTGAGGAAGCACATCGCCCTCGGGCAGGAGCCGGGCGAGGCCTTCAAGACGGCGTTCCAGGCCGTGGTCGGGGCAAGGGCAGGGGCAGCGAATCCATCGGCGACGCCTGATAAGGCCCCTGTCACACAGAACAATCCTCCGCAATCTTCGGCGCAATCTACGGTGAAACCCGCCGAACCGCCGAGGGGCCAGACGAGCCTGGCGGCCTTCGAGGCCGCTCCAAAGCCAGAGGTGCCTGCGCAGTGCGTGAAGCCCGTCTCGCCGGAAATCATCGTCGACAGCAGGGAGCTGAACTCCGCAGTCGCGCGCGAGCTCTCCAAGCTGGGCCTCGTGCTGAAGATCGAGACCCTGGAGGTCGGCGACTACGTCATCTCTAGCAGGGTTGCCGTCGAGCGCAAGGAGGTCAAGGACTTCCTCGCGTCGCTGCTCGACCAGCGCCTCTTCGGCCAGGTCACGGCGATGAAGCGCGCCTACCAGCGCCCCATCCTCATCGTCGAAGGCGAGGGGCTCTTCACCCTGCGCAACATCTCCGAGCAGGCCATCTACGGCGCGCTCGCGTCCATCGCCTCCGACTTCGGCGTACCCGTTCTGTTTTCCAAGGACGCGCTCGAGACGGCCAAGTACATCCAGGCCCTGTTCAAGCGCGAGCAGGGGGGAGACCCGCGGATACCGCTGCGGCCGGGGAAGGGGCGCACGGCCCTGCACGAGCAGCAGCAGTTCGTCGTTGAAGGATTGCCGGGCATCTCGGCCACGCTGGCGCAGAGGCTGCTGGGGCACTTCGGCTCGGTCCGCGCAATCATGAACGCGAGCATCGAGGAGCTCTGCGACGTCAAGGGCGTGGGAAAGATGACCGCGGAGCAGGTCAAGCGCGTCATCGAGGAGCGCTACCTGGAGAAAGGGGAGTAGGATGCGGGCCGTCCAGGTCGCGCGGCAGAGGTGCGAGGAGGCGCGGCTCTTCCTTGCCAGCGTCGGCGCTGTCGAGAAGGGCGTCAAGATCCTCGAGGGCTGGCGGGAGATTCAGATACCCCTCTCGCGCCCGCTGAAAAAATCTGAATTGAAGCAGATGGAGAAGCTGCGCGGCCGCGTCGTCGAGCTCGCGCAGAGCCTCCCGCGCAGCGTGCGAACTTCTCCATTTGAGAGGGTGAGAGCAAAGCTCTCCCTGCCGAAGAAGGCCATGAGCCTCCTGCCCGAGCGCTGGCACTTGATTGGCGATGTCCTGGTGCTGAGACTCGACCCCAAGCTCGATAAGTTCTTGCCGCAGATCGCCGAAGCGTATGCAAGGGCGCTTCATGCCAAAGCGGTGCTCAGGCGCGGCCCGGAGGTCTCGGGCGAGTACAGGGAGCCTGCGATGGAATTGGTTCTGGGGAAAGAAACGGAAACCACTCACGTCGAGAATGGAATCAGGTTCAGGCTCGACCCGCTCCGCATCATGTTCTCGCAGGGGAACGTCTCGGAAAGGCGGAGGATGGCGCGCCTCAGAGCCCCGGGCGAGGTCGTGGTCGATATGTTCGCGGGCATCGGGTACTTCTCGCTTCCGGTGGCGAAGTACTCGGGCGCGAAGAAGGTGATCACGTACGAGATAAACCCGCTCGCGCACCGCTATCTGACCGAGAACATCGCGCTCAACGGCATCGGGAACATGGACGCGCGCCTGCGAAACTGCGCCGACGCGGACGAGGGCGTCGCTGACAGGGTCGTAATGGGCTACGTCGGCACGACGCACAAGTACCTGGGCAAGGCGATGAGGATCCTGCGCGGCAAGGGCGTCATCCACTACCATGAGACCTGCCCCAACGCACTCTATCCGAGGAGGCCGCTCCGGCGCATCAGGGAGGCGGCGAGGAAGGAAGGGAAGGAAGCGAAGGTCGTTTACAGGCATGAAGTGAAATCATTCGCGCCGGGCGTGAGCCACGTCGTGCTTGATGTCGAAATAAAATGAATTTAAACTTTCCAAGCTTCCAAATTGATTGTTCCTTCATATGCTTTCAATCCTTGATTAGAGAAGGCAATGTTGTAGTAACCTTGATTGTAATAAGTATTTTGGATAGATGGTTCGTGGAATAATGCCCTCGAAAAAATGAACCTATCTCCTACAGAAATTAGTCCATCGGAATCTAAGTCGATAAACGCTAGCCAGTCCGCAGAAATATTACTAGTCAAGTTTCCTACGCATCGCGTATAACGATCTGGATGGATGGCGCCCCTGCCATCGTTTACATTGAACCCGATATACGTATCGTTGCAAGCTAAATTATCGCTTTGGACTGCACCCTCATTAGTGGACGCTAAGTCAAGCAACACTATATAATTCCTCCTGCTGCTCGAACTCGATCGGGGATTTGTACCCGAGCGAGGAATGCATTCTCTTGCTGTTGTACACATCGTCGATGAACCTTCCGA
>JACRNV010000047.1 GCA_016214785.1 Methanobacteriota archaeon
AGTGGCGGAAGCAGGTCAGAATTTGGCGCCAAGGTATACGAAACGCTTCTAAGTGTTGTCCACACCATTCATCTGCGTGGCCAGAACATCATTGAACATGGCCCAGCTATTTTATTGACTTCGCATGGCTGACCTCTTACGTTTATTAGATAGGTTTATAATTCTCCTTTGTTTATAGGTCATCTAATCATCTGCGATGGAGTCGGAGGGATTCGAACCCCCGCCTCTCCCTAGGTCTCTACGGATGGATGGATTTGACCCCTGCCCATCCGAAGGGGAGCGCACTATCCATTATGCTACGACTCCACTACTTTTCACTGTATTAAGCCAGCCTCCTGCATCATTTGTTGTATTTTTGATAAGTCGGCATAATCACTCAACCGCTTCTGCACTTCGTTTATGTGCCCCTCGAAGTCCTTATCAGTCAACTTATTTTTAACGGATATCTGCCAATCCGCCATTTGTACCGCTGCCAAGATAGCCATGTCTGTTGACATGGTCATCCCTGAGACAAAACCCATTGTTCCCTTTAACCGATTAATCCATTGCATCGTCTCTCTGCTTATTTTGACCGTCGTATATTCGGTCATATTATACCTCGGACAAGAGCGTGTATACAATTCAAACATATAAACTTTCGCATACCTATATACCATATAGGGGTGAGGCGGGGGTGTTGTCCGAGGTGTTAACAAAAAACAACTCACACCCCCGCCGGTATTGATTGCTCAATACCCGTGAGTTATGATTTAGTCAATACCCCCTACAAACGAGAATCTACCAATTGGTAAGGAAAAGCTACTCATTAGTAACCCTCAGGGCATGCTCTATTTCTGCGCGGGGGGCTCTTCCTTCTTCTCGGGCTCGACGGGAGGCGATGGCTGGGAGATATGCTGTTGTGGTGGTGGATATATCGGGTACGGCGGCGGGTAGTAGGGTATCCACTGCTGCTGGAAGGATGGCTCGGGAACCGGCTTGATGTCTCCGTTGTTTATCCTGTGGTATGCGTGCCTGAAGCCTATCAGAAATAAGACCAGGCCGGCGAAGGACACCGCGCTGCCGAACCCGCTCAGGGAAGAAAAGTTTGAGAGCGTGGACGCATCGAGGCTCTCGAACCTCGCCAAGGCATAATAGGAGATCGCCGCGCCGACCGCCGGCGCGATGCTGTAGACGACAAGGCCCGCACTCATCATCTTCGTATGCTTCTCATCGCAGAACCCGCGAACGAGGTTGATCGCCACGAGGGACACGACTACGGAGGAAGCGACCCCGAGCGCCCCGCTGACGAGGATGCTTATGCGAAGGCTGCTGACATAGCTCGAGATGAATTGGAAGCCGCTTGTGGCGTTTGTCTGGTTCAGCCAGTTCATGTTCGACATCATGCTGGCCGCCGTTATCACGGCGACGGCGATGGCGCCCGCTATGACCAATAATATGTACACAACCACAAACGTCATGGCTTTATCAACGCGTTTCCTGTGCGCATCCCCGAACTCCCTTCTCCCCTTATGCATCCTAAAGAGGCCGATGGTAAAAAATATTATCACGGCGATGAGGAGAAGGACGCTCAGGGCTGAGAAGGCGAGCAGAGGCCCGATGGAAGACAGCGTCTGCTGCGGGCTTGACAGCATTGACGAGAGCGCATTCAAGAGGTAGAACGCCATTGCCAAGCTCAGCGCGAACGACATTATCTGAAAGTACATGCCATATATGACGCTCTTCAGGCCACTCTCGGTCAGCGTGTCCCGCGCCCGAGATTGGTTCCTGTCATATCCTGGGTATGGGTGCGCCATGCATTTCCCTTTCAGAATAATGGGGCGCGTACTATTTTAAGCTTCGTAATCACACCAGAACTCCAGAATAAGATTTATAATGCCATCGCCCATATTATTCGCGATGTGCGCGAGCGTCAAGGAAGTAACACCCGATTCGAAGATTTTTCTGGGGATGCTTGGCACGAAAGCCAGCATGTGGTCGAATATCGCAGGATATCTCAGGGAGAACTACGACCATGCGCCAGTCATCGCCCAGGAGGGGAAGGACAAGAGCTGGGTCATCCGTTACCGCAAGAGCGGCAAGACCCTCGTGACCCTGTATCCCAGGAAGGGCGAGCTCGTGGTCCTCATCGTTCTCGGGAAGGACGAGGTCGCGAAGGCCAAGGAAGCCACGCTGGGCAAGGGGGTCAAAGAAACCTTCGAGGGCGCGAAGCAGTACCACGACGGGCGCTGGCTGTGGCTCAGGCCGGAGGGCAAGGCCGATTTGGAATCCATCTATGCGCTGTTGGCGATCAAGAGGAAGCCTGGGAAAAAGGGATAGTCCGTCGGCTGGCGAATTAAAAAAATGGGGGCACTGGGATTCATCGCCGCGCTCGCCCGGCTCACGCAGCCTGCTCGCGAAAATCCGTTTTCGCTCGTGAACCTCCGGTACAAATCCCCGTTGAAATAAAAATGTGGGGGCACTGGGATTTGAACCCAGATCAGCGGGTTTCTTCCACGCGGAGAGCTACTCCGCGCGTTCTGCGAACTACGGGTCATTGCTCCAGTTAAACATCATTAGGCTCTACTGGAGTCTTCAGCAAACCCGTTGGCAATCACGCCCATAACTGGAGCCCGCGAGGATGCCGTGTTACCCCATACCCCCGGTCTAGCACTGGCGCTACTGCTTCCTCATCTTCCGCATGCGCTTCCGGCGGCGCAGCTTCTTCTTTCGCCACTTCCAGCGCTGCTTGCCGCGCTTCTTCCAGACCCGCGAGCTTCGCTTCATTTGGACTCCTCGGCGTGTTGTGGCAGGTTAAACAGGAGGGCATTAATATGGTTTGTGGAAAAGAAAGGCCGAAAGGGTTTTGAAGGCCCGCGCTACGGTATGCCGAAGGCGCTGCCGGTTGTGCTCGAGATGCTGCCGATGGCGAGCATCACGCGCGCGAGCAGCACCAGCCCTGCGGCGATGAACACTCCGCTCCTGCCCTTCTGCAGGTCTTCCCTCAGCGCGCCGAACATGACGAGCAGCGCCACTACGCCGGCCACTCCCAGGTCGAGGATGACATCACCGACGATGATGAGAGTGTTCTTCGTCGCGAGGTCGTTGGCCCTCTTGTTGTTTATCGCCGTTTGGTCGGTCATTCCCGCGAAGCTCGTCGCGTTGTAGTTCGTCACCATGGGCGCAAGGTGTATCAGCGCCAGCCCAAGGAAGACGAGCACCGCGCCAATCACGAAGAAGAGGCCGAACTTCTCCTTCGAGACGACCATCTCGAAGAACGGCTTCTTCGGAGCAAGGTGGACGTACTGCGGGGGGTGTTCCTGGTGCTGCGGGGGATACGACTGCTGTTGCTGCGGGTACGGTTGCTGCTGCTGTTGATACGGTCCTGACATTTCCTCACCATTCGAGGGTATATATTCGTGGGATATAAATATATCCAATTTATTAAAATTGTGATAACATACGTCAGGGAACACTAAAATAGGTCGGCGGCCTTGCAGTGGCGGATGGAAAAGGTCATCGAGTACGGCGAGGTTTCGGCCGTTTACCGGCGCGAGAAGGACGGCAAGGCGCTGGCCGAGATAGCGGACGACTTCTTCGAGCAGATAAACAGGTGCGTCTCGGACCTGCGAGCCCAGGCCGGCGACGCCCAGAGATCGCCCCAGGACGCGCACAAGAGCACGATGCTTTTGAACGACGCGAAGAAGCTCGAGACGATGGCCCACCACATCAAGGACGCCAGGGAGCGCAAGATCGCGCTGCTGGCCCAGTCGGGCGCGGACCCGGGGACTCTGCCGCTCACGGCGCACGAGAAGGCTCTCTTCGGCGGCATCGTGAATCTGCTGGAATCCCACAGGGCGCTGCTCGATGGGCGCGCCCATGCGGAGCACGAGCCGTGCCCTGCGCCGCAAGTCAAGCTCGCCGAGGCCGCGCCGAAGAAGGCCGACCTCCTCGTGATACAGGTCCTCGAGGACGTGAGGGAGTTCGCCACCGAGGAGCGCACCTACGCGCTGAAGAAGTCCGACGTCGTGGCCTTGCCGCGCGAGTACGGCGCGGCGCTGTTGAGGAGCGGCAAGGCGCGCGAGATAGCCCCGGCGCCATAGAAACCCTTATACACAGGTAAAATCAATGTCATCCCAATGAGGGGAAGCACCCTGAATCCTTTGAAACGGATGCTGGCGCTTGCGCTGGCCGTCGCGCTCTCCGCAACGATGCTGCTGGGGGGCGTTCCCGCCGGGCACGATGAATCGAAATCTGATTCCGGGGTGACCGATGCACCAAGTGGCCTCGTCGGCCCCAACGTCTTCTACCTGCGCAACGCCGCCTACGGCTACGCGAACCAGTGGTATGGCGCGCGCAACCCGCACTACAACGACTTCACTGGCTCGGGCGGGGACTGCGCAAACTTCGTCAGCCAGTGCCTCGTCGCCGGCGGCATCTCCCTCTGGCAGGGGACCGACGGCGCGGGCTACGGCGTCTATCCCGACGTGGACAGGCCCACGTCCTACAGCAACGGAACCATGCCCTACTGCGACTATCTCCATCAGCACCTCACCAAGTACGAGCCCGTCGATTACTACTACGTCGTTGAGGGCGTGAACGACTCAATCCCGGCAAGCATCCAGGTCGGCGACGCGGTCATATTCGGCAACGCCACCGACCACTACAAGCACGCGATGCTCGTCGTGTGGGTCGGCGCAGCGGACATCGGCCTGGCGGCGCACACGACTGACACGTGGAACGCCTCGTACTGGGGGGTGCTGGCCTCTACGTCTTTCAGCGTCGTCAACTTCTACCATTTCAAGGCCGCGGTCGGTCCGACGTACCCGTTCGTTATAACGACCGGCACTCTCAACGTTCGCGTAGGGCCCGGGCTCAATGGTATGGGAAGCTACTATCAGGCCATCGGCGCCGTCCACACGCCCGAGATGTACGTGGCCATCGGCAACCAGACCGATGCGAGCGGCAACGTCTGGTACGAGTTCTGGTTCGACGAGCGCATCGCGTGGTGCGCAGGCCAGATGGCTTCGGGGAACGTCTACGTGAGGGACGCCAACCAAGCCGAGTTCGAGATCAACGTCGCGGCATCCCTGAACGTCAGGGACGGGCCGGGCACGTCGTACGCCATCGCAGGGCAGGCCTTCGACGGCACGCGATACGTCCAGAAGGGGATGCGCAACAACAGCAGCACAATCTGGCGCTCGTTCTGGTGGGGCGGTATGGTCAAATGGTGCTCGTCCAGCTACACCTTCAATGCGTCGGGCATAGAGAAGAACCTGACAAGGCTCAACGTCGGCTTTTACCCGAGCTGGATGGGCTCGGCGTATACTGGCCTGAAGCACGACCTCCTCTCACATCTAGCGTGGTTTTCCGTCGAGATGGATGCCGCGGGCGCGATTTCCAACTACAACAGCTGGCCGTCCGGCTGGTCTGAGCTCGTCCTGCGGTGCAGGGAGAACGGCACCAAGGTGCTTCTCACAGTCACTCTCTTCGGCTCGTCGAGCGTGTCCACGTTCCTCGCGGACCCGGCGGCGCGCGCGGCCGGCATCGGCAACCTCTTGACCCTGACGAACGACGGCAATGCCGACGGCATCATGGTCGACTTCGAGTACCCGCCGTCCGGCAGCGACGCGAACCTCCTGGCGTTCATGGAGGAGCTGGACGCAGCCTTCTACGCAGAGAGCATGACTTACGAGGTCCATCTCTGCCTCATGCCCTATCCGTGGGCGTCTTACGGCTTCGGCCAGCTGCCGGCGATAAACGACCACGTTGATTATTACTTCCTCATGGGCTATGACTACTTCTATGGCGGCAGCGGGACGACGGGAGCGGTGGGCGCGCTCTTCTGGGGGAACAACATCGACGCCTGGTATTCCATAGACCGCTGGATAAACGTCTACGGGGCAGACAGAGGCAAGTTCGTCTACGGCGTGCCGTACTTCGGCTTCGACTGGCCCGTGAACGCGGCGCAGTACAATGTCAGAGGCGCGACGACGACGGGCGCGGGCTCCTCTCGAACCTACAGCTCGGCGATGACGAAGCTCGAGTCCACGGGCGCGTCCCTGATATGGGACTCGCTCTCTGTCAGCCCGTGGTTCTGGTACAACGAGACGGGCGTCTCGCGCCAGGTCTGGTTCGACAATGCCACGTCGCTCCTTTACAAGTATCAGGTAGTGAACCAGCTCGACCTCCCCGGGATGGGGATATGGGCGCTGGGATACGACGGGGCGCGAACCGAGCTATGGGGCTCGATAGACGAAAAGTGCGGGCTTTTCTCCCTCGATGTCCCGAGCCCGGCCAACGGCTCGGTCGTCAGCGGCACAGTGAACATGACGCTCCTGCCCGGCGGCGGGGTCACAGAGGCATGGGTTAGAGTCCCTGGAGGGGTTTGGCAGAAGGCCACCTACGTCACGGACATCCATTCCACGCACGTCGCACAGTACTATTTCGTTTGGGACACGACGATGGCGCCGAACGGATGGCAGACCGTCGAGTTCAGGCTCAACAATTCATACGGCTATATCTCGTACGAGAACCGCACATACGACGTGCAGAATGGCGTCTCGTATCTCCCTGTACCCCTCACGCAGGGCTGGAACCTCGTCTCCCTCCCGCTGGTGCAGGCGAATTCCTCGCTGCAGAGCTGCCTCGCATCCATCGCCGGCAGCTACGACCGCACGCAATTCTACGACAGCTCTTCCACGATAAACCAGTGGAGGCAGTACTACTCGGGATGGCAGCCGGCCCTGAACGACCTCTCGCAGCTCAACCACAGCATCGCGTTCTGGCTGAACGTCACGGCTCCATCAGCGACGTTGAACGTCACTGGCACTCTCCCATCATCCACCGCGATAGTCCTCCGCCAGGGATGGAACATGGTCGGCTACCCGGCGCGCAACGACTCCTCGTACACAGTCGGGCAGCTCAAGACGGCGACGGGGGCCACCATCGTAGAGGGGTTCAACGGCTCGGCCACGTACAAGACATCCGTGCTGCCGGATTCCAGAATCATGAAGCGGGGGGAGGGATATTGGGTGTACGCGCCCGCGCCCACGACGTGGATGGTCGATTGGTGAGAGGAATCGCTGAGACATTCAACTTAGCGCCTCCGAGAGATTTTTTCGAATCTCGCGAGGGCATGTCCTCTATGCAGCTTCTTCAAAAGGAAACTCAGACCGCAACAACTTCCTATCCGTTGTAGAGTTTTACAACATCCCTAAGACGTTGGTCCCGTTGACGGTGAGATCCTTCTCGCCCACTGCGCTCTGTTCCCACATCTTCCTTTCCTTCTATGCTCGAACGGATATCTCCCTTCTGGTAACATTCTCGTATAACTTCATGGCTGGCACATACCGAGAGTTCAACCATCTGATAGCTCAATCCTGAATGGTAGAGCACCATCCCCAATGCTGTCTGTTCATTGCTCATCCATTTTCTGGAAAAGATTTTTCTACTCTCTAACCATTCCATTACGTAGATGAATGCGATCAAGAGGCTCATATGGTGGTTGTTCGCCGGAACAGCGGGTGGGATGAAACGAGCGCTCATCATCAAGCTCTTGACTGAGCAGCCTTACAACGCGAACCAGATTTCAGAAAAAATCGATCTCGACTACAAGACCACGAGGCACCATCTCGAGATGCTCGAGAAGCACTACATGGTAGTTGCGATTGGGGACAAGTACGGCAAGATGTACTCTATCTCCCCGTTCCTCGAGGATAACTTCGCGGTATTCGAGGAGATTTGGCTGCGAATCAGGCAAAACGATATAAGAACGTCGCAGGATACGGGGAAGTGACAACATGAAGTCAGGAATGAACTATGCAATAGTGACGGGGTTAATCGTGGCGGCTGTCATAGTCGGCTTCGCTCTTGCAACCATCTATCCCCTGCCGCCGCCCGGGCAGACGCCCCCCCTGCCGTCACCACCCGGCGACAACCCCGAATATTACACTGCAAAGACCGTCATATCTTTCGTTAACCTGACCTTGCTCGGTTTTCTTATTTACGTCTATGCCAGCATCTATCGCCAGGTGAGGACAAAATTCACCATCGGCCTCATCACGGTGATGCTGGTCCTCTTCCTCTACGCACTTACATCGAACCCGCTCATCCAGATACTGTTGGGGTTCCGCGCCGAGGGATTGGGTCCATTCGCAATGATACCCGACCTGTTCGCTTCCGTTGCCTTGACCATCATGGCTTTCTTGAGCGTTGAATGAAAGAGATTAGGTCGCGATTTGGGTACGATTCTGGTAAACCAATATAGCATTTAAGGTCCTAGCATTCAATGTCAGAAATGACAGGACGTGTACGCTGATGAATAAGGGCATTTCGGCAATTGCGGTTGCTGTGGTTCTCCTGGCAACTAGTGGGCTAGCAGCGGATGTCACGGATTCGAAGTTCGGCTCCATGGATTCGGAATTCGGTCCGGAAGAAATCGTAGGCGGTATCACAACAACGACCGCGAGCGGACTCACTTATCCGATAGTGGACACTAGCCAATTTATATTTTATAACAATTCTCAGGCGATTACGCCCCCGACTCCAGGCGGGGACTTCTACGGTCAGGACGCGATGTGTGCCGGTTATCAGGAGAATTATACGCTGAGCGCAGACGGCAAGACAGTTTATGACAACGTCACCGAGCTGACATGGATGCAAAGTCCGGACACCAACATGGATGGGACGGTTACCTACAGTGACAAGCTGACGTATACGCAAGCCTGCGCGTTGCCAGCCACGCTTAACGCCGCCAACTACGGCGGTTACAGCGATTGGCGTTTGCCCACCGTCAAAGAGCTGTTTTCACTTATTAACTTCAACGGCGTTGAGCCATCACCAACCGCTACCAGCGACGCGGGTGCAGAGCCGTACATCAGCACGGACTACGGCGGCCGCACCGGCTACTTTGAATTCGCCTATGGTTTCACAACCGAGGACGCCGATCTCACTGGCACCAATGAACGGATCATTGATTCCCAATGGGCCACCACTACGTTGTATGTCGCCAACACCGACCAGATGTTCGGGGTGAATTTTGCCGATGGCCGCATCAAGGCTTATCCGGCGTCAGCTTCCATCGGCAAGAAGTTCTGTGTGAGCTTAGTGCGCGGCAACGAAAATTACGGCGTCAATCAGTTCGCTGACAATGGGGACGGCACCGTCACCGACAGCGCCACGGGTCTGATGTGGTCGCAGGACGATAGCGGCGCAGGCAAAAACTGGCAGGAGGCCCTGGCCTGGGTCCAGACCAAGAACTCCGAGAACTACCTAGGCCACGACGACTGGCGGCTGCCGAACGCCAAGGAACTTCAGAGCATCGTGGATTACACCCGTTCTCCCGATACGACCATTTCGGCGGCCATTGACCCGCTCTTCACCTGCACGCAGATCACCAACGAAAAAGGTGTCGCCGATTATCCTTTCTACTGGACGGGAACCACACACCTGTCCACACATCCCGAGAACTCCGCTAGCGCGGGGGTCTACGTCGCGTTCGGCCGGGCGCTGGGCTACATGGACCCGGACGGGCCGGGTCCCGCCTCTGGCTCGTGGGTGGACGTCCACGGCGCCGGTTGCCAACGCAGTGAATTCAAGCAGGGCAACCCGGCAGATTACCCCAATGGCTTCGGCCCTCAGGGAGATGCAATACGGATTTACAATCATGTGAGATTAGTAAGAGATGTCGCAATCAACGACGACCCTGTAGCGGATGCGGGAGTGAATCAGGCAGTGAGCGCTGGCAGTGTCGTCACTTTCGATGGTTCGGGCTCTGCGGACAACATTGACATAGTGAATTACTCCTGGAACTTCACATACAACGGCACTGCGTTCACTCTCTATGACATTGCGCCGGAATTTACGTTTTGTGTCGCGGGGAACTACACCGTTACCTTGACCGTGAGAGATGCCGCGGGGAACCCGGACAGCGACACGATGTTGGTCCGCGTTTCGGCTCTCCCGATAACAACCGATACAACACTGCCAGTGGCCAATACCGGCCCTAATCAGGCCATAACCGCCGGCGCACTTGTGACCTTCAACGGTTCCGCCAGCACGGATGATGTCGGCATAACCAACTACACCTGGACGTTCACCTACAATGGCACCGTAATCGCCCTGTACGGCGTTTCCCCGAGCTTCCGGTTCTGGACGGCTGGCAACTACACGGTGACGCTCACGGTAAGAGATGTCGCCGGGAACACGGACACGAACACCTTAGTAATCAGAGTTATGGATTCCAGCGGTGGGACGTCCTGGGATGGCAGTCCCGGCAGTTACTGGTGGATTATACTGATAATCGTCGTCGTGGTCATTCTCGCACTCCTGCTGGTCAAAGGCGTGAAAACCCTGAAAACGAGGGGAAAATGATGGTGATATTTTAAGGCAAATAGTCGGAGGTGCGGGCTGCTCCACACCAGCGCCCACCATGGAGGGATTCAGCGGCACGGACACGTACAGGACATCGGTTTTACAGGATGCTAAAATCCTGAAACGCAACGAGGGATATTGGGTCTATGTTCCGGCTGCGACGACGTGGACGGTCGATTGGTAGGCGTGCGAAAGTACTTTAAACGCCGAGAAATGCAAATAAGATGTTTTGAGGCATTATTTTTCAGCGTCTTTTTTCGGCAGGACCAGATAGGGCCGTTTTCCCTCGGGACTCGGGTTATCTTTTTATACACCATGCGTATTGGGGTATCTCCCTGAGTGTCGATACCTACGGTATTTGTAGGTACACCGGCGCGAGAGAGGGATAGGTGCACCCGGTGACCCGAAGGGGTCCTCGGGGAAGGGTGGAGGTCTATCGCTGGTATCCGTTCGCGGGTATTGCTTTCAGGCATAAGCGTACGACCGGTGAGCCCGATCACACGCAACCTGGACGAGTGCCGGGCCGTCAGTCAGCGGTTAGCTACGCTGTCTGGGGAATGGCTAGGTTCGGGCGCCGAAGAAGGCCGTGCCAAGCTGCGAAATGCGTCGGGTAGGTGCAAGGAGCCTTTGATCCGACGATTGCTGAATGGGACTTCCTATACTTCGGTATAACCAGTAATGGTAGGGAACGCGGGGGATTGAAGCATCCTAGTACCCGCAGGAAAAGAAATCAATTGAGATGCCGTTATTAAAGGCGATCGAAAACGGCATAGGGCAAACCGAATCCCCTTCCGACGAGGATGGGGAGATGTGGAGTTCGGACCCTGTATGCTCTCGCTCGTAAACCCGAAGTCCGCTGGAACGCGGCGCAATATAGGGTGATAGCCCCGTAGGGATAAACGAGAAGTGCTTAGCAGGGTATCCAGAGTACCGCGCGTTGGATATCGCGCGCGAATTTGGGAGGCACAGACTTCCAACCCTAAATACGTCCCGAGACCGATAGCGCAATAGTAGCGTGAGCGAAAGCTGAAAAGTACACCTGACGGAGGGTAAAAAGAGCCTGAAATCAGACAGCAACAGCCTTATACGGCATGAAAGCGACGAAGCGCCGCAGGGCGTGGAGCAGTGTCGTATTAATCGTTTTGAAAAACGAGCCAGGGAGTTCTGATCAATGGCGAGGTTAAGCGTCACATACGCGAAGCCGCAGGGAAACCAAACGTCCGCAACACCGCAAGGTGCGAGGGACTAGGTGGGCTCGCCTGTAGTCATTGGTGGGAGACCCGAAGCCGGTCGATCTATGCGTGGGTAGGTTGAAGCCTCCTGAAAAGGAGGTGGAGGACCGAACCAGTGCTGACGTGCAAATCGCTTGGATAACCTATGCATAGGGGTGAAAGGTCAATCTAGGCCGGGAATAGCTGGTTCCTCTCGAAACTTCTCGCAGGAAGACCTCGGTGGAGGCAGATTGTGCGGTAGAGCTACCGATTGGGTGCTTAGGGGCCGAAAGGCCTCGGCATCCTGCCGAACTCCAAACGTGCAATCACCTGAGAAGCCGGGATTGAGGGCATCAGGGGTAAGCTCGATGTCCGTAAGGGAATCAACCCAGCCCAGTGTTAAGGCCCCAAAGTGCCGACTAAGTGTTACAAGAAAGGCGTCCGTGGTCGCAAACAACTAGGAGGTGGGCTTAGAAGCAGCCACCCTTTAAAGAAAGCGTAACAGCTCACTAGTCGAGATCACGGGCCCTGAAAATGGACGGGGCTAAGTCGGCCGCCGATACATTGGAACGCCGCAATGCGATTTTGTAGAGAGGTGTCGTGCGCGGGTAGAAGTTGGGCCGTGAGGTCCAGTGGACCGCGTTCGAATAAGGATCCTGGTAGGAGTAGTAGCAAAGAACACGGTGAGAAACCGTTCCGCCGAAAGGGCCCGGGTTCCTCGACAATGATCGTCAGTCGAGGGTTAGTCGATCCTAAGCTAGACCTTAATCGGAACTAGCGAAAGGGAAGCAGGTTAATATTCCTGCACCATTAGCGAATTTGCTCGTGAGTGGACACATCGGGGTATGCCGTACAGGGGCGTCATACCTGTCCGCCGCGTCGAACCCCAGGAAGAATCGTAATGATGAGAACTGGGCCATGATGCGGCGGGGCCGGCGTAGCCCGGCTTTGGCCGATCCCTGGTGTCAGTGAAAAGACTCACGATAACAACGCTTTTGTTCGTACCAAGATCCGACACAGGTGCCCCTAGGTGAGAAGCCTAAGGCGTGTCGGCATAATTAACGCGAGGGAACTCGGCAAATTAGCCCCGTAACTTCGGGAGAAGGGGTGCCAGCCGCGAAAGCGTCTGGTCGCAGTGACGAGGGAGCTCCGACTGTTTAATAAAAACACAGATCGCAGCGAGTCCGAAAGGATGTGTATTGCGGTTGAAACCTGCCCAGTGCTGGTACCTGAAAACCGGGTCCAACCGGGCGAAGGGCCAGTAAACGGCGGGGGTAACTATGACCCTCTTAAGGTAGCGTAATACCTTGTCGCTTAATTGGCGACTTGCATGAAGGTCCAACGAGAGCTCTACTGTCCCCGCGTTGAAGCCGACGAAACTGACGTACCGCGTGCACTGTCCGGTACCTTCCACCTGAAAGCGAAGACCCCGTGGAGCTTTACTGCAGCCTGTCGTTGTGCTACGGTATTGATTGTGTAGAGTAGGCAGGAGACGTTACCCAGGAGCGGGCGCCAGTCCGCCTCCGAGTCGCCGATGAAACACTGCCCTCTCGATACTGTAGCACTAACCTCTAAGGAGGAACACCGGTAGGTGGGCAGTTTGGGTGGGGCGCCACGCCCTCGAAAATCTAACAAGGGCGCCCAATGGTCAGCTCAGGTAGGTCAGAAATCTACCGTTGAGTGCAAAGGCAAAAGCTGGCTTGACGTGGATTAGCTCAACAATAATCCACGATACGAAAGTAGGGCTTAGCGAACCAATCAGCCTCATTTGTGGGGGCGATTGATTACAGAAAAGTTACCCCGGGGATAATTGAGTTGTCCCCAGCAAGAGTTCATTCCGACTAGGGATCTGTGACAGATACCCTGCCGGGAACGTATCGACCTGGGGGCTTGCTACTTCGATGTCGGTTCTCTCTATCCTGGTGGTGCATTAGCTGCCAAGGGTGGGGTTGTTCGCCCATTAAAAGGGATCGTGAGCTGGGTTTACACCGTCGTGAGACAGGTGTGTTGCTTTTTGGTGGAAGCGCATTGGTGCCTGAGGGGAAGGTCCCTTTAGTACGAGAGGAACGGGGGATCGCAGCCGCTAGTGTATCAGTTGTCTGGCAAGGCATTGCTGAGCAGCCACGCTGCAGTGGATAAGAGCTGAAAGCATCTAAGCTCGAAGCCACCCCTAAGACGAGGCACCTTAGACGCCCGTAAATGACGGGTTCGATAGAGTCGGGGTGTAAGTGCGAAGCTTCGGCGACGCATTCAGCCCGTCGACTACTAACAGTCCTTTCCGCATTAGTACTGGCAGTCTGGTGGTGGCGGCTTGCCGTTATACAGGTTGCGTGTGAAATCCTTTGTTTTTAATTTCTTAGATTCGGATTTCACCCAGTCGAGCGGAAGCTCCGCTTCCACTTTTCATCTAATCGCAATCGCTCGACGTGTGTCTATGCTAGATCTGGGTGCGCTGGGTGCTTGCTCGGGCTCGCGGGGGCGCGCGAGCCCTCGAAATCAACTCGAAAACGAAAGGCGAACGAGGACGCATAGCGATGCGTCCGAAGCGAGGATTACTTGAACCGATAATATGGTAAGTAATCCGAGATATATTTTCTAGGGAAGGTGTGTGATTTAGTGTGTATGAGGTTGCGTGTGCGTTCGTAATCCTAGCGCAAGCTCTATTCGTCGTAATATTTATGTATAACTTAATGTATAACTATTCGCATGGTCCACTCCGTCGTCAAGAAATGGGGCAACTCCTACGGGGTCGTCCTCCCCATCGCCACCGTGCGCGAGAAGAGGCTCTCCGAGAACGACGTCGTGGAGCTCGAGATAAGGCGCAAGGCCCGCAATATCCCAGATCTTTTCGGCACCCTGAAGATGAGGGGCGACGCGCAGAAGATCAAGGACGAGATGAGGGGCGGCTGGGATGGCTGAGTACTTCTACGACAGCTACGCCATCATCGAGTATCTCAGGGGCAACAGGGCTTTCCAGAAATATTTCAAGGAGCCTCGGGGCGTAACGACCAGATTCAACCTCATCGAAGTCTATTGCAGGCTTCTGGACGACCCGGACTTCGCCGAGGAGGTGTATTCGTCGTTCTCCTCCGTTCTTGTGGACCCCACCGATGGCCAGCTGAAGAGGGCGATGGTGATGCGCAGGGAGCTGAAGGGCAAGGGCCTGAACATCAGCTACGCCGACGCCATCGGGTACTTGGTAGCGAGGGACAGAAAAGCGCGGTTCCTCACCGGTGATAACGAGTTCAAGGACGTCCCTCATGTCGAGTTCGTGAAATAGGTGCGCAACCCTTTTCTCCCCCCTCGGCCATGACCTGCACCGATGCTGTCGCTGGCGAAGGTCAACGCCTATGTCATAGCCAAGCAGCACCTGCTGCCGGGCTACAAGGCCAGGGGCGTGGTTCAGGCCGCCAGGGACGCGGTGGGGTTGCATGCCACCGATGCCATGACCCCTTACATCTCGCTCTGGAACCGTGTCTGCGGCTTCGAGAAGGGGATGCTCGAGGCCGAGCTCTACGAAGCTAGGTCGCTGCTCAGGCTGCGCGCGATGCGCGGCACACTCTTCCTTTTCACGAGGGGATTCGCACCGGTCGCCTTCAGCGCCACCAGGTACGCGCGCCGCTCGCCCGGAGAAATCCTCAGAACGTGGGGCGTTTCGCGCAGCGAGTACGAGAGGCTGAGACGAGCGATAGAGAAGATGCTGGCTGGGGGACCGATGACTTCCAAAGAGATGCACGCGGCTTTTCCAAAGAAGGGACTACGCGATATCCAGCGGAAGGCTGGTAAAGCGACTTACATGAATACAAACCTCTTCGTCGCCTGGAGGGTGATGGAGGAGTCGGGACTCGTGACGAGCGGCAAGCCGTCTGGCGCGTCCAGGGTCTTCGCGGAGAACCTGTACGAGACTGCGCCGATGAAGCTGACTATGAGCGAGGAGAAAGCGAAGACCAGGCTCTTGGAGGCTTACTTGGCCGCATACGGCCCCGTGGTCGAGGACGACATAGCCTGGTGGGCCGACTACACGAAGGGCGAGGTGCGCAGGCTGCTTGCGGGGATGGAAATCGAGTATCTGGAGATAGAGAGCCTTGACGGCGAATACATGATGTTGCGCGACGATTGCGAGCGATTGAAGAAGTTCGATGGGAAACCGAAGTCGCTCCTGTTCCTCCCCTACGAGGACCCGTATGCCAAGGCTTACAGGGCGAGGTCGCGGCTTGTAGACGAAGAGCACGACCGCAGCTTTTACGTCGGAGGAAGCGCGCAGCCGTGCGTGTTGATCGATGGAAGGGTCGCCGGGCTCTGGAAATGGAAGCAGGGGAAATTGCAGGTCGAGGTCTTCGGCAAGTTCGCCGGGAGGGAGCCAGTTGCGTGCAGGAAAGCGAGGAAGCTGGAACGGTTCCTGCTCGCATTAACGACGAAAAAGGAAAAATCCTGAAAGAGGGGCCGGGGGTGGGTAAAAAACGCACCCGGATTTCTGAAAGGGAAAAAGATGTGGGTAAGGGTTTTACTTCTCTTCTGCGAGGTCACTCTCATGGCATCGGTGGAACTGGCTCTCCCTGCCCTCCGGGCATGCCCTCTCCGAAGCCGCCGTGCGGCATGCCTTCGCCAAGGCCGCCGCCCAGCCCCATGCCGCCGTTCTGACCGCACTCACAACCGTGCCCCATCCTGCCGCGCCCGAGGGGTCCGTGCCCTCCGTGCGGCGGCGGGAAAGGCGCTATGCCGTACTGCTCGAGCATGCTGCCCAAATCGGCCTGCATCTGACGCAGGCTCTCGGCCAGGGGCTGCATCTCCTCGCGCGCCTGCTGGCTGGTGGCGTTCTCGGACCTGAGCTCGTCCATCGTCTGCCGCATCAGCGCCCGCTGCTCCCTGATCTCATGGAGCTTCGCCATCACGGCGTCGATTTCGCTGTCGGCCAGGCCGTACGACTGCATGTTCGAGACCATGTACGCGTCCGAGGCTGCCTGCACCTGCGCCTCGATTTCATCCCTGGTCAGGTTCTGGGCCAGGAGCTCCCGGGTGAGGTTCCTCAGATCCATCGCCTGCTCCCTGGTTATCAGGAAGCGCATCGTCCCGTTGTCGGTTGCTGCCTGCTGCGGCGAGGATGCGCTCTCCTGTGCGCCGCTGCCCTCGCTCCCCCTGACCGCCATCGACGCGCCCAGGGCGGAGAGGACTATCGCCGCCACGATCGCACCCGCGATCGCCCACTTCTTGTCTATCATACGCACCACCTCCTATGGCACTATCTGTCGGATAGCTGTGGGATGCATAGCCTCGGGGGATATATCTCGGTTTACCGGAATTAAGTCCAAATGGCTCCCAAATCTGTACCCAATCTGGAGCCCATGAAGGGTTATTGTGCGGCCACACAATCGAGAAATGAGGAAGGGTTTTAATCGGCGATGGCCTACTTCCAAGCCGCGAGCGCCTTCTTCATGCTCCCTATGCCCGCTTCTTCGTGGGGCCTCGCCGCGCGCAGGAGCGCCGCGCCCTTCCTGCGCTTGTCCTCGGGGAACGCACCCTCGAAGGCGAACGGGAAGAGCTTCTGGAGGCGCGCCATCTCCTCCGCCGCTTTACCATACTCCTTCGCGGCCTCGGCCAGATGCTTTCCCTGCGGCCTGGCCGCGTGCTTCCTGGCCAGGCGCTCCAGGAAGCTAGCCGCCATGGCCCGCCCCTCGGTGTAGCATTCGATCAGGTAGGTGTGACCGAGGTAGGTCAGAGCCCCCTCCTTTACCTCGCCGCTATCAAGGACCCTCGCCCACTCCTCGTAGGCGGCCGGCCCCGCCGCGTACCTGGGACGGGCCCACTTGCCCTCGGCCATCTTCACCGCCCTGCGCACAGCCTCGCGGTCGTCCGGCTCCCCTTTGACTTCCCCTTTGAACATCAAGAAGTGCATGCACCCGGGGGCCTGCAGCGCGTCGTACCTGATTGTGCCGTCCGGTTGTCTGGTGGCGTGCCTGCACGTGCTCACGACATATGAGTCCCCCTTGTAGCCCTTCACTATGCCGTACTCGGGGATAGGAATGCCCCACAGGACGACGGGCCTGCCCGTGTCGATCTCCTTCTTTATCATCCCGAAGACCTTCTTCGCCCGCTCGTGGTCGTACGCGCTGAGCGGCCCGCCCTCCGTCTCCGGAAACCCCTTGTCGCTGCACCATGATTTGACTCTGTAGCCAAGGACGCTGGTCGCGGCGGTCATGTCGTCCCAGACCCCCAGCGCCGTCGGCCCGGACAGGCAGGTCTGCCCCTTGCTCACGTTCAGGACGAAGGCGTAGCCCGTGTATCCGTGCACGTCGACGAGGTCCCTGTCCTTTCCGAGCGCTTTCAGCGCCCCCGAGATGGCGCCCGTGTAGGATATCCAGCAGGGGACGTACACGGGCTGCGGGCTTATCACGCGCTCGCCGTTCCCGCCGCTGCGCGGCTTCGAGTACTGCCGCATCGTCCTCTCTGCCTTCTGCTCCTCCCGGGCCTTGGAGCCGGCGTAGAAGCCGCCGATGGCATCGAGCAGGTGCGCGCCGTCCTCGGTGAGCCTGTAGCTCCCGCGCCCCATGCGCTCGACGATGCCCATCTCCACCATCTGGCCAACATGGTTCGAGAGCGCGGTCTTGCTCAATTTTATCTCATTCAAGAGTTCAGCGAACTCCTTCGGCCCGCTGCCAAGCAGCGCCATCACCTTCAGCCGCGCCGGGTGCGCGCTGGCCTTCACGAGCATGGAGACGCCCGGGACGTCCGACGAATCGAGTTTCTTGCCCATGGTATCACTCAGGGAAGGATATGCAAAGGCTTGTAATAAATGTTTCTATGAACTGAAGGACTAAAAAAGATGAACAACAACTCAAATGGGAAGCTCCACACTCTTCAGTGGCTCGAACATCGGGAATTCGCTCTTGTGCCAGCGCACAAAGACCAGTTCCACCCGGTCGATGATGGCATTACCAATCTGGCAATCCCTTCGGGATTCCGCGATTCTGATGAGGTCCTCGATTTTCCTCCCATTCCTAAATGTCCCTATCGATATGTGTGGCACGTAGTTCGGATGATCGGACCATCTCGCATTCACACCACGCATGCCGATGAGCGCCCTGTTGATTTCAGCGCCCTTGCCCCCGTCAGCCACTTCGATGAAGACAACGGAGGGAAATAGGTTGATCCTTTTCAGCGCCACCTCGAATCTCCTGAAGTTGGACAATCTCTCCGGCATCTCGGACATGACCTCTTTCAATTCCTCGCTGGAAATGTCGTCGGGCGTCTTCTTCCTGTCGTTCAGAAAGCCCCAGACCTTGAAGGTCATGTGGAAATAGTCGCGGGGGAACGGGATGAACGCCTTGCTCTCCGACAGCGCATTCTGAACATTCTCTATCCTGGAGGCAATAGTCGAAGATGTCATGCGGAACAGGAAGACGAGGTGTTTTCCGGACTTGTCATCCAACCCTTTGAAGGGCTTGAATTTGGCCGTGTTCGGCTGCAGGGAATATCTGTTGTTCCAGAACTCACTGAGTTTCGAAGTCATTTTGGAATCTTCCCCATCTTTCTCAGATACCTAATCATGTTTGGCCGGAACCCTTCCGATTCCCAGAAACCTTTGCCGAGGTCGTTATTGACGTATGTATACACCTCAATGTATTCCACATCTTGTTCATTGAACCACTGTATCAGTTCAGTCACAAGCCGTTTTCCAATCCCGCGCCCCCTATGACTCTCCAACACATAGGAATCGCAGATGAATCCATACGACTTGCCGCTCGCCGAGATGTTCGCCTTGCTGAGCCAGCCGGAGGCATATCCCGCGATTCTATCATCTTCAAAGGCCATGAAGAAGCGCGCATCTTTTCGTCGGAGATTCTTCCCTATAAACCTTTCAAGGTCTTGCCTCGTTTTCGGGGTGACTTTCACCGCTTCCTCTAATTCTGCCTCATAGGCCTGGAGCGCGAAGGCCAACGGTATAAGCATCTTCATGTCTTTGAGCGTGGCGCGCCTGATTTCTAGCACAGCGCCACCTCGAACTCGCACCTCTCCCCTCCCTGGATGACCGTCGTCTTAAATTTCACACTCGCCCTCTTCCCAGTCGCGCCCTCGAACAGCTCCCTCAGCCACCCCTGAGAGCAGTTGCAGTAGGTCGGGCTCCAGATGTCCCTGGTCTTGTTCACAGAGCTGCAATAGCACTGCGCATAATAACCAGTCACCTTCCCCCCCTTCAGCTCCAGGTGCCCGCCGCCGAGGTGGATCTTGTTGAGCCTCGCCAGGAAGTCCTTCATGTCCCTCGACTCCTCGTAAATCTTCCTGGCTTTAACCACCCAGCTGGCGCAGATGCATTCCCTGCCGCAGGCCTGAAGGACGCGCTCGCGCGTCCCCCTCGGGAACTCGTTCTCGAAGCGCTCCATCAACCCCCTGATGTATTTCGCTTTCGCAACGGGGCTCTTGGGCTCCGCGCCGCAGGATTTCACGAACTTCCTGGCCTTTTGCTCCCCGATCTCGGACGCCAGGTGCCTCTCGAACCGCTTGGCCTTCCATGTCATGCCCGTCCCTCCGGCCATGGAGAGATGTACAGCAATGTAAATATTTCGCAGCGATAAACTGAGCAAATTAACAATATCTGGCGCTTCGAGGGGCAAACTGTTATAAACCATCCAGTGTATATATGTTACAGGGTAGCAGATAGCGCGGTGGTGGGCGCCGTGACGGAATCCGAGGACAGGGACCTCTACAAGGCACTTGAGCGCGCCGAGCGCAAGAAGAAGAAGGGGCAGGGGCTCGGCAGCGTGCTCTCCAGCATCTTCAAGAAGGAGAAGAAGGATAGAGCGTGAGCCATGTACCTCGTAGTCGGCTGCCCCAAATGCGGCGCGGTGCGCGTCGCGGCCAGAGGAGTCAAAACCACATCATGCCCGACTTGCGGCAAGCGTTTTAAGGTTGATTCAGCGGCCGTTCATTTCGAGACCGACTCGCCGGAGCGGGCGAGGTCGGCGGCGGCGCTGGCCCGGGCCGGAGACAGCATCGCCATTCCCGACATAGTCCAGAGGCCGGCAAAGCCCGTCAAGGCCGCGTCGGGCATGGCCGCGGCTCTCGCAATCGCCAAATGGCTGAGCAAGGACGGCATAGGCTTCAGCGAGGGGGCGTTCCTCGAGACCGCCGGGGAGCAGGGGCTCAAGGGCGCCGGCGCGTTTTTCAAGAAGCTGAGGGAGAACGCGGAGATATACGAGGCCAGCTGCGGCAGGTGGCTGGCCGTGCGGAGGAAGGCCTAAGAGTCTTTTCTTTTACGCTTCGAGAGGACAACTTTTATTGCCAGCGCGGGCGCGGCCACGACCAGGACGACGGCGAGCGGCTCGGGCCACGGCGTCGATGGCCTCCCCATGGCCGGGACGTATATCGTCGCGCTGGACGGGACGAGATTGCCAGAGAGCCTGTCGTCGACGGTCAGCTGCGGCGCGGGGCCGAAGTAGCTGTAGTTGATGTACTTGTAGTAAGCCTGGAGGTCGGTGCCGTTCCCGTCGTCGACCCATTCCGTGTAGCGGTTCGCGGGCCTGATGAGGAACTCCTGGTTCACGACGTCGATGTTCGCCCAGCCAGCGTCGGCGCCCGCCAGCATGAATGCCCTGACCCAGGCGTGGGCGCCCCACGCACGGGAGCCGGAATCGTACAGCGAGCCGAACTCCAGCCACGCCGGAACGCCGGCGGCGCGTGCCAGGGAGCAGAAGAGGATGGACTGGTCGTCGCAGTCCCCGGAGCGGTCGCTGAGCGTCTGCAGGCAGTCCTTGGGCGTCCCGGCCCTGGTGCTCTCGTACTGGATGTTCTCGTTCAGGTAGTCGTAGATGGCCCGCAGCCTGCCGTAGACGGTCGGTTCGCCGGCGGTTATCGAGGCCGAGAGCTGCGCGACCGTCGGGTCAGACGGCACTATCTTCCACTCGTCCCCGAGGTACTGGGCGCGGGTGGCCTGCGGCACTTCGGCCGGCGTGCCGCTCGAGTCCTTGGTAATGTCCCACCAGACGAGCCTGGCCTCGAACTCGTAGCCGATCGTGACTACGTAGCTGCGCACCGAGCTCCCCTCCCAGACCATCCAGTTCGTGCCGCCGCTCGCATCGAGTAGCGGCAGCGGGTCGGGGTCGGTGACCTGCCTGTCCTGCATGAGGCCGCTCCCGTTCCCGATGTCCTCGGGCATGGGCACGCGCACTCGAAGGTCGATCACGCCCCCACCGGCGACGTCGACGCCTATCGTCCTGTTGACCCAGAAGTGCGCGCTCTCGGGGTAGCTGCGCCCGTGCCCCGTCAGCCTGTCGACGAGCATCGGAAGCCAGGGGGATGCCAGGAAGGCTATGAGGATTATGAAAATTACGGCAAGGGCGATGACCTTCCACAGGCCGCTCTTTTTCGGGCGCGGCCGTGGCGCAGCCTCGCCGCCGGGCATCTGCGCCGGATGGTGTTGGGGCGCCTGCCGGTCCGTGGGTGGGCCGTCAGGCGCCATCGCCCCTCCTGGCGCTCCTGCGCAGCTCGCGCTGGAGCTCCACGGGGAGCGAGCCGGGAACAGTTGTCCTGTGCGTGTCGTAGAAGACGAGGATGGAGAGCGCGAGCATCAGCGGCGCGGAGAACCACAGCTCGCCGGTGAGGAAGAACGGCGCCATCAGCAGGTTCAGGAGCGCGTGGAGGCCGAAGGCCTTGGCGAAGCCGGTCCAGACCATGCCTTTGGCGCAGGAGGCGCCGACGATGGCGCCGGTCGAGACGTGCATCAGCGCCAGGGCGAACGACCACGCGAGGACGGCGAAGAGCCACGAGGCGCTGGCAATTAGGCCGGGGGAGGTCAGCGCCAGGTACGCGCCCTGCATGACCCACACCGCCGAGAAGCCGGCGCCGAACGACGCGCCGTAGAAGACGTTGTCGAACCTCTTGCGTATCCAGGGGAAGTTCAAGATGGCGACTTTCCCGAGCGCCTCGGCTACGGGGAACATGAAGACGTACAGGAGCACGAACAGGTCTATGTAGAAGTTCTCCCCCTTGAACGACGGGTATAGGAACGACTCGATGATGGCCAGGACGGCGCCAACCATCATACCACCGGCCATGAGCCCGAAGGCCTTGCGGTCGTCGAAGAACGTCTTCTCGGTGAACGGGTAGCTGTACTTCCGCAGCGCGTACCACATGATCAGGATGGCGGGCCCGAAGCCCAGGGCGCCGGTCAGGAAGAAGACGAGGTCCATTCAATGCCTCAAGGCCTTCGCCGTATATCACTATTTTCCTTGAGGGCGTGCCTTTTCCACGCCTCGCGCCCCTTGCGCCTGATGTTCTCGCTCCCCATCGCCCCGACTATGAACGGCAGCGGCGTGAGAAGGTAGAGGATGGCGCCGAATGTGATGATGGCCCTGTTGTGGGGCCTGACCCTGTCCGTCTGCTCGAGCGGGTCCTTCCGCGGGTCGCCGGGTATCGGGCGCCGGTCGCGCGTGAGCATGCGCCCGAGGATGCCCTTCGCCATATCGGTCGTCCAGTTAATGGTCTCCCAGATCGTCGTCGTGCGCCCCGCGGGCGCGGTCCTGCAGGAGCGGACGGCCTTGAAGAAATCGTCTGCGGTATTCCCCTCGAAGGTCGTGTAGGCGTTGCCAACCATCCTCGTGGAATGGGCGTCGCTCCCCCCAAGCGGGGCGACGCCCTTGGGTATGTGCTGGAGGGCGAGGCGGTTCACGAACCCGTCGAAGTGCGCGGCGTTGAGCACCTCCATGCCGTCGAGCGGCAGCTCCTTCACTTTCTCCCCCAGGCTGGGGCAGTAGAAGCTGTAAGGGTGGACGGCGACGGCCAGCCCGCCCTGGGAGCGGATGCGCTCGACGGCCTCGGCGGCGGAGATGTGCGCGGGTATCGCCTCGTTCAGACAGAGCCCGACGACCTCGCCGTCGCATGTCGAGACCTCCTCGCCGACCACGACCTCTATGGCCTTCTTGCCATCGAGGGCGTACTTGCGCGCACGGGCTGCGCCGGCGATGCTGTTGTGGTCGGTTACACATAGGACGTCGAGCTTGCGCGCGATCGCCGCGTCGACGGCCTCCTCCGGCGGGGTCATGGACTCGGGGTACTTGATGCGCCTGTACCTCCCGAAGCCCGAGAACATCGTATGGACGTGCGTGTCCGCCTTGCCTTGCATCGTGCCCGCATACGTGGGCGCACAGAAAAGGCTTGCGGGACACACCAAAAGGTTTATAGACGGCGGCCTTATTCGACCCTTCCCCAGAGGTTCGAGATGAAATACACTAGGTTCGAGAAGGCGCGCATCATCGGCGCGAGGGCGCTCCAGATAAGCATGGGCGCCCCCGTGCTCGTAGATGCATCCGACAAGATAATCGACCCGGTGGAGATAGCCACCACCGAGTACGACGAGAAGGTCATCCCTATCACGGTCCACAGGAGGACTGGCGCGGCTTGACGTCCATAGAGGACGTGAGCATCCGAAGGGTGCTGGACAGCCGCGGCAACGCCACCGTCGAGGTCGATGTGTGGGGCGACTGGTTCTTCGGCCGGTGCGCGGCCCCGTCGGGCGCGAGCACGGGCAGGTTCGAGGCCCAGGCCCTCCCGCAGGGAGGGGCTGAGGCTGCAGTGATCACGTTCTGGAAGCTCGTCGCCCCGAAGGTCGTGGGCATGGACGTGCGCGACCAGGCTGGCATCGACGCGCTGCTGAGGGAAATAGACGGCACGCCGAACTTCGCCAAGATCGGCGGCAACGTCGCCACCGCGCTCTCGCTGGCAGTGGCGAAGGCCGCGGCGCACTCGCAGGGCGTGCCATTATACCGGTACCTCTCAGGGCTCATGCCCGACGTGCTCCCGTACCCGATGGGGAACGTCATAGGCGGCGGCAGGCACGCCGTCGGCGGCACGAACATCCAGGAGTTCCTGGCATTGGCCCGCTCGGACTCGTTCTCCGACGCGGCGTTCACGAACGCGGCCGTGCACAAGGCCGTTCGAGATATCTACCTGAAGAAGAAGCCCGGCGCCTCCCTGGGAAAGGGGGACGAGGGCGCGTGGGTCGTCCCCGTGCGGGACGAGGAGGCGCTGCGCATACTTGCCGACGCTTGCAAGAAGGTAGGCAAGGATGTTGGCTTCGACGTCAACCCCGCGCTGGACGTCGCGGCATCCGAATTGTACTCGAAAGGCTCCTACAAGTACGGCAAGAAGTCGATGAAGCCGAGGGAGCAGATAAAGTTCATGGCCGGCCTGGTGGAGACGTACGGGCTGGCGAGCGTCGAGGACCCCCTGGAGCAGGAGGACTTCGACGGCTATGCCGAGCTTACGGACATGGTCGGCGAGGAGTGCCTCGTCGTCGGCGACGACCTCTTCGTCACAAACCCCGCCAGGATAGAGGAGGGCATCGAGCGCGGTGCGGCGAACGCCGTATTGATAAAGCCGAACCAGATCGGGACGCTCACCGATGTATTGAGGGCCGTGCGCATAGCCAACTCCGCTGGATACGAGACGATAGTCTCGCACAGGAGCGGGGAGACGGCCGACGATACCATCGCTCACCTCGCGGTCGCGTTCGGCTCGGTGGCCATAAAGACCGGCGCCGTCGGCGGCGAGCGCATTTCCAAGTTGAACGAGCTGATGAGGATCGAGGAGGGATTGGATGGAGAATGAGGAGCAGGAGGCGCCGAGGCAGGAGCTGCTGGTGCCCGAGGACACGTACCTGACGTCGGGCGTGCACATAGGAACGCAGCAGAAGAGCGCGGACATGATGCAGTTCATCTTCAAGATTCGCACGGACGGCCTCTACGTCCTTGACGTGAGGCAGACCGACGAGCGCATACGGACCGCCGGGGCGCTCCTGGCGCGCTACGACCCGAAGAACGTGCTCGTGGTGTCCGCGAGGCAGTACGGCCAGAAGCCCGCGCGCCTCTTCGCCGAGGCCATCGGCTCGGCGGTCTTCGCGGGGCGGTTCGTGCCGGGCACGATGACGAACCCGAACCTCTCGCTGTACACCGAGCCCAAGATACTCCTGGTCACGGACCCGTCGGCCGACCAGCAGGCGCTCAGGGAGGCACTGAACATCAACGTGCCCATCGTGGGGCTGTGCGACGCCAACAACGAGACGCGCAACGTGGACTTCGTGATACCGACGAACAACAAGGGGCGCAGGGCTCTCGCGACCGTGTACTGGCTCCTGGCAAGGGAAGTGCTCAAGATGCGCGGCGACATCGCCTCCTACGATGAGTTCAAGCCCACCATAGACGACTACGAGGCGCCGCTGTAATCGGGAAAAACGCCGCAGCCGAGATGCATGTGCGAGCCTGTGGGATAAAGGCTCGCAATCCTTTAATCAGCGTGCGCCATCCCTCCCTCCGTGAGCGAAGCACGCATGCCCGCGGTCGCGGGGCAATTCTACAACGGAACCAGCGATGGCCTCAGGAGGCAGGTCGAGGGGTGCTTCATTCACAGGCTGGGGCCCGGCGCGCTGCCCGGAAAGGGGGCTTCCGCATCGGGGAGCGAGCCCGGGGCCGAGCGCGTGCGCGGCGGCGTCGCCCCGCACGCTGGGTTCATGTACTCGGGCCCGGTGGCGGCGCACCTCTACTATGCGATAATTTGGGGGAGCGTGCCAGGCACGTTCGTCATCATAGGCCCGAACCATTCCGGGTACGGCGAGGGCGTCGCGCTCTCCACCGAGGACTTCCAGACGCCGATGGGCATCGTTAAGCGGGACGAGGCCATAGGCGACAGGATTGCGAAGGCAGGCATAGCCAGGGACGACGTCGCGCACAACTTCGAGCACTCGCTCGAGGTGCAGCTCCCCTTCATCCAGCACATCGCGCCTGAAGCAAGAATCGTCGCAATCTGCATGCGCGACCAGAGCCACAGGTCGGCGATGAAGCTCGGCGCGGCGATACGCAAGGCCATCAGGGACGAGAACGCCATAGTCATAGCCTCGACGGACTTCTCGCACTACGTGCCCGCCGAGGTGGCGAAGAGGAACGATTCCATGGCCATCGACGCCATCCTCAAGCGCGACCCGAGGCTGCTCGAGGAGACCGTGCGCAGGAACAGGATATCGATGTGCGGCTATGGGCCGGTGATGGCCATGCTCGAAGCGGCACGGCCGGAATCCTCGAAGCTTTTGAAGTACGCCACGTCCGGTGACGTCTCGCCCATGCGCGAGGTCGTCGGGTACGCGGCCGTCGCCCTGTGGTAGCTCAGTACTCTCGCCACGTGTGGCTGCACTTCACGCAGCGGTATATGCGCGTCTCGGGCTCGTCGGCCGCGCGCGTCTGCCTGATGACGCAGTAGGCCTCGTTGTGGCCGCAGCTGGTGCATTCCACCCTGGCCTTGGGCAGCGTGCCGCTGAGCTCCTCCATGACGGCCATCTCCTTGCCGTCGCTGCGCATCATTATCTTCTCCGCGGGGGCGCCGGTCGCGCAGGCGCTGTCGCAGGACGGGCACTTCCACTCATTGCCCGCGCGCTTGAGCATCGTCTTGCACTTTGGACAGAACATGAACAGTCACCTGGCCATGGAGAAAATCCGTCTCCATATAATCGTTTCGGCTGTGCTGTTAGCAGCATGGATTGGAAAGGCAAATCATATCGCGACGGTGAGAGAGTTTGTGCTGTCCTGAATTAACTTCCGCTTTGGCGTTTTTATGAATATTCGTCGTCATAGTCCAATCACCCTTTCCTGGCCTTTTCCATGAATCCCTGGTACGGCGTCTTGATATCGTCGTCGGTTTCCAGGCTCATGTGCGCTCCCAGGTTCCGAAGTGCTTGTAATACCGCTTCAGGCTGGAGATGAGCCGTTCGACCTTACCGTTGGTCTGGGGATGCTTCACCCTGGCTTTGATATGCTCGATTTCCAGCTCGCTGCATGTCCGCTGGAAGACGTTGGGCCTGGGATTCTTGCAGGTCTCCCGCTCGATGGACGTGAATTGAGTGCCGTGAACGCTGATGATCTGGACCGGCTTGCCCCACTCATTGACGGCGGTTCTGAGAATCTTGGCCGAGTTCGTCGATGTGGCGTTCCTGAACGTGCCGAAACCGGTGATGAACCTGGACGCATCGTCCTCGAAGAGGATTATGTTCTCGCCGTCGTGCTCGAACCAATCGGTGTGCCAGAGCGAATTGGTGTGCTCCCGCTCGTATCTGACCCACTTCCTCCGCCTGGATTTCTTCGGCTCCTTGTGCGACAGGTCCAGTTCGAGAAGTATCTGGTGTATCCGGTTGTGGGACAGCTCGGCGTCCCGCTTTGTCTTCTTCAGCAGCTTCTCGATGCTCACGGCACCCATCGGCATCTCCTGGTAGGTGCTCAGGACCAGCTCCTTCTCATCGTCGGTTATGGGCCTCGGCCTCCTACCTGGCTTTTGGAATGTTATCGTGCCCGGGTCGTATAAATTCTTCCCTTTGTACCGATTGTATATCTCCCGAGCCCATCGAGGGGTGATTTCTTGCGTCCTGGCTATGTCGTGGGCCGTCAGTTCGCGTTTACCCATCTCCTTGACGATCCACCGAACCTTCCGCTTGTTCAGCTTCCGCATGCCTTCGGGGTCATCTCGTCGGTCATTATGACCCCGCATCCCGAAGCGGAAGTTA
>JACRNV010000001.1 GCA_016214785.1 Methanobacteriota archaeon
CCACACCGAGAGCCGCAGACCGCTATTGACATGGCCAGCGACGGAAGAATCAGCTTCGGGGACTCCTCAAAGGTCTCTGAACGACTTCGCCAACTAACCTTTGAGGATACCCCACCATTTATGGTGGGGAGCACTCATTAGCGTCCTCGATTTCCCGCTTAATGCCCATTTTACTGTTAAGAACTTCTTCTGCAAACCTAAACGAGAATGTCGTAAAGTTCATTTCTTCCCTCGCACGATTAATTTGTCTCCATCAATCTTTATTTCAACATCCTGTCTAGCCTTGAATGGGAAAGCAGAATCATTGTGAACCTTTGCAGGTATGTAAATTATCAACTTTCCTTTTGACGGTCTGATTATTTTTCCTTTTCCTGCAAGTGCCACGTTTATCACCTTATTGTAGATACAAAATAGAACCACAAAGCGATATTAAGATCTGATTGAACCCATTTTTGATCTACAAACGAAAAGATCTAATCCCACACGGCCATCGGGATTCGATGGAATTATCCCTAAATCAATCGCCAGCCTCACATTATAAGAGCAAGGCTCAAATCGCCCGCGTCCTGACCGAAAAATGGTTCCTCGACAACGGTTACTGTCCCGCCTGTCCCTCCGACGCGCTCTCGCAGACGCCCGCGAACGAGAAGGTGGTCGATTTCCGTTGCCCTGATTGCGCATCTTCCTATCAGTTGAAGGCGAAGGGCCACAGGCTGGGAGGGAGCGTTGCCAACGGCGCCTACCAGCCTAAAATCGAGATGATCAGGAACGGCACCGCGCCCAACTGGTTCTTCATGGAGTACGACCGGAAGGACTGGACTGTTGAAAACGTGATGCTTGTTCCCGCGCACTTCGTCACGCCTGAAATCGTGCAGAGGCGCAACCCGCTGAGGCCGACGGCCAGGAGGGCGGGATGGGTCGGTTCGAGCGTTCTCATCGCGAGGCTGCCGTTGGACGCAAGGATTCCAATCATCCTCGATGGCCAGGAAATCCCGAGGGCAGACGTAAGGAAGTCCTTTCAGCGCTTCGAGTTCCTGAAAAACAAGTCTCTGGAATCGAAGGGCTGGCTCGCTGATGTCCTCGCGTGCGTCAGAGAACTTCCAAGGGAATTCTCCCTCAACGACATCTACGCCTTCGAGGGCAAGCTGGCTAAACTTCATCCCGGGAACCGGAACGTGAGGCCCAAGATCAGGCAGCAGCTTCAAATTCTGAGAGACAACGGCATTCTGGAATTCGTCTCTCCGGGAAAATACCGTTTCTTCTGACCGCCACTTTCCCCCACCCCCGCGCAACCCTTATTATGCTCGACGCCGTTGAACGTGCCGAGATGGCAATCCAAGACATAATCAGGAATGGCGAACCCGCCAGACGCAGCGCGACCCCCGGGCATGGGGTGTGAGATGGACGAGAGGCAGCTCGACCTGCTCATCCGCGAGGGCGAGGGGCTCCGGGTCGAGTTCAAGGAGTGCTACACTTCGAGGATCGCCCAGGACATCGTCGCGTTCTCGAACACGAAGGGCGGGGCCATCCTCCTCGGAGTCAGCGACGACAGGACCGTGAGGGGAGCCACCCTCGATGGCAGGCTGAAGGCGCAGATCGCGGGCCTGGGACGCAACTGCGAGCCGGACATCGAGATCGGTATCGCCCAGGTCGGCGAGGTGGTCGTCATCGAGGCCCCGGAAGGGGACCGTAAGCCGTACTCCTGCAGCGACGGGTACTACCGCAGGCTGGACGGGGTCACGCAGAAGATGAGCCAGGAAGAGCTCAGGGTCATGTTCGCGGAGAGCGAGACGCTCCCCTATGAGGAGAGGCTCGCCAGGGGGCTCGGCTTCGATGGCATCTCGCAATCGAAGATCGCTGCCTTCACCAGGGAGGCCAGGATCGACATCGGCGAGGCGACGCCGGCGGACTTCCTCCGGAGCCTCAACCTCGCCACGGACTCGGGCATCAAGAACGTGGGGGCGCTCTTCTTCGCCACGGACGTGGGCAAGGCCATCCGCCACGCGAGGATAACGCTCCTGGCTTTCAAGGGGACCAAGAAGCTCGTGATCTACGACCGCAAGGACGTCCAGGACGATCTCCTGACGCAGTTCAATGAAGCGATAACGTTCCTGATGAAGCACCTGAACGTCAGAAGCGAGATAAAAGGGGTAGACCGGGAGGACATCTACGAGATGCCCATTGAAGCCCTGAGAGAGGCCGTTGTCAACGCCCTCATGCACCGCGATTACTCGATGACGGGCACCCAGGTGAACGTCGAGGTCTACGACGACCGGGTCGAGATAATCAGCCCCGGAGGGCTCCCGAAAAAACTCCCGAGGGAGAAGCTGGGCACGATGTCGGTCCGAAGGAACGAGTTGATAGCGGACATGTTCTCGCGCCTGAGGAAGGTCGAGCGCATAGGCCTGGGAATAAACAAGATGATGACCCTCGCGAAGGCAGCCGGGCTGAAGGAGCCTTCCTTCGAAGCAAATGGATTTTTCAAGGCAACGTTCTACAGGCCGGAGAAACCAGGCGCACGGGACACCATAAAAGGCACGGCAAAGGTCACTGAAAAGGTCACCGTAAGGGTCACCGAAAACCAGCGCGCTATATTGACGGCGATGACAAAGGATCGCCATATCACGGCAAAGGCGCTATCCAAGATCGTCGGCATCTCCGAGAGAAAGGTGAAGGAGAACCTCCGCAAGCTCAAGGAGAATGGGCTGCTCAGGCGCGTAGGCCCAGCGAAGGGCGGGCACTGGGAAATCGTCGGGTGACTCGATCCCCCTCTTGAGCCTCGACTTGTGCTCCGAACTGGTTCTTCATGGAGTACGACAGGAAGGACTGGCTGGTGGAGAACGTCGTGCTGGTGCCCGCGCACTTCGTCACCCCCGAGATCGTGCAGAGGCGCAACCCGCTGAAGCCTACCGCCAGGAGAGCGGGATGGGTCGGTTCGAACGTTCTCATTGGCAGATTGCCATTGGACGCAAGGATTCCGATTGTCCTCGACGACCAGGAAATCCCAAGGGCAGACGTAAGGAAGTCCTTTCAGCGCTTCGAGTTCCTGAAAAATAAATCCCTGGAATCGAAAGGTTGGCTTGCAGATGTCCTCGCTTGCGTCAGAGAACTTCCAAGGGAATTCTCCCTCAACGACATCTACGCCTTCGAGGGCAAGCTGGCTAAACTTCATCCCGGGAACCGGAACGTGAGGCCCAAGATCAGGCAGCAACTACAAATTTTGCGGGATAACGAGATACTGGAGTTCGTATCGCCCGGCAGATATCGGATCAGGGCATGACCGGGGATCCCATGGGCAGCGCTTAAATACGGACAATCACATGCATATCGCGGTGAGTAAGTCCCCCCGAAAGGATGACGGTTACGTAAGTGGCCTGTGACGAGTAAGGGAGGGATCGCCACTTTCATCTCCCTTCCCTTATCATTCCGAGCGCCTTCCTCGTTGTTACTACTGGCGCCTTGCCGATCTTGACCAAGGAGAGGAAGTCGCCATCCCCCGTCACGAAGTAATCGGGCCGGCTGGCCAGGACGAAAGCGTAATGTATCGCATCTTCCGCGTCGCGCACCATGCGCACGGCGCTGCGCACGTCTTTGGGCGCGCACGCTCCCTGGTGGAATTCCGAGGACATGGCGATGTCGTAGAGGAACGCCAGCGCGGAGTCAAGGTCCCTGTCGCCGCTGAACTTCCTCGCGACTACAGCCTCGACCTCTTCGAGGATGTCCTGCGAGAGCACAAGATGGTACTTGCCGGAGAGGCCCGCGACCAGAAGCTGCCGCTCGTTGCCGTCAAAGAACAGTCCAGAGATGATTGTGTTTGCGTCCAGCGCGATCCTAAGCATTCTTGGACCAGCGTCTCTTCCTTTCTTCCTTCACATCCTTCTCCAGCATCTCCCTGGTCAGCTTCAGATCCCTCCTGCGCCTGTCGAACGGCTCGAGGGCGTCGCGGATCTTCCGCTCCGACTTGAGGAGAACGCCATCGTCAAGCTCCACGAAAACCACGCTCGTGCCAGTGTCGAGGCCCAGGCTCTTCCTCATGTCCGCCGGGATGGTGACCTGGCCCTTCTCCGTTACCCTGGACGTTCCAACGCTCATAATGTTGCCTCGCAATATGTATTACTTTCCTTACATATAATACTTTGGGCAGGTATCGCAAGTCGTAAAACTCTAGACTTCTCTTTTCGAAAAATCGATATGGGCATCGAAAAATCGAAACTTCACGACTTCTGCGAAGATTTCAAATCTTCCCTGCGAACTCGTCCAGTTTCTTTTCCCATCCCTCCGGCAGGCCGTTGCCGTTCCTGTAGTCGCCGGTGACCTGGTAGTCCAGCTCCGCGACCTTCTGCATCCCCTTCTTGGCCGCGAGCTCCTCCATCTTCGGGATGCGGCTCTTCCTCGAGGCGTGGGTGTTGACCAGCGCGCACTTCCTCCCGTTCGTCCCTTCGAGGTCCTTCAGGAAGCGCTTCATGCCGCGGTGGAGGCTGAAGGCCTCCGCGGGCGCGGAGAAGACGTACGTGTCCGCCGGAGGCATGGCCTTGGGGCTCGCCTCGCTCAGCGTCAGAACCTTGACCTCGCCCTTCAGCTGCGCGGCCAGGCGCTCGACGATTTTCTTCCCGTTCCCGAAGTGCGAGTAGTAGACTATGGCGTAGCTCATGCGCTCACCGTGGGTGGAATATGGTTTTGGTATAAAAGGTGGTGTTGGAGAACAAAAGGCCGAGCGAGCAGGCGCTAAACCTCCTATGCAATCGGTGAAGGTTTGCGCCTCGATGGCTTCGCCATCTTCGGTGAGCCCCGAGTTTCTTGAATCCGAGGGCCTTCTTTGCGAGACCTCATCCGGCGTAGCGAGGCCCAAGGAAGGGGCTCCGTCGCAAAGTTGATATACCTCCGTCGTCAATATCTATCGCGATGACGTCTGCCGAGCTGCGCTACCTGCTCAGGTCGAAGGGCCATCTGGAGCTCAAGTACCCGGGCAAGTACGTCGCAATATCTTCTTCGAAGGTCGTAGCGGTCGGGGGCTCCCCCTCGGAAGTCCTCTCGGCGCTCCCGCCAAAGGGCGCATGCCGCCCGCTCGTGGCCTACATCCCAAAGCCTGCCGACAGGGCGCTGGGACTTTGATACGCCTCCCCTACGTGGTATGGTGCGGGAAGCCCAGCCCTGTCGTCGAGGTCACCCTGAAGCGCGGCAAAGACCGCGTGCGCACGACCGCCTACGTCGACACGGGCGCGTCATTCTCGTTCTTCCACTCGGACTTCTGCAGCGCGCTAGGGCTGGACCTGAAGAAGGGCGCGAAGATGGAGGTGCGCCTGGGTGACGGGGACAAGATGCCCGTCTACGTCCACAGGGTCGGGCTGCGGATAGAAACCCTGGAGGTCAGGTGCGACATAGTATTCTCGAAGAGGCTCGGCTCGGGCATAAACATCCTCGGGCGGCAGGGTCTTCTCGATAAGTACAAGGTGACGTTCGACGGGAAGAGGAAGGAGATCGTCTGGTACGACTGAGCGAAAACGCCTCAAATTTCACAAAAGATTTCAGGGCATCATCTCAGGAAGTCCTCGCGCGGCGGGTGGAAGGTCTCGATGACGGCGGTGTCCCTGCGGAACCGCACGCCGTGGGGGACGTTGGGCGGTATCTGCCAGCCGTCCCCGTCCTTCACGAGCCTCTGTTCCGTGCCGACGGTGAACATCGCCTCGCCGCTGACGATTATGCCGACCTGCTCGTGCAGGTGCGAGTGCACCGGCAGCTCTGTCCCAGAGTCGAACTCGTACCAGGTCATCATTATCTTCCCCTCCCTTCCGCAGAGGACCCTCTGCCTCGCCCCCGGGAGGATTTCCCTGACGTTCGCGCCCTTGACGCTGAAGAAGCCCATCATTGCACCGGAGGGGGATGCGCGGCGGAACCCATTAAGGTTTGCAGGGGCACGAGTTAACAGTGTTAATATTTGACGCGCGCGTTTATATATTACATTGGTAAAGTACAGTAAACATTAAATGCCCTGTATCCTATATATTTGGAGGCCTGCCAGTGATTGGGCCAATGGATAATGCGCGCCCGGGAAGGCGCGGCCGGCGGGCGGAAGCAGGCACGTTCATCGTAGGGCGGGTGCAGACATGAGCGACAGGGAGCGAGGCAGTGGGCTGGTGACAAGGGACTCCGGCAAGGTGCTGGCGACGTTGATTCTATTGGCCATGGTGCTGCCATGCTTCTCGGCGGGCGCGCAGGGGAATATTGCCGCTGGCGGCGACAAATATATATCAACTCCGGCGACCCCCTCGCCGTCGTGGGCGTCCATTCTCTGCCCGAACGGCGGTGAGACTTTCAAGGGCGGGGACGTCTGCAGCATAGGCTGGGGCGTGTCCGGCGTGGCGGACCTCGCGGAGAATCCGATCAGATTATACTACTCGATCGACGGAGGGGCGGACTGGACGCTCATCGCGGAGGACGAGAAAAACGACGGCTCTTTCGAATGGGCGCTGCCGTACCTGACGTCGCAGGACTGCCTCGTGAAGGTCGAAGCGCTCGGCGTTTCGGGGAATGCGGCCATTGACGCAAGCGACACGGCCTTCGCCATCGACTCGACGCCGCCCTCTGTGAAGGTCACCGCCCCGAACGGGGGCGAGGCGTGGGCCGGCGGCTCCGTAAGGGAGATAAGGTGGTCGGCCAGCGACGCGGCGGGCCCGGTCAGCATCTCCTATTCGTCCGACGGAGGGCTCGAGTGGCTCGCAATCGCGGCGGGCGAGCCGAACGACGGCTCATTCGGATGGGCAGTGCCGGGTGTCACGAGCAGGGACTGCCTCGTGAGGGTCGAGGCTTCGGACGCGGCCGGCAACGCCGGGCGCGACGCGAGCGACAGGGCATTCACCATAGAATCGACCTGCCCGAGCGTCAGGGTCCTGGGCCCGCGTGCCGGGGAGGCGCTCAGGGGTGGCGCACTCTGCGCGATAGAATGGGACGCCTACGACAACTTCGCCCTAGGGAGCAACCCGGTCTCGATATACTATTCCGTCGACGGAGGCGCTAACTGGATTCTCATAGCCGCGGGCGAGCCCAACGACGGCGCCTACGAATGGAAGGCGCCGGCGGTGGACGCGCCCCGGTGCGTTGTCAAGGTCGAAGTGACCGATTCCGCCGGAAAGGTGGGGAGCGGCGAGGGGGGCGCGTTCTCGGTGAGCTCGCGCGTGGCCTTCAATGCCGTGACCCAGCTGGCATTCGTCCCGGCGGCGGCAGAGGCAGTAGCGGGCATACAGGCCGCGCTTGTCGTCCAGGCGCAGAATGCGGCCGGAGCCCCCGAGGACGTGGCCGTCGACACGGTCGTCCAGCTCTTCACCGCGTCGCCGACCGGGGAGTTCCGGGCCGCGGGGACGCCGATCGCCGTGACCCAGGTGACGATACCGGCATCGTCCAGCACCGCGCCGGTCGATTACTACGACGAGACCGTGGGCGCGACCCCATACACGCTGACGGCGGCGGGCGCGGGCCTGGCGAACGGCACTTGCGCCATGCGCGTCAACGTCGCAGAGCCGTACCTGATAGTGGTCTCGCCCGGCACCGCGACAGTCATAGTCGGAACGCAGCAGCAGTTCACCGCCCAGGCTTTCGACGAGTACGGCAACGAGATAACGGACGCAACACTCATGTGGTCGACGGACCTGGGCGTGGTCAACTACGCGGGGACATTCACGGCCCAGACCGCTCCAGGAAACGGGTTCGTCAACGCCTCCCTCGGGGCGGCTACGGGCTCCGCGCTCGTCGCGGTCGTCCCGAGCGACCTCCACCACATCGAGGTGACGCCATCGCCGGCCACGGTGCCGGTCGGGGGGACGCAGCTCTTCAGGGCGAATGCCTACGACATCTACAGCAACAGGCTGTACGGCGTCGGATTCTCCTGGGGCACGAACGTAGGGTCCATCGACGCATCAGGGCTCTTCGCGGCGCAGACCACGCCCGGCAACGGGACCGTGATCGCGTCCAACGGCTCCATCTCGGGCCAGGCGTCTGTCCGGGTCGCCGCGGGGGCGGCGGACCACATCACCGTCACGCCCCAGAACGAGACCGTGGCCGTCGGGGACGAGAAGCAGTATGCGGCGGTGGCGTACGACTCCTACGGCAATGCCATCCCGGGCGTGAAGTTCATCTGGAGCACCACGGCCGGCTTCATCAACTCGACCGGATACTTCACCGCGAAGAGCACGCCCGGAAACGGCACGGTCACGGCCAGGAACGGAACCCTCAGCGGCTCGACCAACGTCAGCGTGAAGATCGGGCGCGTCCACCGCATAGTGGTGACGCCGGGCGCGGCCTCCATCGTCGTCGCGGGGACGCAGCAGTTCAGCGCCGTGGCATATGACATGTTCAACAACCTGATAACCGACGTGGCATTCGACTGGGCGTCGGATGTCGGTTCCGTCGATTCGGGAGGCCTCTTCACGGCCCAGACAACGCCGGGCGCGGGGTTCGTGCAGGCCATGAACAGCTCCGTCGTGGGGACGGCCAACGTGACTGTCTTCACGGGTCCGCTCGACCACATAACCGTGACGCCGGCGAACGCGACAGTGAAGGTCGCCTACTCGCAGCAGTTCGACGCGACGGCGTGCGACGCGTTCGGCAACCCGATTTCGGGCATAGGGTTCGCATGGACGACAAACGTGGGAGACATCAACTCGACGGGCTTCTTCACGGCGCAGACCGCGCCGGCCACGGGATTCGTGGAGGCGAGGAACGGCTCTCTCACGGCCACGGCGGCTGTCCAGGTGAAGGCCGGCGACGTCACCTACATCGACATCTCGCCGGACTCGGCCACGGTCGTAGTGGGCGAGACGCTGCAGTTCTCGTACGTGGCATACGACGCCTACGGGAACGTCATAACGGACGCGCTGCTCTTCTGGATAACCAACCTCGGCGTCGTCAACTCGACGGGGTTCTACACCGCGCAGACCACGCCCGGATATGGCCTCGTGAGCATCACGTCGGGCACGGTCACGGCCTCGGCCAACGTCACGGTCGTCAAAGGGCCGGTCCACCACATACTGGTCAGCCCGAACCCGGCGACTGTCGTGGTCGGGAACACGCGCGCCTTCAGCGCGGTGGCGTGCGATGCGTACAACAACACCATATCGGGCGTCATCTTCGCATGGGCCACGGGCGTCGGCTCCATCGATTCCTCGGGATTCTTCACCGCCCAGACCTTCCCCGGGCTCGGGGACGTCTCCGCGACGAACGGCTCGATAACCGGCAGCGCGCAGGTAATCGTGATGCCTGACTCCCTCGACCACATATCCGTGACGCCGAACCCGGCCTCGGTGGTCGCGGGCGGGACGAGGCAGTTCGCGGCCACGGGCTGCGACAGGTTCGGGAACGAGATTGCCGGGCTGACGTACGCCTGGAGCACCGACGTCGGCTCCATTGACGCAGGCGGGCTCCTGTCGGCGCAAACCACGACCGGGAGCGGACTTGTCTTCGCGGCGAACGGCTCCATCTCAGGGTCGGCGGCGGTGAATGTCGTCCCTGGCCCGGTCTTCCGCATCGACGTCGTGCCAGGCCCGGCGACCGTGACCGTGGGCTCGTCGCTGCAGTTCACGGCCACGGGCTACGACCTTTACAACAACCTGATCCCGGGCATGGCCTTCGACTGGAGCACAAATGCCGGCTCTGTCGACTCGGGCGGGCTCTTCACCGCCCAGACAACGCCCGGCTCCGGTTACGTGAGGGCGCTGAACGGCTCCGTGAACGGCACGGTCCAGGTGGCAGTCGTGATTGGAGATGCGGACCACATAGTCGTGCTGCCGAACCCGGTATCTGTAAAGGTGGGGGAGACGCAGCAGTTCTCGGCCACGGCCTACGACGCGTTCGACAACGTCATAGCCGACGCCGTCTTCACATGGGGTACGTGGCTCGGCATAGTGAATTCCACGGGCTTCTTCACGGCGTACACCATCGCCCGCGTCGGGCTGGTGAACGCGACGTTCGGCTCGGTCGCCGGCTCGGCTACGGTGGAGGTACTCGCCGACGTCCTGGACCACATCGTCGTGATCCCGTCCACCGTTTCGGTGACCGTAGGGTTCTCGCAGGCCTTCACGGCGTTGGCCTACGACGTCTACAACAACCCCATCTCTGGCCTCACGTTCCTCTGGAGCACGAACGTCGGCGTCGTGAACTTCGCGGGCCTCTTCACGGCGCGCACGGCGACGGGCGCGGGCTACGTGAGGGCGGCCGTGGGGGCCATCAACGGCTCCGCGACCGTGATAATAGTCCCTGGCCCCGCCCATCACATAAACGTCGTGCCGAATCCGGCGACGGTGCCGGCCGGCGAGGAGCAGCAGTTCACGGCGACGGCGTACGATATCTACAACAATCAGATTGCGGGCGCGGTCTTCTCCTGGAGCACGAACGTCGGCGCGATAGACTCGTCGGGGCGGTTCACCGCGCAGGGCACGCCGGCCGTCGGCAACGTCACGGCGACGAACGGCACCCTCGGCAAGTCGGCGAAGGTCACGGTCGTCCCGGGGAGCGTCGACCACATAGCCGTCGCCCCGAACCCGGTCACGGTCGTCGTCGGGGGAGAGCAGTCCTTCTCGGCCGTCGCCTATGACAGGTTCGACAACGTCGTCGCAGGGGCGACCTTCATCTGGACGACGAACGTCGGCTTCGTCGACGCCGGCGGGCACCTGACAGCCAAGACCACTCCTGGAGTAGGCGTGGTCACTGCGATCAGCGGCACGATATCGGGATTCGCGAGCGTCACCGTCATCGTCGGCCCGCTCGACCACATCTTCATCTCCCCCGACCCGGCGACGGTCCAGGTCGGCGGCGGCCAGCAGTTCACGGCCGTCGCGTACGACTTCTACAACAACGTCCTTTCCGGAGTCGGCTTCGCATGGTCGATCGACATCGGGACAGTGACGCAAACGGGCCTCTTCTCGGCGCCGATCGTCCCCGGCGAGGGCACGGTGATTGCTAGCAACGGCTCGGTGTCCGGCACGGCGCAGATATACATCGTCGTGGGGAACGTCAATCACATAATCGTCTCGCCGAACCCCGCGACGGTCGTTGTGGGGGCCTCCCAGGCCTTCTCGGCCGTCGCATATGATGTCTACGACAACATAATCACGGGAGCGACGTTCATCTGGACGACGAACGTCGGCTCCATCGGCTCCGGCGGCGTCCTGACGGCGCAGACCGTCCCCGGCGCAGGCTTCACCCGGGCAAGGAATGGCTCCGTGACTGGCTCGTCGGCAGTAACCGTGGTCGTGGGCCCTGTGAGCCGCATCACGGTACTTCCGAACCCGACCACCGTGGTTGTCGGGAACACGCGGCTATTCTCGGCGACCGCGTACGATTCCTTCAACAACATAGTCCCGAATGCTGTGTTTTCCTGGAGCACCAACGTCGGCGCGATAGACTCCGCAGGGCTGTTCACGGCGCAGACATCCCCGGGCATAGGACTCGTCACGGCGGCGAACGGCACAATCACCGGCTCCGCGAACGTGACAGTGACGATCGGCCCGATAGACCACATCACGGTCGCCCCGAACCCGGCGAGCGTCCCGGTCGGGGAGTCGCTCCAGTTCACGGCGGCCGCGTACGACCTCTACAGCAACCCGATAGCGGGCGCCACCTTCACATGGTCGACGAACGCAGGTGTAAGCGTCGTCAATTCGATGGGCTACTTCACGGCCCAGACCACGCCGACCGCCGGGACTGTGAGCGCCACGAGCGACGCGATAACCGGGAGCGCGAACGTCAACGTCGTCCCCGGGCCCGTAGCGATACTCTCGGTAGTGCCCGACCCGGTCACGCTCGTCGTCGGTTCCACGCAGGCATTCTCCATACTCGCCTACGACGCGTACGGCAACTCCATCTTGAACGTGGAGGCGGTCTGGACCACGAACGTGGGCACGGTCGATTCGAGCGGCCTGCTGACGGCGCAGACCACGCCGGGCTCGGGCATCGTGACCGCGCAGAACGGGACGGTCTCGGGCTATGCCAGCGTGACAGTCATCAAGGGGCCGCTCGACCACATCGTCGTGTCGCCCAACCCCTGGACGATGAGCGCCGATGCGAGCAAGCAGTTCGGCGCCGCGGGCTACGACCTCTACGACAACCTGATCGACATAACGCCGGTTTGGGCCGTGAACGGCGGGGGGGCGGTCAACGCCACGGGGTACTTCGCGGCGCACGCCGTCGGAACATGGACGATTTTCGCTAACGACAGCGGCGTCTCGGGGCAGGCGACTATCACCGTCCTGCACGGCGCCGCCGTATCCATCGACGTCACGCCGGCCACGGCGACGATAACGGCGGACGACACGGTCCTCTATTCGGCCACGGCCTACGACGCCGACGGCAATGCATGGGAGGTCACGACCGGCACGGTCTTCACGCACAACGACCCGAAGGGGGGCATGGTCCAGAACCTCTATTCGGCGGGCCAGGTCGGGACATGGACGGTCACCGGCGTGTATTCCGGCCTCACGGATTTCGCCAGCGTCACGGTCAACCCGGGCGCCGCGGCGCTGCTGGTCATGGACTCGCCCTCGGCGGTCGATGCGGGCGCGGGCTTCAGCGTCTCGGTCACCGTCTTCGACGGCGACGGCAACGTCAAGACCGACTACCTTGGCACTGTGGGCCTCGGCTCGACCGACCCGTACCCAGCGACTCTGCCGGCGGACCACACATTCACGCTGCCGAACGCAGGCACATACTCCTTCACGAACCTCATTTTGTACACCAGGACATCGCAGAACGTAACCGCGCGGGACACGGCGGTACCGGCCCTGGCGGACACCGACGCGATAGCCGTGCGCGGACCGGCCATCCAGCCCGTCAAGCTCGTCCCGGAGAAGGCCGAGCCGGGCAACGTCCTGCTGTACAGGATATACTTCAACAACACGGGGGAGAACGCCGCGGCGAACGTGTGGCTGAACGACACGCTTCCGTCGGGAGTTACGTTCATCGACGCCTCCGACGGTGGAAGCTACGCCGCTGGCGTCGTTCGCTGGGTCTTTTCAGGCATCCTTCCGGGGATATGGTCAGTTACCGCGAACGTGAGCGCGAACGCGGGCCTGGCCAACGGCGTGCTCCTGACGAACTGGGCCTATTGCAACCACACCCTGGCCTCGGGCGCGAGGATGCCCGAGACGAGGGCCAACGCGACGACGAGGATATTCTACCTCCCGCTCATTGACGCGTCCAAGACAGTCGAGCGCATATTCAAGGACATCGTGGTGGACCCGGACCAGTGGGGGCAGTGCACGGTCGCGAACACGATATCGTACAAGGTGAACATCACGAACCTCCAGAGCATAACCGACTCGGTCGACATGGACAAGACCTCCAAGCTGGGCTGGCCAATCGCGCTGCTCAACACGGACTGGACCCCCCTCGCGGACACCAACGGGAACTCGTACCCCGACACGGGCAACCTGGCGCCGAGCGGGGGGATGAATAGCATCATGGTCAACGTGACTGTGCCCTACAACGCCATCGTGGGCCAGGAGGACATCTCCTACATAATCGGCACGTCCTACAACGACGCCAACATCGTGGACGTCGCGCAGATAAACACCACCGTCATACCGCGCGCGCCGGCCGACGTCGTCATGACGATAGACAACTCGGGCTCGATGGCCAACATCGAGGACCAGCAGAGATGGGTGCCGATGACTCTCGACATATCGTACTGGGCCGCGGGGTGGTCCCAACTGCAGGTAAGGCTGTATTTCACGTCCAACGCTGCGGGCGTCAGCGGTGGCTGGACCATAGACGACTTCGAGGTGCAGGGGAACAACAACGACACGAGGTTCTTCGACAATTTCGACGGCGTGCCGCGCGGCTGGTCGAACCTCGTGGCCGACCAATGGGAAACCGGCACGCCCATCGGAGGGACGGACCCGCCGTCGGCGCCGTCCGTACCGAACGTCCTGGGCACGGACGTCCTCAGCGGAGTAGACGGGAACAACCAGTACCCGAACAACGCCCTCTGGGACGCGATATCGCCTGCGATTGACGTCTCCACCGACACGACGGTGAAGGTGAAGTTCCAATCGTGGATCGCGGTCGCGGACACGGCCGACCTGTGCTACGTCGAGATCAGGAACGGCGCCACGGCATGGACGAGGATATGGGGATGCTCGAAGATAGAGGTGCTGAAGTACTGCGCCAGGGACTTCGTCGCCGGGCTCGACCCGAGCGACCGCGTGGCGGTGTACAGCTTCGGCGGCACGGGGAACGAGCAGGTCATACAGAGCCAGGCGTTCCTGACTATGACCCCCGCGAACAAGGCCACGACTCTGGCCTTGCTCGCTACGTTCACGGCGAACCAGAACACCCCTATATGGGACACCATCGGGACATCCGTCAGCTACGCGATGACTGGCGGCTGGGACTCCTTCACGCCGCCGCACACGCCAGTGGTCGTGGCCATGACGGACGGCGACGACTGGGGCACGGGCGGCAGGGAGACAGGCAGCGAAACGTACGCGCCGGGGGCGCCGTCGAGGGCCACGGCCGGCAACGTGATACGCACGTGGGAGACGAACCCCAGGTCGGACGGCAACGTATGGGGCAGCCCGGTGAGGACGTACGGCAGCATCTACAGGCTAACGACGGCGGCGCCCCAGGCATGGTCGACCTTCGCGCTCACCGGGGATGAAGCGACGAGGACCGGCCTGCTGAACGCGCCCTGCGCGGTATTCACCATAGGGCTGGGCTGCAACCCGCAGGGGAGCAACTCGAGCGCCGCCGGCTACATCAGCCAGACAGCGCTCGTCGTAGGCGCTCCGGCGGCAGTGAGCACTACTTCGTACGCCTACAACTTCACTTCGGAATACGACCTGAGGCAGGTGGCCAACACCTCCAAGAACGGCAGCTACTATTTCGCGCCGACGAGCAGCCAGCTGGACGCGATTTACATTCAGATAGCAGCCGCCGTGGCGCAGCTCGGGGGGACGGCCGCCGCCGGGGCAAAGGGCACGATATCGGCCGGGGACAGCCTGATGTACAAGCTGTACTACAACAACACGGGCATCGGCGTCGCAGCGGACGTGTGGGTCAACGACACCCTGCCGAGCTGCCTCCAGCTCGTGGCCTCCAACGCCACCTGGTCGTTCGTAAACGGCCAGTACTGCTGGCACTTCCTGAACGTGGCGCCGGGGACGCACTGGTTCTGGATAGAGGTGAAGATAGACAACACCGTGGTGGACAGCCAGAACGTCACCAACGCCGTCTACGTGAATTGCACCGACGCCGAGGGCAACGCCCTGCCAGGCAGCAACGATACGGCCAGCGTCGACATAGACGAGCCGATACTGTCGGTGGAAAAGGTCGCCAACAGGACCTCCGCCCCGCCCGGAGGGAGGATCAACTACACCATCTGGTACAACAACACGGGCTCGAGCATGGCACTCTATGTATGGATAAACGACACCTTCGATCCGAACACCGTTTACATATCAGACTCCGCGCCGGTCCCGCCCGTGATCAACGGCAACAAGTATTCGTGGAAGGTCTTCAGGGTCATGCCCGGGAGCAACTACTTCAACATCACTGTGCAGGTCATAAACGGGGCCGCGGGCGGCACCATCATCGGCAACCTGGCGGCCGCCGAGTACACGAACAGCAACAACGTCAAGCACAGCGGCGCCTCGAACTCGAACGTTGTGAACACGTCGGTCATCAACACGAGGATCGACGTCGCGAAGACAGTCGATAAGCCGATATCGGACCCGGGCAAGTCCCTCACCTACACGATATACTTCAACAACACGGGGACGGACGTCGCCAACAACGTCTGGATAAACGAAACGCTGCCGCTCGATGTGACCTATGTAGCGCAGACCACGGCCTCCAACGCCACGCACACCCTCGTCAGCTGGGGCGTTAGCGGTCGCTACCTCTGGTTCAACTTCAGCAACGTCCAGCCCGGTAACCACTGGTTCACTATTATTGCCACGGTCAATTCGGGCACGCCCGACGGGACGTGGATGGACAACTACGTCAACCTGAACTACACGGACGACGTCGGCTTCTGCCTGCCGTACTCGAGCGCCACCGCCCTCTCGGTCTGCGGCGTCCTCAACGTGACGAAGACGAGCGACCTGACGGTCATACCTTCGACCGGGACGACGGTCATCAGGCTCACCATCCAGGTCAAGAACTGCCACCCGACGTACGTCATCAACAACGCGAAGGCGAACGACACGCTGCCTCCGGGCATCACGTTCGCCGGGAACGTCGCGGCCTCGAAGGGCTCGTGGTCGTGGAACGGGACCGTCCTGAACTGGAGCGTCGGCAGCCTCCTGCCGCTCGAGGCGGCGACGATATCGTTCGACGTGTCGATAACGCCCACGGGCGTGGGGACGTACCCGATAAACTACGGCGCGTTCGCTAACGGGACGACGGACACGGGCTACCTAGAGAACGCGACCTCCCTGGCTCTCAACGTTACCGCGCGCAACGCGCCCATCCTCGACTTCTCGCTCTGGCCGTCGTCGGTGATATCTAAATCCGTCGGCTCGTTCTCGCTCAACGTCACGAACATCGGGACGACCGGCGGCATGTTCTACAACGCGAGCAACGACGCCATAGAGGTCAGGATTCCGAGCGCCTGGGGGGCGCCCTCGGGCATGTCCGGGCCAGCGAGCTGGGAATACCAGTGGAACGGCACTACCCGGATGCTGACGTTCTATTACAACGGCACCCTTTACTACAACTGGGCGTCGGGCACGACGCTCGCGTTCAACTTCGGCCTCCAGGCGCCCGCGACGCAGAACCACGACGGCTTCCTAACGAACGGAAGCATCCATGATTCCATAGGGACGAAGTACGGCTTCAGCAAGACGCTCTACGTGGACTCGGTCATCGGCCCGCTTGACCACATCGTCGTCTCCCCCAGCCCGGTATCGGTCCCCGTCGGCGGGACGCAGGCCTTCTCGGCAGCCGCCTACGACGCGTATAACAACCAGATAACAGCCGCGACGTTCACGTGGGGCACGAACATGGGCTCCGTGAACGCCACAGGCTTCTTCACGGCGGGAACGTCGGCCGGCACGGGTTTCGTGAGCGCGACCTCGGGCTCGGTCACGGGCTCGGCGACGGTGCAGGTCACGGCGGGCCCGGTCCATCACATAACCGTTTCCCCCTCGCCGGTCTCGGTCGTTGTCGGCGGAACCCAGGCCTTCACGGCGACGGCTTTCGACGTATACGACAATCCCGTCTCGGGCGCGGCCTTCACGTGGGCCACCGACGTCGGCACGATAAACGCCGCCGGCTCATTCACCGCGCGGAATGCGACGGGCTCGGGCATAGTCAACGCGACCTGCGGCTCTGTAGTCGGCAATGCCTCAGTGACACTCATCCCGGCCGCGGTCTATCGTATCGTCGTGACGCCGAACCCGGCCACGGTAGTCGTCGGGGCGGGGCAGCAATTCGCTGCAGTCGCGTACGACGTCTACAACAACTCGATACCGGGCGTGAGCTACGCCTGGACAACCAGCGTGGGCTCTGTCAACGCGACCGGTTTCTTCACGGCACAGAACGCGCCCGGCGCCGGCACGGTCACGGCGGCGAGCGGGCCCGTTTCCAACTACACGGACGTCAGCGTCGTTGCGGGCCCGCTCGACCACATCATCGTCACTCCCGATCCTGCTACGGTAACCGTGGGGCAGACGAGGCCCTTCGCGGCCGTCGCGTACGATGTTTACAACAACGCCCTTTCAGGCGTCGGTTTCGCGTGGAGCACGAACATGGGATCGATAGACTCTGCGGGGCTTCTCATAGCCCAGACCACGCCCGGCTCCGGCTACGTCAGCGCGAAGAACGGGAGCGTCTATGGCAATGCGACGGTGAACGTCGTAGCCGGCGCGCTCGACCACATCGTCGTCACCCCCGACTCGGTCTCGGTAGTCGTTGGCACGACGCAGCAATTCAACGCGGTAGCGTACGACGCCTACAACAACCAATTAACGGGCGTGGGATTCGCGTGGAGCACCAATGTCGGCTCCATCGATGCGACCGGACTGCTGACCGCGCGCACAACCCCCGGCAGCGGGCAGGTCACGGCTGCGAACGGCACGAAGAGCGACTTCGCGACGGTCGATGTTATCGTCGGCGCGATAGACCGCATTTCCGTGTCCCCCAACCCGGCGACAGTTGTCGTCGGAAGGACGAAGGCGTTCACGGGGACGGCCCACGACATCTACAACAACACGATACCGGGCGTCGTCTTCACCTGGACGACGAATGTCGGGACCATCGACCCTTACGGTGTGCTGACGGCCCAGACCATGCCGGGCAACGGCACGGTCACCGCTACGAACGGATCCGTCACCGGCTCCGCCTCCGTCAGCGTCGTGATCGGACCAGCCAGCAGGATAGAGGTCACCCCGAGCTCGGCCACCGTCGTGATAGGGGACACGCGCCAGTTCGCCGCCCAGGCCTTCGACGCGTACGACAACCCCATACCTAACGCCACGTTCATCTGGACAACCAACGTGGGGATCGTGAATTCTGCGGGATTGTTCACGGCCCAGACCGTGCCGGCGAACGGCACGGTGAGCGCCAGGGTCGGCTCCGTGACTGGCTCTGCCAGCGTGGAGGTGACAATCGGCCCGGTCCATCACATTATCGTGTTGCCAAACCCTGCCTCGGTCGCGGTCGGCGGGACGGTGTTATTCTCGGCTGCGGCGTACGACGCGTACAACAACCCGATTCCGGGTGTGGCATTCGCCTGGTCCACGAACGTCGGTTCGATAGACTCCTTCGGTCTCCTGACGGCGCAGATGGTTCCGGGGCTCGGCACGGTGAGCGCGTCGAACGGGTCGGTCGTGGGGGCCGCGAGCGTCGAGATAGTCGTCGGCGGCATCTACTACGTCACGATCAGCCCGTCGTTCGCCGATGTGGAGGTTGGCGAAGCCCTGCTCTTCGTCGCCACGGCGTACGACTATTACGACAACGTCGTGCCCGGTGCGGTCTTCACATGGGCGGCGGACGTCGGCTCCGTCGACGCGTCCGGGCTCTTCGTGGCCCAGACCGTTCCAGGCTCGGGCTATGTGACGGCAACGAACGGCACCCAGAGCGCGTCCGCGGCGGTCAACGTCACGCACGGCCCGCTCGACCGCATCGCGGTTTCGCCGGACCCGGTAACGGTCCCAGTGGGGGCCGCGCAGGCGTTCTCAGCGACCGCGTTCGACGAGTACGGCAACGCGATACCGGGCGTTTCCTACGTATGGACGACCAACGTGGGCACTATCGACTCGACCGGCGCGTTCACGGCCAGGACAACGCCAGGGACGGGGTACGTCACGGCGGCTAACGGCACCATCTCGGACTCCGCGACCGTCGAGGTCGTCGTCGGCCCCATCGACCACATTGTGGTCACTCCAGGGTCAATCTCGATAATCGTCGGCGGCAACCAGAGCTTCTCGGCCGTCGCGTACGACTCATACAACAACTCGATACAGGGCGTATCCTTCGTGTGGTCGACGGACGTGGGCAGTGTAGACTCTGCAGGGCATTTCACAGCCCAGACGTTCCCCGGGACGGGCCTTGTGAACGCTTCGAACGGCACGTTCTCGGGCACGGCGAGCGTGGAGGTCGATCTCGGGCCGGTACATCATATATCCGTATCTCCGGACCCGGCGACCGTCACTGTTGGAACGACCATGGCATTCAACGCGACCGCGTACGACCAGTACAACAACGTCATCCCGGGCGTGGACTTCCTCTGGACGACGAACGTGGGCGCGATAGACGCGGCGGGTACCCTTACAGCGCAGACGACGCCCAGGACAGGCATCGTGACCGCGAGGAACAACACGAGGACCTACTCGGCTTCTGTAACCGTCGTCCCCGGAGCGGTCCATCACATATCGGTCGCGCCGGGCACGGCGGTCGTCGTGGTGGGCGCCACGAGGTCGTTCAACGCCACCGCCTACGATGTATACAACAATGCGATACCGGGCGTGGTCTTCAGCTGGTCCACGGACGTCGGTTCGATAGACCCTGCAGGCACTTTCACGGCTCAGACGACCCCCGCGACCGGCAATGTCGCGGCGTCGAACTCCTCTGTCACAGGGAGCGCGGGCGTCGATGTAATCGTCGGCCCGCCCCACCACATCGCCGTAACGCCGAACTCCACGGCGGTAACCGCTGGGCAGGGTAGGCAGTTCTCTGCCGTGGCGTACGACATCTACAACAACACCATTTTCGGCGCGACAATCCTCTGGAGCACCAACGTCGGCTCTATAAACTCCACCGGCTACCTGACGGCACAGACGACATCGGCTACGGGCTGGGCCCACGCCACCTGCGGCAATGCTACGGGGAGCGCGGACGTCCAGGTCATCCCGGAAGCGCTCTATCGCATATCGGTCACACCGAGCCCAGCCACCGTCGTAGTCGGCCAGGCGCAGCAGTTCAACGCCACGGGTTACGATTTTTACAACAACGCGATACCTGGCATGGCCTTCGCATGGAGCACCAACGTCGGCACGATAGACGCGAACGGCTCCTTCACGGCCAGGATTACTCCGGGAATCGGGACGGTGACGGCTCAAAACGGGACAGTCAGCAAGAGCGTGAACGTCACCGTGGCCATCGGCGGAATCGACCACATCGTGGTCGTGCCCGACCCGCTAACCATTACGGTGGGGGCATCGCAGCAGTTCATCGCAGTGGCCTACGACGCATACAACAATGTCCTGCCGGGCGCGACCTTCGGCTGGGCGACCAACGTCGGGACGATAAATGCCACTGGATACTACACGGCGCAAATCGTGCCGGGCGCGGGATTCGTCACGGCAACGAACGGCACCGTTAGTAAAACGGTCACAGTAACCGTGGTTCACGGGCCGCTCGACCACATAACCGTCATGCCGACCCCGCTCTCGATAACGGTCGGCGGGGCGCAGGACTTCACGGCGACGGCCTACGACGCATACAGCAATGCCATATCAGGCGTCGGGTTCGCGTGGTCCACCGACGTCGGCACCGTCGATGTGGCCGGGCACTTCACTGCAAGCACCATCCCGGGAATAGGCACCGTCACGGCGACCAACGGGTCCGTGTCGGGCTCCGCCGCAGTCACCGTCCTGGTAGGCTCGATTGTCAGGATATCGGTCGTTCCCAACTCCGTTGCCGTGACCGTGGGCTCGACGCTCGCGTTCACGGCGATCGCGTTCGACAGCTTCAACAACGCGATTTCGGGCGTGGAATTCGTCTGGGCTACTGACGTTGGCTCAATAAGTGCCGGCGGCCAGTTCACCGCCCAGCTCGCGCCTGGCGCGGGCACCGTCACGGCGAGCAACGGGAGCGTGACCGGGACTTCGAACGTCACCGTTGTCGTCGGCAGCATCTACTACATATCCATCAGCCCGCTCCTGACATCCTTGAAGGTCGGGGAGAGCAGGCAGTTCACGGCCACGGCCTACGACTTCTACAACAACGTCGTTCCTGGCGTGTCGTTCGCATGGACTACCGACGTGGGGTCGATAAGCCCCACGGGCCTATTCACGGCGCAGACCGCGCCAGGCTCCGGGACTGTCACGGCCACGAACGGCTCGGTCCACAACCACGCAATCGTGGACGTCCTGGCGGGGGACCTGCACCACATAGCGGTCTCTCCGAGCCCCGTCTCCATCGTCGTGGGCGGCAGCCAGCAGTTCACGGCGGTCGCATACGACGCCTACGGCAACGCATTGCCCGCTGTGGCCTTTGCATGGGCCAGCGACATGGGCTCGATAGACTCGGCGGGCCTGCTGGCGGCGCGCACGACCACTGGGTCCGGGACGGTCACGGCCTCCAACGGGACGGTAAGCGGCAGCGCTAACGTGACTCTCACCCCGGGCCCGCTCCATCACGTCATCGTAACACCTGACCCGGTCACCGTCATAATCAATGGGCTTGTCCAGTTCGTCGCGACGGCATACGACTCCTACAACAACACGATACCCGTCGTCGCGTTCGCTTGGTCGACCACGGCCGGCGCCATCGATTCGGCGGGCAATCTCGTCGCTCAGGCGTTCCCTGGCTCGGGGACGGTAACGGCCTCGAACGGCTCGTTCTCGGACTCTGCCAGCGTCGAGGTCGTCAACGTGCCGATTGACCATATCGTCGTCGTGCCGGACCCGGCCAATGTAACGGTGGGCACAGCCCAGGCATTCACGGCGATAGCGTTCGACGCGCTCAACAACCCCATCTCCGGCGTCCTATTCGTGTGGACGACGAACGTCGGGGCCATTGACCAGCAGGGGAGGCTGGCGGCGCAGACGACGCCAGCGACGGGCTTTGTGATGGCCAGGAACGGCACGCTTACCTATTCAACCACGGTGAACGTCGTGCCCGGGGCGGTCTGCCGCGTCTCGATCAGCCCGGCCAGCGCGAATGTCACGGTCGGTTCCTCTATAGCGTTTACGGCCACTGCCTACGATGTGTATGACAACGCCGTCCCAGGCGCGACCTTTGCCTGGGCGACGAACGCGGGCACTGTCACCGGCATTGGGATATTCACCGCACAGACGACGCCGGGCGCGGGCACGGTGACGGCGTCTAACGGGACCGCCAGCGCGACGGCGAACGTGCAGGTTGCCATAGGCCCCGTGGACCACATAGTCGTCACGCCGGACCCGGCGACGATAACGGTCGGGGCGTTCTTGCAGTTCTCAGCGACGGCCTACGATGCTTACAATAACCTCGTGGTCGGCGCGGCCTTCTCGTGGAGCACGAACGTCGGGCTCGTCAATGCGACGGGGTACCTGACTGCGCAGACCGCGCCGGCCGCGGGATGGGTGCGCGCGACGGCCAGCTCCGTCGTTGGCAGCGCCAGCGTCCAGGTCGCTGTCGGCCCGCTGCACCACATCACCGTCACTCCTAGCTCGGTCAATGTCATAGTCGGCGGCTCCCAGCAATTCAACGCCGTGGCGTACGACATCTACGGCAACGTCATCGCAGGCGCGGGCTTCACGTGGAGCACAAACGTCGGGACCGTGGACCCCACGGGGCTGCTGGCCGCGCAATCGACCCCTGGCAGCGGCTTTGTCGGGGCGGCGAACGGTTCCATCGTAGGTTCCGCGGCCGTCACCGTGGTCAGCGTCGCCATAGACCACATCCTCGTCGCGCCAAGCCCGGCCACCGTAGTCGTGGGCGCGTCGCAGGCATTCACGGCGGTCGCCTACGACGCCTCGAACAACCCGATAGGGGGCGTCATTTTCACGTGGGCCACGAACGTCGGCGCCATAAATGCGGCAGGGCTATTCACCGCGCAGGGGGCGCCAGGGAACGGCACGGTAACGGCCACGAATGGCTCGGTGACAGGCTCGGCGCCCGTCAGCGTTGTGAGCGTGGCAATCGACCATATCGTCGTATCTCCAAACCCGGCAACGGTAGCCGTTGGAGGCACGCAGTCATTCACCGCCACGGCCTACGACGCGCTCGGGAACGCCATCCCGGGAGTGCTATATGCGTGGACGACCGGTGTCGGTGCAGTAGATCAGCTAGGCTTCTTCACTGCCCAGACGCACCCGGGAATTGGGACGGTGACGGCGACGAACGGGTCGGTTAGCGCATCGGCCTACGTCAACGTCGTGCCGGGGACGCTCGATCACATAGTGATAGTTCCCGACCCGGCATCAGTGACGGCAGGTGGAACCAAAGCCTTCATAGCTGTAGCGTTCGATGCCTTCAACAATGTCATCCCTGGCGTCGGGTTCTCATGGTCGGCAAACATCGGCACGATAGACGCAGCGGGAGTGCTATCTGCCCAGACTGCCGCCGCCACTGGAACGGTGACGGCGTCTAACGGCACGGTCGGCTGGTCCGCCATCGTCAGCGTGATTCCGGGGCCCGTGAGCTATATCATGGTAACGCCGAACCCCGCATCGGTCGTCGTGGGCGGGACGCAGGCCTTCGCCGCGTCGGCCTACGACGCCTACGGCAACGCGATATTCGGCATTTCATTCTCGTGGACGACCGACGTCGGGGCCATCAACTCCGGCGGGCTCTTCACCGCTCAGGCAGCGCCGGGCAGCGGCACCGTCACGGCGGCCAACGGGACAGTCTCGGGCTCGGCCAACGTGACCGTGACGGGCGCTTCCATCGACCACATCGCAGTTACGCCAAACCCGGTGTCGGTCGTTGCCGGGGGCTCGCAGGCCTTCGCGGCAGTGGCCTACGACCTATACGGCAACGCGATACCCGGCGTTCAGTTCTCTTGGGCGACGGACGTCGGCTCCATAGATGCCGCGGGCCTGTTCATTGCGAGGACGCTGCAGGGCTTGGGCGTCGTGACCGCGTCGAACGGGTCTGTCAGCGCGTCGGCGACTGTGAATGTCGTCCCCGGCCCGCTCGACCACATCTTCGTCATACCGGACCCGGCATACGTCATTGTGGGCGGTTCGAGGGCATTCAACGCGATAGCCTTCGATGTGTACGGCAATGCGATTTCCGGCGTATCCTTTGCCTGGACGACCGACGTGGGCGCCATCACCGCGGCGGGCGCCTTCACCGCGCAGTTGGTGGCGGCCAGCGGAATCGTCACGGCGACGAACGGCTCCGCAAGCTACTCCGCCACGGTCAATGTCCTGCCCGGCCCGGTAGCCTCCATAATCGTAAGCCCGGACCCGGCTTCGGTCATCGTCGGAGGTACGGCTTCCTTCACGGTCGTGGCCTACGACGCCTATGGCAACATCGTGACCAACGCCCAGCTAGCCTGGTCCACGAACGTGGGCACGATAACGACCACGGGCCTCCTCACGGCGCAGACCGTGCCGGGAGCCGGGACGGTAACGGCCTCCAACGGGACCGTGAGCGATTCCGCAGCCGTGAACGTGCTCGTGGGCGCCTTGCACCACATAATAGTCTCCCCAGGCCCAGTGAACGTCACCGTTGGCGCGAGCCAGCCGTTCACGGCCGTCGCATACGACCAGTACGGCAACGTCATCGCAGGCGTGGCGTTCGCATGGGGCGCGAACGTCGGAGCAATTGACGCATCGGGCGTTCTCACGGCAAGGACCACGCCGGGCGCGGGCATCGTCACTGCATCGAACGGGACGGTCGGCGGCAATGCAAATGTCAATATCGTTGCCGGGCCGCTCCACCACATCGCAGTAGGCCCGGACACGGCCAATGTAATCGTGAACGGGCTGCTGCAGTTCGTCGCAACCGCCTACGATGTGTACAACAACACGCTGACGGGCATCGGCTTCGCCTGGGGCACCGATGTTGGTACAATCAGTACGACCGGCCTCTTCACTGCGTGGCTGACGCCCGCAACTGGCACAGTGACCGCGACAAACGTCTCCATATCGGGCTCAGCCAGCGTCACGGTTACCAATGCCGTAGTCGACCATATAATCGTCATGCCCGACCCGGCCACGGTCGTGGTCGGCGGCACTCTGGCATTCACAGCCATCGCGTACGACGCATTCAACAACGCCATCTCAGGCATTACCTTCGTCTGGACGACCGATGTCGGCACCGTCAGCTCTACGGGTGTCCTCACAGCACAGGTGACGCCGGGCGCGGGCACTGTCACTGCGACCTACGGCGCCGTATCGGACTCCGCGTCCGTGGCGGTAATGATCGCGAACATCGACCACATTGTCGTTGCGCCGAACCCCGTCTCAGTCGAGGCGACCGGTACGCAGGCCTTCACAGGGACCGCATATGACGTGTACGGCAATGCAATAACAGGGGTCAGCTTCGTTTGGACGACGGACATCGGAACCATCGATTCGTCCGGGCTCTTCACGGCGCGGGCGCTCCAGGGCATCGGGCACGTCCTCGCCGCCAACGGCACTGTCAGCGGCGAGGCGCACGTCGACGTAGTCCCCGGGCCGCTGGACCACATAGTGATCGTGCCAGACCCCGCCTACGTTGTAGTGGGTGGCACGAGGGCGTTCATCGCGGTCGCATTCGACGCCTACGGCAACGCGCTGTCCGGCATGAGCTATGTGTGGACCACCGACATGGGCTCCATCGGCGCCTCCGGCCTCTTCACGGCGCGGCTGCAGACTGGGACGGGCACAGTGACGGCGACGAACGGCTCTGTCAGCCATTCCGCAGTCGTGTATGTCGTACCCGGCGCGATCGACCATATAATCGTCACGCCAAACCCGGCATCGGTCGTCGTCGGCGGCTCGGTCGCATTCACGGCGACGGCATACGATGCGCAGGATAACCAAATATCGGACGCAATATTCACATGGACCACGGACGCGGGCTCGGTCGGCGCGACCGGCCTGCTGACCGCGCGCACGACTCCTGGGTCCGGCACCGTCACAGCCACTAACGGCACGGTTTCGGGCTCGGCAATCGTGAACGTCCTGGTCGGAAGCGTCGATCACATCGCAGTTTCCCCCGACCCGGTTACGGTTGTTGTTGGCAGCTCCCAGCAGTTCACGGCAGTGGCATACGATGTCTACAACAACGTCGTGTCTGGTGCAGTCTTTCTGTGGGCAACGAACGTAGGTTCTGTGGTCGGCACGGGCCTGCTGACGGCGCAGACCGCGCCCGGCTCGGGTACGGTCACAGCATCCAACGGCACGGTGAGCAGCTCGGCGAACGTCACTGTCGTTCATGGCGTCATCGACCACATCATCGTCTCCCCCAGCCCGGCCAGCGTTGCAGCGGGAGGCACGAAATCTTTCACTGCCGTTGCCTATGACTTCTACGACAATCAGATAGAGGGCGCGAGCTTCGCGTGGTCCACGAATGTGGGCGTCATGAACACGACGGGCTTCTACGTGGCCCAGACTGCGATTGGGACAGGTGTGGTGACAGCGACGAGCGGTGGCGTAAGCGGCTCCGCGATCGTGAATGTGACGCCAAGCAACCTGCACCATATAACGGTCGCGCCCAACCCGGCCACGGTGGTTGTGGGCGGGACGCAGGCATTCTCCGCAGTCGCGTACGACATTTATAACAATGTAATATCGGGAGCAGGGTTCGTCTGGGGGACCAATGTCGGTTCCATTGACGGCCTAGGCGCACTGACCGCTAGGACAACCCCCGCCCAGGGGACGGTCATCGCCATCAACGGCTCGGTGAGCGGCAGCGCGAACGTTTCCGTGATCGCGGGGCCGGTCGATAACATCGTCGTGACCCCGGACCCTGTGAACGTCATAGTCAACGGCGTGTTGGCCTTCACGGCGACGGCCTACGACTCTTACGGCAACACGGTGGCAGGCGCATCGTTCGCCTGGTCGGCCAACATCGGCTCCATCGATTCCTCCGGCGTCTTCACAGCCCCTCCGACCGTTACCATAGGCGGGGTCACTGCGACCAACGGCACGGTCTCGGGCTCCGCGAGCGTCTCTGTCATAGCCGCCACGGTCGACCACATTGTGGTCACGCCAGACCCGGCAACGGTGGCGGTGGGCGGCACGCAATTATTCGCCGCCACAGCCTACGACGCGCTCGACAACGTCATCTCGGGCGTGCTGTTCGCTTGGGGCACCGACATGGGGACGATCGACGCCGCGGGCAAGCTCACCGCCAGGACGACCCCCGGCTCGGGGACGGTCACGGCCACGAACGGCTCCGTCAGCGACTCTGCCGTCGTCAATGTCATGGTCGGCCCGATAGACCACATAACAGTGGCTCCCAGCCCCGTGACGGTAACTGTCGTGGAGTGCCAGCAGTTCACGGCGACGGCATACGACGCATATGACAACCTTGTCTCAGGCGCTGTGTTCTCATGGAGCACGAACGTCGGGTTGATAAACTCCACCGGCTACCTTACAGCGCAGATGACGCCGGGGGCCGGATGGGCCCGTGCAGCGAGCGGGGGCGTTACGGGCAGCGCCTCGGTGGATGTGGTCCCTGGCGCGATGAATCACATCGCCGTGACGCCGGACCCGGTCAACGTTATCATAAACGGCGTCCTGCAGTTCAGCGCCGTCGCCTATGATGTCTATGACAATGCCATCCCTGGAGTTACCTTCCTGTGGTCGACAGATGTCGGCTCCGTGACCCCGACTGGCCTCTTCACTGCGCAAGGCTCCGTTGGCACGGGTGTGGTAACTGCCGTGAACGGCTCCTTTTCGGATTCGGCCCAGGTGAACGTAGTCAACGTTGCGATAAAGAGCATCGTCGTCTCGCCCGACCCCGCTTCGGTTGTGATAGGCGGCTCGACCAACTTCACCGCCACGGCCTACGACGACTTCGGCAACGCCATATACGGCATAGTTTTCGCATGGTCGACGGACGTCGGCGTCATAGACACGTCCGGCCACTTCACGGCGCAGGCCGTCCCGGGAGCGGGCTCGGTGACTGCTATGAACGGGTCGGTGACAGGCAGCTCGTACATCTCCGTGGCCGAGCACTCGTTCCAGGTAAGCCTCATCTGGGGCTGGAACCTCGTATCGCTCCCCCTGATTCAGAACGACACTGACATACGCACCGTCCTCTCCTCCATTGACGGCAAATGGGACAGGGCCATGTGGTACGACCCATGGTACCCGGCGAACCTGTGGAAGCAGTACAACGTCAACTGGTCCCCGTCGCTGAACGACCTGACGCAGCTCAACCACACGATTGCCTTCTGGCTGCACATGGTCATGAACGCCACGCTCACCGTGTACGGCTCGCTGCCGTCGAACATGAGCATAGCCCTGCACGCGGGCTGGAACATGGTCGGCTACCCCGTCATCGACGACAGCTCCTACACGATTGGAATGCTGAGGGCGGAGACTGGCGCGGCAATCGTCGAGGGCTTCGACCGAAACGCCACGTATCTCACGAGGATACTCGCCGACAACTACGTGATGAAGAAAGGGGAGGGATACTGGGTGTACATCCCGAGCCCGACATTCTGGAACGTGGTCAACTCCATGCCGGGCAACCCGGGCGCTCCCTCCGGGGGGACCGGCGGTGATAACATCGCCTCATCGACGCCGGTGGGCGCCGACCCCCCCGCGCAGTCATCCTTCGATGGAATCAGGGACGTGGGATTCGATGGGATGCTCGTGAGCGCGGCCGTCGATGGCACGCTCCTCCTTGCAGCGCTCTCGGTATCGCTTTGGCTCCTGCTCCGGTTGAGGGGATGCCGCCGGAAAGGGGACGGGTGAAGGGAAGCGCCCTCAAGCTGCGACAAAATGTGAATCGCAAACGGCCAAAGGGGCCGGAGCTTAGAGGGTGCGGGCCAGCTCTTCGGACTTACCAGCCTCGAGAAGCCTTCCGGCCTTCCTGAACAAGGCCGCGCTCTCCGCCGCCGTCGCGCGCCCCTTCCCTGCCTCGCCCTGGGCGGCGAGGGCCCTGGCGCTGGCCCTAAGGAGGGAAGCGCGCGAAAGCTCGGCCTCGATGCCTTTCTGTCCGGCATTCAGGGCCAGCTCCGAATCGAGAATGCCATGCGCCCGCGCGTGGTCGCCAGATTTCAGCGCCTCACAGGCCTTGAGCCTGGCCACGGTAGCCTGGAAGTCCGGCCTCCCGATCTTTGCCGAGAGGGCATCGAGTTCGCGAAACGCCTCGGTGACATCCGGGACGGCAGAGAGATCGACCAGTTCTGCAAGCGAGCTGAACTTCTCCACTATAAGGTCGCACCTGCGCGCTATCTCGAGCGACATGTTGTAGTGCTCGATCGCGCCGTCGCGCTCCCCATTCGCCGAAAGGATGTTGCCTAGCATGAGGTGGGCGATTGAAACGCCCATGTCGTAGCCAAGTGGCTCCCACTCCCCCAGGCTCTTGAGGGCGCAGTCCTCGGCCTCGCCGAGGTTGCCGAGGTTGATGTGCACTATCGCCAGGTCGGAGTACGACCAGCCGATTCCCAGCTTGCCGTCGTAGCCTTGCCGCAAGGCCAGCGCCTCCGATTGCGTGGCGAGCGCCTCCTCGTTCCTGCCGGTCATCGACAGGGCGTAGCCCAGGTTCCCCAAGGCCATGGCCATCATAGGATCGTTCCCGAGCCTGCGGCCGATGGCGAGGGCGCTGCGGTGGCACTCTGTGGCCCTCTCGGGCATGTTGAAGTCCGCGCTCGCGTTCCCGAGGTTGATGTATATGGAGAACATCCCGAAGACGTCCCCCATCCTTTCCCGGAGGGCGAGGGCCTTCTCCTGCATCTTGATGGCGGAGGCGAACTCGCCGTGGGAGTGCCGCATCGAGCCCATCTGCTCGTAAGCCGAGGCCAGGATTCGCGCGTCCCCGAGCCCCTCGGCGATTTCGATGGCCTTAATTACGAGCGGGACGGCGTCGGCATAGCCGCCCAGGCCATCGCGGACTTGCCCCAGGGTAATATGCACCTTCGCCACGGTACGCCTATCGCTCACGGCGGAGAGCTTCTCCAGCGCCAGAGAGGCGAGCTCGGAAGCCTCCTTCGGGTCGGTGTCGTGGACGTCAAGCGCCTGACGGGAGTAGAATTCCGCGGCCGCCTCGGGGCCTGCGCGCGGGGCCATGACGGAGCCGAGCCCGAGGAGCCTGGAGACTTCCTTTCTGTCCCTCAGATGGAAGGCGATCTCGTCCATCTTCAGGATTATCCTGATGTAGCCGTCCGGGTCGGAGGAGTGCGCGGCCAGCAGCGCTCCGTACTCGGCCATCGCAAGCGGGGGCTCGCCGAGGCTCTTGTAGCAGTCGCCGATGCGCTCGCGCAGGACGCTCTCTGTCCCGGGCGGGACGGCTCCGGCCTTCGGGAGGAAGCCCAGAGCAGACTTGTAAAGTTCGAGCGCCTGCTCGGCGGCGAAGCTCCCCTCGGCCTTTTCGCCGGACCGGAAGGAGTATTCGAAGGCCTTGCGGTGCTCGGAGGTGCGCGAGAAGTGCCTGGCCAGCTCGTAGAGTACGTCGTCAGTGGCGCCCGCGTGCCTGGCCTCATAGTACTCGCCCAGGGATTTGTGGTGCGCGGACTTCCACCTCCCGGATATGCCGCGGTAGACCACGTCCTGGAAGAGCGCGTGGGAGAACCGCCCCCTCCCCTCGTCGCCGAGGACGATGCCCGCCTCCCTGAGCTTCGCCAGCGCCCGGGAGGCGCTCTTCAGGGTAGCATTCGACAGCGCGGCGTCGATGTCGAACTCGCGGCCCAGGCAAGACGCATACTCGGCCATGGACATGGCGTCCGGCTCGAGCGCCGAGAGGCGCGCCTGAACGACGGCCTCGACGGAGTCGGGGATGGCGCAGTCCTCGCGCACGAGGCTGTAGGCCCCGGCCTTAAAGGAGATGCTCCCCTCGTCGCGCATCCGGCGCAGCGTCTCGACGATGAAGAAGGGGTTGCCGCCTCCCTGCTCCGAGAGGCGGGACAGGAACTCTGCCGGGAAGTCGTTGGGCTCGAAAAGGGAGCGCGCTATGCCCGCGGCGGCCGGCGTGTCGAGCCTCCCGAGCCTGAGCTCGGCGATGCCCAGCCCGGCGATGGACGCCCGACCCTCCTCCGGGCGGCGCGTGGCCACGATGAGCGCGCCCAGCCCCGCTGCGTTCCTGGCGACGTAGCCTAGCACGAAAAGCGAGGATTCGTCGGCCCAGTGGACGTCCTCGAGCACTAACAGGAGCGGCCTCTCCCGGGCGAGGCCGGCGACGAGCTTCTGCGCGCCCTCGGCTATCCGCGCGCGCTCCCCTTCCAGGCTCACCCCCTCGTGTTCCCTGCGCACGGCGAACCTGCGCTCCAGGAGGGGGATGAGCGCCCCCTTGACCGGCGAGAGGTAGCCGTCCCGCCCGTTCCATTTCTCGATCACCGCGCCGAATTTCGATTCGAGGTCGTGCGCGGCGAGCCTCAGGGCGTGGCGCATCTCCGGATGCTCTGCCTCTTTCACGACGGCAGCGAGGAAGAGGCGCTCCTCGTGCTCGATTAGAATCTTCATATCCCCGTACTCGAGCCTGCCGAGCGAGCCCTTGCCCGAGCCGCCCTGGAACGAATCGCGGACGAAGCCCTGGACGGCGGAGAGCATGCCGGCGAGAGCGCCCGCGCCCTCGTCCCTGGAACCGGGCGAGACCGCGGCAATGAGCTGGCCGGCGGGGTCGATGGCGAAGACCTTCGAGAAGGACGCGTGCTCCCCGGTATCGAAGAGCGCCTCGCCGCCGTGCCCTGCGAACGCCGACGATATGAGGAGGAAGGGATGCCCAGAGTCGGCGGCCGCGGCGCCCATAAGAACGCGCGCGCCTCGTTCAAGCGCATAGGCGCGGAGCTCGCCGACGAGCGTCGACTTGCCTATGCCGGCTTCGCCGGAAACGATGATGGACGAGCCCTTGCCGCCGACGGCGTCGTCCAGCATCTTCTTGAGGCTCTGGAGCTCCGATTCCCTGCCGACGAGCCTGGGCGCGGACACGATTTGCATATAGGATAGATAGATAATAAGCGTTTTCGCCAACTGACCACATTGCGGCCACCTCTTCTCAGTTCCCTTATCCCCTCTGACCACCCTGTAAGGTCATCGGAGGTGTCACAGTTGCTCGAATACGTGTACCTGGCAATGGAGGCGACGAGGGCGGTCAGGAAGAGCAAGAACGTCCCAGTCATCTAAAACCCTTACATGATTTTACTTTGACAGAACTTCCCTGTAGCGCTTGAGCGGACCCTTGTAATGGCCTGTGCCGCGGAGCTTCCCCGCGTATATGGCCTTCGTCGGGCAGAGGTTGAAGCACGCCCAGCAGCCCATGCATTTTTCCTCGTCGAAGGCAGGCGTGGACGAGAGCTCTATGGCCACATAGGGGCAGGCTCTTGCGCACGTCCCGCACTTCGTGCAGAGCGCTGCGTCGACGGACTTCGGGCCCTGAGCCTTCTTCGAGCGCTCCCTCGAAAGGGAAGGCATGATCCTGAACGCGAAAGGGGTCTTGACGATCACGGGAACGGCCTCCTTGCCATCGGCTATTCCGGCCAGCGCTATCCTCAGGCCCGAGATGAAGTCGTCGAGCGCGCGCATCTCGCTCTCGAGCGGCAGGGAGGCGTCCCTCGGGCGCCCCTGCGCGACGATGGGCGGGTAGCTGTCCGGCGCCTTCAGAACATGGCAGCCGACGACGACGAACCCCTTCTCGGTCGCGGCCCTCGCGATGCTGGCCGGCGTCTTGCCGGGCATCCCCCCGTGGGTGACGAGGACGAATGCGGCCTTTCCGTTTACGCCGGTGAGCGAGCGCATGAAGCTGCGCATCAGCATCGGCTCCTCCAGCCAATCAGTCGGGGAGGCAAAGCCCGCGAAATCGTAATTGGAGAAGTCGGGGGCACCGTTTCGCACGTCGTGGAGCGCGAATTCGAACCCGAGGTGCCTGGCGACGTATTCCGCGGCCAGGCGCGTGTTCCCAGTGGCCGAGTAACAGCAGACGATGCCTTTCACGGGCGTGAGATGGAGGGGGGTGGATAATAATTTTCCCATGATCGGCGCGCTGGATAATTTTATATCGCGCCCCTCATTATTGCCGCAAGGCGGTTTTATGGACAGGGGACTGCAGGACCTCAGGGCAAGGCTCGCCGAGATAACGGACCTCAACCACGCGGCCAGCGTGCTGAGCTGGGACCAGATGACGTACATGCCCCCGGGCGGGGCGGAGGCCCGCGCCAGGCAGACGGCCATGCTGCAGAGGCTCGCACACGAGAAGGCGACGGACCCGGCGCTCGGGAGGCTCCTCGATTCCCTGCGCCCGCTCGAGAATAAGCTCGGTTACGATTCCGACGACGCCTCTCTTATTAGGGTTGCGAGGCGCAACTACGACATAGTCACCAAGGTGCCGATCGAGTTCGCAGCGAGGATGTTCCTTCTGCAGGCCGAATCATACGAAGCGTGGGCGCGCGCCCGACCGAAGAACGACTTCAAGGGCGTCTATCCATATCTGGAGAAGGTCATGGCGTACTCCCGGGAGTACTCGGAGTTCTTCCCCGGCTACGGCCACGTCATGGACCCGCTGATAAGCAACTTCGACTACGGCGTGAAGGCCAGGACTATAAGAAAGGTCTTCAGGGAGCTGCGCGCGGAGCTCGTGCCGCTGGTCAGGAAGATAAGGGACGCGGAGCAGGTCGACGACTCCTGCCTGCACGGCAAGTTCCCAACGGACCTGCAGGCGAAGTTCAACAGGCTCGTCGCCGAGCGCATGGGCTACGACTTCCAGCGCGGGCGCATCGACGAGACGCCGCACCCTTTCACGACCAACTTCTCCATCGGCGACGTGCGCATCACGACGCGCTACCACGAGGATTACCTCGGCGCCGCGCTCTTCAGCACGATCCATGAAACAGGCCACGCGCTCTACGAGCAGGGGCCGGACCCGGCGCTGGAGGGGCTGCTGGGCACGGGCGCGGGGATGGGCATCCACGAGAGCCAGTCGCGCCTCTGGGAGAACCAGGTCGGGCGCAGCATGGAGTTCTGGAAGTACTTCTATCCAGCCCTGAGAAAGGCCTTCCCGGAGAAGTATAAGGGCGTCAGGCTCCCCGACTTCTACAGGGCCATCAACCGGGTCGAGCCGTCCCTGATAAGGGTGGCGGCCGACGAGGTGACGTACAACCTGCACATCATGATAAGGTTCGACCTGGAGTGCGCGCTCATGGAGGGCAAACTCTCGGTCAAGGAGCTGCCGGAGGCGTGGAACGACAGGTATCTGTCCGACTTGGGCGTGAGCTCGAAGACGTACGCCGACGGCGTCATGCAGGACGTCCACTGGTTCAGCGCATACATCGGCTACTTCCAGAGCTACGCGCTCGGGAACCTGCTGAGCGCGCAGCTCTACGACGCCGCGCTCAAGGCGAAGCCGGCCATCAGGTCCGAGATAGCGACCGGGAAGTTCTCGACGTTGCTCGGTTGGCTGCGCAAGAACGTCCACAGGCACGGGCTCAAGTTCACGACCGACGAGCTGCTGGAGCGCTGCGGCGTCGGCGGCATCGAGGTCGGCCCGTTCATGGACTACCTGAGGAAGAAGTACAAGGGCGTCTACGGCCTATAGACGGAAGATGCCCCGTGGAAATGGCCCGGAAAGCTCACACTCGTCGGAGGCTCCCTCCCCTTAAGGTTATATCCGCCCTCGGCATTGTCGCGCGGGGGCCGACATGACAAAGCAGAGGGTCACGGGAATAAAGGACGGGGAAAAGGTCGACAGCTACTTCTCGGTGAAGTTCAAGAAGCCGCTGAGGGACTACAAGTACGGGCTGATGTTCGAGATCAGGCTCGCCGACCTCTCGGGGGAGATGACAGCCAAGTACTGGGGGGACGCCGACCGCGCAGATATGGAGGCGCTTCACAGAACCATCTCCACCGGCGACGTGGTGAAAGTCGCCGGCGAGGCCAGAGAATTCAACGGGCAGCTGGAGATCGGCATCGGTAAGGGTACCGGTGGCGTTCTGAAGGCGCTCAAGCAAGGGGAGTACGACCGCGCCGAGCTGCTCGCGCGGGCGCCCAGGGACCCTGAGGAGATGTTCTCCGAGCTCAAGGCCGTCTTGGGGACAATCCGTGATAAAGACATTTCAGCCATCGTCAAATCCTTTTCGGACGACCGCGACTGGGCCGCCAAACTCAAGGCCGCGCCGGCGTCGATGCTCATGCACTCCAACTACATCGGCGGCCTGCTGGAGCACACGCTGAACGTCGTCAAGCTCTGCGATTCCGCGGCCGCGCTCTTTCCCAAGCTCGATAGGGACTACGCCATCGCCGGAGCGTTCCTTCACGACATAGGAAAAATCGTCGAGCTGGAGATGACGAGCAACATCGACGTCACCGAGGCGGGCATGCTGCGCGGCCACACGGTGCTCGGAGAGGAGGAGCTGAACAGGCGCATCGCGAAGATACATGACTTCCCCGAGAGAACCAAGCTCAAGCTCGACCACATCGTCCTCAGCCACCACGGCAAGAAGGAGTGGGGCGCGCCCAAGGAGCCGCAGACGCCCGAGGCCGTGCTCGTGCACCTCGCGGACCTCATGGACGCGCAGCTCCACCAGTACATTAGGATAAAGGAAGAGGCGAGCACCGAGGACAAGTGGGTGTGGGACAAGAGGCTCGGGCACGTCTACCTGGGGTAGATATTCTTTCTTCAACGGCGCTTCCTGTGGAGGCTTTGGACGAGGGTTGGCAGGAATACGGCCAGCACGATGACGCCGAGTGCCGCGACCAACGTGGTCACGTCCCCGACCGGTGCGGCCTGGACCGTGATATTCCACCCGGCCCTGGTGGATGGCAGGGGCATATCGTTGATGCTGAGCATGGCGCTGACGTTGTGGTATCCCTTTTCAGCGACCCATGTATGGCTGACGTTGGTATAGGAGTTTGAATCAAGCGAAATGTCGGTCATGTTCCAGATTTCCTCATAATCCAGATATAGCATCAGGCTGATGTTGCTCACGGCCACAGACCCGTTGTTGAAAATCATCACCGTGACCGTTATGTCCTTGTCCTCGACAAATTCGTCGCCCGTGATTGAGACGTTCGTGATTTGCAGGTCCGGGGGTTGCACAGATATGCTTCTGGTCACGCGGGTGTTCATGAGCGCCGCCCCGCTTATGGCCAGCATGGCGCTGATGCTGCGATATCCTTTTTTGGCGACCCATGTATGGCTGATGTTGGTATAGGAGTTTGAATCAAGCGAAATGTCGGTCATGTTCCAGATTTCCTCATAATCCAGATATAGCATCAGGCTGATGTTGCTCACAATCATCGACCCGTTGTTGAAAATGGTCACCGTGGCCGTTACGTCCTTATACTCGACAACTTCATCGCCCGAGATTGAGACGTTCGTAATTTGTAGGTCGGGGGGGTTTGGGGTTTGCACGGATATGCTTCTGGTCACGCGGGTGTTCATGAGCGCCGCGCCGCTCACGCTCAGCATGGCGCTGATGTTGTGGTTTCCTCGCTTGGCAAACCATGTATGCTCGATGCTCACCGAGGAGTTGGCGCCGACCGCGATGCCCATCATGCCCCAGAACTCCTCGAAATCCTGGCTCAGCGACAGGGTTATGTTGCCTGCAGGCGCAGAACCGTTATTGAGGATGGTCATCGCAGCCGTTATGTTGTCGTGCTCGACGAAAACATTGCTCGAAAGAGTGAAATCGGAGATAGTCACATCCGCAGAGGGCTGCGGTTGCGGCGGACCCGGCTGCGCGATAGCAAATTGCGGCGCGATCAATGCAATAGCAAACAGCAGAGCGGCGATTGTTATCACTGAGGTACATAGGAACTTCGACATTCTTCATCCCTCCATCGCTTTCCTGTTTGCCAGGAATAGGGCCATGTAAAAGAAGACAATCCCGTAGGCGACAACCACAGCCACGCCGACGTAGAAGTCCGGTGAAAAGCTTGAGACACTTTCCATGGCGGAGCCACTGAGGATGCCGAGCACGTCGGTTATCAGGCTGCCGTTGTATGTCAGTATGAACCATGGGTCCACGTCCGCTATATTCAGGACCTGAGACACTATGGGGAGGATCATCATGAGGACGAAGAATCCCGCCAGCATTGCCGTTATGGATTTTTTCAAAAGGCAGCTGAAGAAATAGCAGAAGCTGACAGCGGCGCTCGCGTAAAGAAGGCTGATGAGGAACGATTTCGCGAAGCCGAGCGAGATTTCGCCGAACCCGTAAATCTGCCCAATCTCCAGTGCTGTGACGAGATAATAGCACGCGACGGCCAGCCAGGTCGCTAGGAGCGCGGCGATGTACTTGCCGGCGAAGATGGAGGTGCGTCTCTGGGGCGTGGAGAAGAGCGAGAGGCCGGTCCTCTTCTCGAACTCGGTGACCACGGAATCTCCCGCGAACATGGCCGCGGATATCACAACGAAGGTGCTGATGAATAGCAGATTGCGAGAGGCGAACTCGTTCGCCGTGTCCGGGTAGTCCTCGTCGAAGAGCGGGGGGATGGCGTAGAACACTATGGGCAAGAGCGTCGCCAGGACGACCACGAGCGCCAGCCGCCTGCGGCTCACATGCTTTTTTATTTCGAAGCGGGCGTTAATATACACGTGAAATAAATCACTAACCGTATCTTCATTTGTAGACATCATTTAACTCACCCCCCTCTCGTCGCTCATCACGGATATGTAGAAGTCCTCGAGGCTCACAACCTCCGGTGTGTAGGAGACGATGTGGTGCCCTGCTTTCATAAGGTCTGACAGGATTTGATAGCTTGTATCGGGGGAGCCATCGTACCCTATCTGGACCGAGCCATTCTTAACACTGACGCCCTTCACTCCTGCGACGGTCTCTATTTTCTTCGCCTCCGTTTCGGACAGCGGGTTCGTGAACCTGACGATTATGCTTTTCCCACCCGCCTTGCTCCTGATGTTGTGGACCGTGTCGTGGGCGACCACCCTGGCCTTGTCGAGGAATATGACGCTGTCGCAGGTGTCGCCGACCTCCTGCAGCAGGTGGGAGCTCAGGAAGATCGTCATGCCGCCCTTCTGGAACTCCCTCAACAGCTCGCGCACCTCCTTTATGCCTTTGGGGTCCAGGCCTATCACGGGCTCGTCGAGTATCAGAATCTCCGGCTCGTGGAGGATGGCCTTGGCGATGGCCAGCCGCCTCTGCATCCCTGTGCTGAAGGCGCCTATCTTCGTCCGCTCCTTGTCGGCCAGCCTCACCGATTTCAACGTCTCCCGTATCCGTTCGTCTATCTTGCCGCGCTCCATGCCGTATATCCTGCCGAAATACGTCAGCATCTCGCGCGGCGTCAGGTAGTCGTATATCCCAGGGATCTCCACCAGGGCGCCGACCGCCTTCAGGGATTCCTTGGGATTCTCGTTGACGTCCAGACCGTTGATGAAGGCATGGCCGGACGTCGGGTAGAGCAGGTTCGTCAGAATCTTGATAGTCGTGGTCTTCCCCGAGCCGTTCGGCCCGAGATATCCCACGATCTCGCCCTTTTTTATCGACAGGGAGATGCCGTCCAGGACTCTGACGTTCTTCGAATAGCACTTGACGAGGTTCTCGGTCTTGATGACGTCCATGGGGAATCACTGAAGGAGCCATCGCCCCGGAGGTAGATACCCTTTTTCCGTAATCGTTCCAAACTCTTTCCCAATTCATTCCCACGTAATCTTGAACAGGATCGCAAGGGCCACGGACTCGATTAGGTTGGTGATCAGAAAGCCGAACGGATCTCCCTGTGAGCCGTTTTGGATCGCTCCTGAGGAATCGATTGAGAACACAATCATGAACAGCATGGAGAACACGTCCCTCAGAAGGAACATCGACCCGAAGAAGAGGAGGCCGACCGCGAACTTGGACTTCGTTTTCCTATAACTTTTCCAGTAGACCGAGAGCAACCCGAGAAGGAGGCCGATGTTTATCAGCCCGACTATCGTCCCTACCGCCCAGACCAGCAACTCGTAATCCATTTCACTCACCACCCTTATTCCTGTCCACGCTTATCTTGTTATTCCCAAGTTGTTCCAAAATCTCCTCGAACATCTTGTAGTTCTCCTCCATCACCGGCGTGAGGAAATACATGTTGCCGTACTTGTCGCCCGTCGGGGATACGAGTTTGTCCTTCTCCAGGACCTCGATATGGTGCCTCGCCGTCGTGTAGTCCACGCCGAGCATCTCGCAGAGCTGGTGCGCGTTGTAGGGCCTCTTGTGCAAGGCCTCGATAATCTTGGCGCGGTTGAGACCACCTTTCGTGCCAGCTATAAGCCACCAGAGCAGTTTCTTCATTATGACAGACGATTGGAGCGGCTTTATTTAAACCCATCTCCGGTACGCCAAATAGAGGTACGATGAGCCATGGAAACAATATAATCGTGCAAGTGATTCAGATTCCGTGCATTTCGCAATAGAACTATCAGGTGAGAACCTCGCTCTCGCCCGCGCAGAGGCCAGGGGGGCAATAGCCGCAATCACTGGAAAAGAGGTTGAACTTACATTTGATGGGACTGGCGCATTCTTCGAGTACAGGAAAGACGTCAGCGCATCATTGGCTGAGCGCCTGGCGCTCGCCTGGCACGTCGGCGAGGTTCAGGCGAGCGCAGGAACGATAGAGGATGCAATCGACGCCGCGCCATGCAAGGTCGATAAGACAATCACGGCGAGGGCGCGGGCCAAGCGATTGACAAACGAATGGGGCGCCGGGGACGGGGCGCGCGCTGAAGCGGAGTTGGGAGAGGCGGTCGCGAAGCTGCACAAGGTGCGGATGAAAGCGCCCGACATCGAGTACAGGCTGCTCCTCGGCGAGAAAGTCCATCTGTGCAAGCTGAAGGAGAGCATCGACCGCGCGTCGTTCGAGGCCAGGTCGCCGACGAAGCGGCCGTTCTTCCATCCGACGACGCTGCACCCGAGAATAGCGAGGGCGCTGGTGAACCTGAGCCGCGTCAAGGAGGACGGCAAGCTCCTTGACCAGTTCTGCGGCACCGGCGGTATTTTGATTGAAGCCGTGCTCGTCGGGGCGAGGGCCATGGGCTCGGACATCGACCGGAAAATGATAGACGGGGCAAGGCTCAACGCCGCCCACTACGGATTAAAGTTCGCGCAGCTCAAAGTGGCCGATTTCTCGGAGGCAGTGCAGTTGTTCGGGAAGGTCGATGCCATAGCGACAGACCTGCCCTACGGGAGGGCGTCCTACACCGCGAGGCGGAAGCCGGACAAGGTCATGGAAGAGTTCGTTCAAATGCTTCCAGACCTCCTTACCAGAGGCGGTTTCGCGGCGATATCGTACAACTTTCCGATAGACGAAATGCTCGTTCCCGAGGGCTTGTCCATAATCGAGGAATTGCCGATAAGGGTACATAAATCGCTGACGAGGCACTTTACCGCCCTCTTTAGGGAATGACCTGAATTGCGGCTGTCAGCCTTACTGTCTTCCCGATGCCGCCGCCGTCAGCGTCTGTGCGCCAGGAGTTGAAGACGACGGTCACGTTCCCCGTGCCGACGTACCTCGGCGGGACGACGACGACCACGCGCACGAGCGTCGCCCCCGAGGAGTTCTGGTAGACGTTCAGGGAGTTCGTGGAATTGTTGGCGGCCGTGAAATAGACCGACCATCCCAGGCCGGCCAGGTCGCCGAGCTCGCTGCCGACGCTGACGTTCTCGCGCACGTTCCCGGCGTTCACCACCCAGACGTCGAATGAGACGTTCGACGGGAGCGTCTGCGATGTGCGGACGCTGAGGTCGAACTGGAAGGATGTGTTGTCGTAGTCGGGGGCGCCATTTCTATCAGGGTAGACGGCGAAGCTGTAGTCGTTCGGCATCGTGCCCATGGGCACCGCTACGAAGCACGTGACGAGTATGAAGACCATGAACCCCCCGACGACCTTTCGCTTCGTGTCGAGCGGCGTCACGTCGTTGAGCGGCGGGGGGTGCCTTATCCCGCCGACGAAGAATATGAAGAGCGCGAGTATCAGCCAGCTGAAGAAGAAGAACCCGAGTATGAGCAGGAGCGCGAGCATGGCATACCCGAGCCACTTCGCCCTGTCGCCGAAGAGGGCGCGCGCGACGTGCCCGCCGTCGAGCTGGCCGACGGGAAGGAGGTTTATCGCGGTCACGAAGAGCCCCACCCAGCCCGCGAAGGCCGTGGGATGTATCGGGGCGGTCCCGGGGAGCGGGACTATCGCCATCAGGACGGAGAAGAGGAGCGAAGTGCCCAGGTATTCGCCGCCGCCGGAGTTCACTATCGGGATGCCAGGGTCGGCCGTGCACAGGTACAGACCAAGGAGGACCAGGGGCACGGAGATGGCGAAGCTCGCCAGCGGGCCCGCGCAGCCGACGTCGAGCATCGCCTTCTTCGACGGTATGGGTTCCCTGAGGCTTATGAGCGCGCCGAACGTCCCCAGCGGCGGGAAGCTCGGTATGAAGAACGGCAGCGACGCCGCGATGCCGTGCCTGCGCGCGGCGAAGTAGTGGCTGAGCTCGTGCAGCCCCAGGAGGGCCATGAGCGGGATTGTGAACGTGAGCGCGCCCCACATGAAGGCCTGGGACGTCCACGGGCTCTCCCAGCCTTTGTAGGACGAGTAGAGGAACGCACCTGCGACGAGGGTGGTGACGATGGTGGCGACGAAGAATATGGCGTTTACCCACACGCCAAAGGGCCGCGCCTTCGGCGCTCTGACGACGTGGATTACGTGCTCGCCACGCTCGTAGACCAGCACGGGAGTGTAGCCATGCGCCCTCATCTCCTTGCGCAGCTCGTCGTACTTGGGCTCCAGCGTAGCAGTGTCGATGTTGCAGAAGAGGGAGACGGTGCCGTAGGCCACGCGCACCTCGTATATCGGGAAGTGCTTGCCCACCATGGCCTTTATCATCTCGATCTCGGGCATGGTGTTCCAGTCCGCTGGGGGCGGCGGTGGAGGGGGAGGCGAAGGGGGCGGCTGCGATTGGTACTGGACGCTCGGCTCTGCCATCACGTTCCATAACCGGGACGAGGTAGATAAGGATTTTCGATGAAAGGTGCACCAGGTATGAATAATTATTATATACGAGGGAGAAATTGCCCCAACTGGTGAATCAAATGAAGCGAGCGTGCATAATTCTGGCAGTCATCGTGTTGATTGCCAGCATTCTCGTCGCAATACCGAGCAACGTGGGGAACGTGGAAGGGAGCGCCGGGAGACGGAACGGAGTTCAATTCACTTTAGTCCCCGCCTTCAGGATCGAGAGCAGTGGGGACTTCGCGGCCCATGCGAGCAGCGGAGATGGCAGCATGGGGAATCCGTGGATAATCGAGTTCATCGAGGTAAATGGTTCGGGCCTCGGGTATTGCATTTACGTGGGGAACACGTCGACCACCTCTTTCATAATACGGAACTCCTACCTGCACAATGCAAGTGGGAACGGTGCAAATTACTTTTGGAATTCTGGGATAGTCCTCTATAATGTGGCGTTCGGCACGCTTTTTAACAATACGCTCTCGGGCAATGACGACGGCATCCATGTCGAATCTTCAGGTAACGTTGCAATCACCAATAATACGGCAACCTCGAACTTGGACGATGGCATCTTCATCAAATATTGTTCCAGCTCCGTCCCGTTGACCGGCAACAATGCATCAGGAAACAGCTATGGCATCTATCTTCAGCAATGCAGCGGAAACAACGTGAACGGTAACACGGCGAACTCGAACTCCATGAGAGGGATAATGCTCTATCAGTCCCATGGAAACACGGTAAATGGCAACACTGCGTGTTCCAACGGTTATTTTGGTATACAAATAGATAATTCGAATAACACCAATTGCGATAACAACAACGCCTCTTTTAATGGTGCCGAGGGCATTGATTTATGGGCGGCGAACAATACCGAGCTATCCGGCAACACCATATCCGGCAATGGAATGGGCATCAACAGCGTGCTATCAACTTACAATAACATTCAGACGAACACGTTTACCAACGATGGGATTTACATCTATGGAAGCCTCTCGCATTGGAACACTCACACGATAACGGGTTCGAATACAGTGAACGGCAAAGCCGTATATTATTGGAATGGCGTGACAAATAACATAGTGCCTGCCGGTGCCGGGGAAGTGATTTTGGTCGGTTGCAGTAACGTAACCGTGGACGGGCAGAACGTGAGCAACGGGGACGTAGGAATCGAGATAGGGTTCTCGAATAACATCACGGTCACCAATAACACCGTTTTATCCAACTCCAATGAAGGAATTTATGTCTGCAGCTCGAACAACAATACGTTTATGAACAATACGGCATCGTCGAACGTGAAGTCTGGAATTTTGTTATCTGGCTCAGGCAACAACTTGTTGAGCAACAATACACTATCATCGAACAGCCAGAGTGGAATAAACATTCTGTCTAGCTCATCCAACCTCAATACGATAAGAAACAATACCATTTCAAACAATCAGGTTGGGATAAGCGACTCGGGGGCGGCATCCAACAACAAGATTTATCATAACGACTTCATCAACAACACCGAGCAAGCTGAAGATTACGCTACGAACCAGTGGGACAACGGCTATCCCTCAGGCGGGAACTACTGGAGAGACTACAACGGCACCGACTTAAAATACGGCCCGGGGCAGAACATCACGGGGGCGGACGGCATAGGCGACACCCCATGGAACATATCGGGCAGCGCAGGCGCCAAAGACAACTTCCCTCTTATGACCCCCGCGGACGCGAACGACATCTTGGCTCCTAACTCCACGGCCACCCCCGCAGTAATGTATTGGAACAATGCCTCTCAGGTGAACGTCACGGCCACGGCCCATGACACGCGCAGCAACGTTTCCAGCGTGGAGCTGTGGTACAGCTTCAACGGCGGGGCGTACTCTCTGTTAAACTCCGACAACGCGACCCCCTGGGTGTGGAACTTCACATGGCCGAGCGGAGAGGGGAACTATTCTTTCTACACGCGAGCGAACGATTTGGCTGGGAATTACGAAGCCGCTCACTCGACCGCGGACAGCGCGGCCGGCTACGATGGAACAGCACCCACTAGCTCTATCGGTCCTATAACGAAATACTGGCAGACTGGGAGCAGCGTGCCGCTGACGGCGAGCGCAAGCGATAGCACCAGCGGCGTGCAGAACGTGACGCTGTGGTACAGGCAATCGGCTGATAATTCAACATGGAGCTCATGGAAGCAGTTCAACACAACATCCTCTCTCTACTCGTACAATTTCACATTCCCGGACGGCGAGGGATACTACGAAGTGTATTCAACGGTCAACGACACCGCCAACAATACCGAGGCTGCACCATCGACGCCTGACACTCGCTTCGCGTATGATTCCACAACTCCAACTATAACGGACGGAAGCGGCAGCGCGGGGACTACTGGCGATACCTTCGTCATTCGCTCAACGGTGACAGACAACCTCAACCTATCAGCGGTCAACATCGTGTACTGGTTTGGCACGGGCGCTGCGACGAACTCCACTGCGAACCATTCCTCAGCGAATGGCTACGAGTTGAATGTCAGCCTGCCATCGAACAGTCTTGATGTAGTATACTACCGCATTGAAGCTTCTGACAGAGCGGGCAATTGGCTCTCCACTTCCGTAAAGAATGTGACGATTTCTGATAACGACCTGCCAGCAGCTGAAGCCGGCGCGGACCAGACTGCGCAGCTTGGCGTTTCCATAGCCTTCAACGGGGCAGCCTCAACCGACAACATCGGAGTCGCGAACTACACATGGACGTTCAACGACGGGGCACAAAACGTCGTGCTATACGGCGCGACAGCATCGCACGCTTTCACTGTCGCAGGGAATTTTTCCATCGTGCTGACCGTGAAGGACGCCGCCGGGAACAGCGCAACCGATTCTCTCACGGTTACAGTCGCGCAGTCATCTGGCAGCCCATCGGGCGACTCCGGGCTCGGTAACTACCTGTGGATTATTGTAGTGATAGTAATCATTGCAGTCGTTGCTGTCGTCGCAGTCATCTTCCTCAGGAAGGGCAAGGGGCCCAAGGCCGCTCCGCCGCAGGAGCCGCCGCAGTAACCATATTCATTTATACCGCCCGGGCAATCGCGCCCCCATGCCCAGATGCTCGCAGTGCAGGGAGCCAGCCGTGATTTTCGTCAGGTACAGCGGCAGGCACCTCTGCGCAAGGCACTTCTGCGGCTTCCTCGAGCAGCGCGTGGCGAAGGAGGTGCGCTCCATGGGCAAGCTGCCTCGCGGCTCCAAGATGGCGTGCGCGGTCTCCGGCGGCAAGGACAGCACCGTCATGCTGCACCTCATGCGCGGGCTCCTCCACCCAAGGGGCGGCGTCGAGCTGGAGGCGATAATCGTCGACGAGGGCATAAGGGGCTACCGCGCCGGAGGCATCGCAGTCGCAAAGCGCGAGTGCAGGCGCCTCGGCGTGCCGCTGACAGTCGTGAAGTTCAAGGAACTGGCTGGCTGTACCCTTGACCAAGCTGCGAGGCGCATGCCTGGTACTATCCCATGCGCCGTTTGCGGCGTCTGGCGCAGGCAGGCACTGAACAGAGCGGCGAAGGAGATGGGTGCGAGCAGGCTAGCGCTCGGCCACAACCTCAACGACGTCGCCGGCTCCGTCCTGATGAACGTGTGCAGGGCGGACGTCGAGCGGCTCGCGCGCATGGCCCCGCACGGAAAGGTGCAGCCGGGGCTCGTCCCGAGGATGTTGCCGTTGCGGTGGATACCCGAGGAGGAGGTCAAGCTCTACTCGTACATCAAGGGATTGAACGTCCTAGAGGCCGAGTGCCCGTACGCCGAGCGCGCCGAGCGCGGGAAGTTCGTCCGCTTCCTCGCCGGGATGGAGGACGCGAGGCCGGGCACGAGGCATTCGGTGCTCGGGTTCTGGGAGGGGGTGAGGGAGTGCGTTCAAGCGTCCCGCCCTCCGGCGAGTTTGAAGGAGTGCCCCCGATGCGGCGAGCCTACCGTATCGCGGCTGTGCAAGGGTTGCGAGCTGACCGCGCAGTACATCCATGCGAGGGGGGATGGCAGGACGGCCCTGCCCGGGAAGGGGCGCAGAAAAGCCCGATAACAAAGCCAATCGCATGCTGGCTTCGGCCGCGCCACTGGAACGATGTCGGAGATTTTAAATAGGGCTTCCGGAATATAAGAGGATGTACATAGGGGCGAGTTTCAATGTCTAGCGTTGGGGATATCAAGAACGAGCTCAAAAAGCTCAGCACGGAGCACAAGATAGAGATTTCAGCGATAGTCTCGCGCAGCGGCGTGCCAATCGCGTGGAACGTCCCCGACGAGTCGATGGTCGAGACATTCGCCACTCTGTCCGCGACCATAGTCGGCGCTGCCGAGGTCGTCTACACCGGATTGGGCAAGGCCCCCCCGAAAAGAATAATGATAGACTCGGACGGCGGGACGTTCATAGCGACCCCGATAGGGACGAAAGCGCTGCTCGTCGGCATAAGCAGCAACAGGGACCGGGCATCGCTCTCTTCCGGCCTGGACGCGGTGGCCAACGCCGTGAAGGGGGTGCTGAGCAGTGAATAGCCTGGAGTACATCCCCGAGGAGGTCCGCGAGTTCTTTTCGAAGGAGGGGGGGCGCTCCCTGCTCGTCGGCGGCATGCCCGGCACTGGCAAGACCACGTTCGCCCTGCAGCTCCTCGAGGGCCTGACGGCGCCGGAGCGTGGCCTCTATCTCACTACCAGGGTGTCGGACGAGTCGCTCTACAAGCAGTTCCCGTGGCTCAAGGACAAGGAGATGAAGGCCCGCATCGTCGATTCGAGCAGGATGCTCCTCGACGCGCTGACCCCGCCGGAGGAGGAGCAGAAGCCGGCCGACCCGAACAAGACGCGCATCGTCGCCTCCAGCAAGGACTTCCTCCAGTCAATCGGCGACAAGGGCCTCTCGCCGCCGTCCAGGGTCGACAGGACCAGGCTGCGCATCCTGACCGAGCGCATGAGGATCCCGGAGGTGGAGCGCATCTACGACAGCATAGAGACAATCCTCCCGGAGAAGCCCACGCTGGTCATAGACAGCGTCGAGGGGATCACCGGCAAGTACGGCGTCGACCAGGAGGATTTCATATTCACCCTGCAGAAGGACCTTGCCGAGCACTCGAACACGAACATCGTCTTCGTGACCGAGAAGTCGGAGCCAGACCCGGTCGAGTTCCTCGTAGACGGCGTCATACGCTTCAGGAACGAGGTGTTCGAGGACAAGCGCGTGCGCCACATGACGATAATGAAGCTCAGGGCGACGGAGATAAAGCAGCCGGCCTACCTCGTAACACTCAAGGACGGGCGGTTCCGCAGCTTCAGGCCGTTCGGCCCCGTCTACAAACCAGGGCGCTGGACGCCATTCCCGGACACGGACACGCACTACAGCACGGGAATTCCGGACCTAGACTCGCTCCTAGGCGGCGGGTACGCGAAGGGGAGCTACAACGTCATCGAGGTCGACCTCAACGTTCCCGATGACGAATACCAGCTCGTGCTGCGCCCGATACTCCTCAACTTCCTCATGCACGAGCGCGGCATCGTCGCCGTCCTGAACGGCGGCTCGCACTCCCAGGCCATGAAGGAGGACCTGGCGAGGTTCATGCCCGAGGAGCAGTTCGACAGGCTCGTCAGGGTCGCGGACTACTTCATCACCCAGACCAACCTCCCGTACGTCATGGCGCTCGGCCGGCGCGAGGAGGCCCTGCGCATATGGCGCGCGAACCAGGAGTTCCTGCGCGGGAAGGATAACAAGCCCATCATGGACTACACGGGCTTCGACACGCTCGAGTACCTGCAGGGCGGCGAGGTCGCCATCAAGGGGCTGCTCGAGGCCGTCTCGCACATCAAGATATCCAACGATATAGGCGTGGGCGTCCTGAAGCCCGGCCTGAAGTCGGCGCAGGAGATAGTGAACATGGCCGACACGTACCTGAGGGTCACGGACATAGACCGCAGGCCCTGCATCTACGGGCTCAAGCCGAAGACCATCCTCTACGCGCTGGTGCCCGACGAAGAAAAGGGAATACCGCACGTCAAGCTCGAGCCTGTCGTTTGAGCTCTTCGATATGTTCCTCGGCCAGCTTCGCCTCTCCGAGCGAGCCTATTGCCTTGTAATGGTCCAGGGCCATCATGAAGTTCTGCAGCGCGCACGCCGCGTCCCCCATGGCCTTGTAGGTGAGGCCGAGCTCGTAGTAGGACAGCGCAAGGTCGTACGGGATGTTCAGCATCTCCATGATGACGATGCCCTTGTTCAGGTTCTCGATGGACCTGTCCCACTCCTTCTTGAGCCTGTAGATGATGCCGAAGTTCTTGAAGACGCCGTTCATGCCTATCTTGTCGTCCGTCGATTCGCATATCTTGAGGCTGCGGGCGCAATACTCCTCGGCCCTTTCCAGCTCGCCCTTCATGGCCAGAGCCTCGGCCGCGTTGAAGAGCGACCAGGCTATGAAGTTCCTGTTCCCCAGCTTCTCGGAGGTTAGGCGGCACTTCTCGAACGCCTCGATTGCCTTGTCCCAGTTCCTCGTGTGCAGGTAAGAGTCGCCGAGGTTGTTGTAGGCGCGCATTATCTCGACGTGGTCGCCTATCTCATCGAGGTCCTTGATGCTCATGGTGTAGTATCCGACGGCCTTCTCCTGCTCGCTGCGCTGGTTGTAGACGTTGCCGAGGTCTATGTTCACGCGGGCGATGGCGTGCTTGTCCCCTATCTTGGTGGAGTGGGCGATGCTCTGGTTGTAGTGCTGGATGGCGTCGTCGACCTGGCCCCTGCGCCAGTGTATGTAGCCGAACCCCCTCTCGATGTCGGCGACGCCGGCGGTATCACCAGTCTGCTGGCATATGACCAGAGCCTCGGAATAGAGCCTCTCCGAGTCGGAATACTCCGCGCGCTGCTTGTGCATGTCCGCGAGCTTGCGCAGCGACGCGGACATCATCTGCCTGTCCCCTTTCGACCTCGCGGCGTCGATGGCTTGGCGGAAGTGCGGCATTGCGGCATAGGGGTTGCCGAGGTCGTAGCACAGGTCGCCGCAGGCGATTGCCAGCCTGATGCTCTCGGCGGGCTTGTCGATCGCGCTGGACGGTTCGAGCTGCGACAGCAGCTTTAGGGCAGTGGCGTAGTAGTCGAGCGCTTCCTCCAGCGCCAGGAGCTTCTTCGCCTTGTCGCCGGCGGCGACGCTGTACTTGAAGGTCTTCGCCCCGTCCTTCCCGAGGTAGAAGTGCCTGGCCAGCGAGTAGACGACCTCCTCCAGCCTGCCGGTGTAGACGAGCTCCATGGCCTCGCCGACCTTCTTGTGCATGAGCCGCGCGCGCGACTTGCTCTGCCCCTCGTACATGCTGCTCGCGGTCTGCTTGTGGTCGAAGACATAAATCTCGTCCGAGGTCGACCTGTCCTCGCGGATGATTCCGACGGCCATGAGCTTGTCCAGGGAGTCCAGGAGGGTCTCGGAGTCCATCTCGGTGACCTTGTGGAGCACGTCGAAGTTGAACTGCGTGCCTATCACGGCCGCGTACATGAGGACCTTGCGGGTGTTGTCGTCCATGCGCGCTATCCTGCGGGCCGTGACGTCCTTGATGGTGCTCGGTATCCTGATCGTCGAGAGATCGACCCCGGCGTCCCAGACGTAGGAATCGGGCTTGATGACGCCCTCCTCTATGAGCGAGTGGAGCACCTCCTCGACGAAGAAAGGATTTCCCTCGCTCTCGTCGTAGAGCTTGCGCAGGAAGTGCTGGGGGATGTCCTCGATGCCGAGGATGGACTTGACCAGCGCGCTCATGTCGTCGTTCCCGAGCCGCGCAAGGGTCATGGTCTCGTAGAGCCTCTCCTTGCTCATCTTCCTCTGCATATCGAGGAGCGGGTGCGAGCCGCCTGGGACGTCCCTTAGTTCCTCGGGCCTGTAGGCGCAGCATATCATCACGCGCGAGTTCCTAGTGTTCCTCGTGACATAGTGAAGGAGCTGCAGCGAGCCGGAGTCGGCCCACTGCAGGTCGTCTATGAAGAGCAAGACCGGCGACTCGTCCGCGATGCGGACGAGAATCTGGTTGAAGGTGTCGAACATCCTGTCGCGCTCGGCCTGCACGCCCATGCCCGTTCCGGTGCGCTCGGCGAGCATCGATAGCCCGATGGGTATGCCGCCCTCGACGTTGTCCGGCGCCATGCGGCCGCCGCTGCGCGCCATCCCCGCGAGCCCGAGCGGAACGGAGCCGTAATCGAGCTCGTCGTCAACCTGCGACGCCGGCGGCCTGACGTAGCCCCTGAGCGCCTCGAAGAACGGCAGGTAAGGGTCGACGTCCTGCTGCGCGATGCACCTGCCAGTCAGGAACTTGAAACCCTTGGCGGAGGCGTGCCTGCCCGCCTCCGCGACGATGCGCGTCTTTCCGACGCCGGCCTCCCCCTCGACGAAAGTGAGACTGCCCTTGCCAGCGGCAGCGGCATCGACCCTCTCCTTGAGGAGCGCAAGCTCCTTGGTCCTGTCGATGAATTCCGCGGAGTGCTGAGCGGTCGTCTTTCCAATCCCCATCATGCAGATCACTTGCCAGAAGCCCGATGGGCCAAAAAGGGAGAACGGATTTAAGGGTTGCGGTCGCCGCGCGTCCCGACATAGGAAGTATAATAATGCCGTACCGAGATTCCATCTCCGATGGGTGCACTCGACAGCGCGGTCAGGGCCATAGCCTCAATGCGCGTGCGTGGCGCGGGGAGGATCGCGCGCTGCGCGGCGGAGGCGCTCGGCAGGCACGCAACCACTTTGCATTCCAACAATGTTGCCGCCTTCAGGAGGGAGATGAAGGCGGCTGCGAAGAAGCTCATAGACGCGAGGCCCACGGCAGTTTCACTGTCGAACGCGGTCGGTCTGGTCATGCGCGCCATGCCCAGGAAAGGGACGGTCGAGGGCGCGAGGAAGGCCATAGTATGCGCGAGCCGCGAGTTCTGCAAGGCCTCGGACAGCGCCGTGGAAAAGGTCGGTGAGAAGGGCGCGGGGCTCGTCCCAACGAGCGGGAAGGTCATGACCATCTGCAACAGCTCCGCCGTGGTTTCTGTGCTCGTCCATGCCGGGAAGGCGGGCAAAGGGTTCGAGGCCTATGCCTGCGAGACGCGCCCGAAGTTCCAGGGGCGCATCACGGCCAGGGAGCTCGCGCGGAACGGCGTCCCGACGACAATCATTGTCGATTCAGCATCGCGCTATCTCTTCGACGGCGTCAAGGCCGTGTTCGTCGGCGCCGACGCCGTCGAGTGGGACGGCAGCGTCGTGAACAAGATAGGCACGCTGCAGCTCGCCGCGTGCGCGAGGGATTTCAAGGTGCCGTTCTACGTCTGCGCGGAGAGCTACAAGTTCTGCCCCCCCAGCCAGGCTGGGGCGCGCAGGCCAATCGAGGAGCGCGACCCGCGCGAGGTCGCGAGCATCCCGGGCGTGAGGGTGAGGAACCCGGTCTTCGACCGCACGCCGCCCGAAATGATCGCGCGCATCATAACCGAGCACGGCGCCATCAGGCCTCGCGATACCGAGATTTACGTCGGGAAGCATCTGGAGGGCCTGTGAGCCGGAGGTGAAGAGCGATGATACTGAAGCCGTCGATAATAAACGTGGACGTGGGCGAGAACAGGGCGATACTGAGCGAGAAGGACGCGCGAGACCTAGGCGTGCGCTCGCTGGACCGCGTGAAGCTCATCGCGCCCGAGCTGAGCGTCACTGCCATCGTCGGGACGAGCTCGACGATGGTGAAGGAGGGGAGCGTAGGCCTGATGTGCGCGCACGAGTGCTACGCGCAACTCAGCAGCCTCCAGAATATAGAGATAGTGCCTACCACGAGGCCCGACTCGGTCGAGATCATAAAGAAGAAGATGGACGGCAAGGTCCTCACCTCGCCGGAGGTGCGCACTATCGTGAAGGACATAGTGAGCCACAACCTGTCCGACGTGGAGCTGGCCGCCTACATCGTGTCCACCCAGATACGCGGGATGAACCTCGACGAAGTGACGGAGCTCACGAAATCGATGGTCGAGACCGGCACGACGATCGAGCTCGACAAGCACCCCATCTTCGACTTCCACAGCATCGGCGGCGTCCCGGGCAACAAGATAACGATGCTCGTCGTCCCCATTGTAGCCGCTGCGGGGCTGCAGATACCTAAGACGTGCTCGCGCGCCATCAGCAGCGCGTGCGGGACCGCGGACATCTTCGAGGTGCTGGCGAACGTCTCGCTCAGCAAGCAGCAGATAAAGGACATCACGCAGAGCATCGGCGGCGTCATAGCCTGGGGCGGGTACGTCAACCTAGCCCCGGCCGACGACCTCATCATCCGTGTCGAGTACCCGCTCTCGATAGACCCGTACGCGCAGGTCATAGCCTCGGTTCTGGCGAAGAAGAAGGCCGTGGGCGCGGACTACTTCCTCCTGGACATACCAACCGGGCCGCACACCAAGGTGCCCGACTTCGACCTCGCCAGGCGCTACGCCCACGATTTCATCGAGGTGGGGCGCAGGCTGGGCATCAAGGTCGAGTGCGCCATCACCTACGGCGGGCAGCCGATTGGCACGCACATCGGCCCCGCGCTGGAGTCCAGGGAGGCGCTCATGGCCCTGGAAGGGATTTGCCAGTCGACGAGCGTGGTCGAGAAGGGATGCTCGATGGCCGGGCTCCTCCTCGAGATGGGGGGCGTGGCCGACGGCAATGGCAAGGACATGGCCAGGGAGATACTGACCAGCGGCAGGGCGCTGGCCAAGCTGCGCGAGATAATCGGCGCGCAGGGCGGCAACCCGGACGTGAAATCGGGCGATATCATGCCAGGAAAGTTCCAAGCCACCATAGACTCGCAGACCGAGGGTTACGTTACGGCGATAAACAACAAGGACCTCGTGAAGATAGCGCGCGCGGCCGGAGCCCCGAAGGACAAGGGGGCGGGACTGATACTCCTGAAGAAGCGCGGCCACCAGGTCAAGCGCGGGGAGCCGGTGTTCGAGGTCTACGCCGACGTGGAAATCAAGCTCGACGCTGCGAGGAAGCAGGCACAGCGCCTCACGCCCATAACCGTCGAGGGAATGGTGCTCGAACGCATACCGTCGCGGCGGACGACGATAGTCGACTACACGAAGACAGAGTAGACCGGTAAGCTGCACGTTTTGCTCCCAGTTCTTGTCCCGTATCACTTTATGTACAATTTCGCGCGCGCGTTCGACCACAACTCTTTTATTCATAGTTCGCAGTGAGGTGGACAGCAGCATCTTGAGCGGAGGGGGTCAAATGACCAAAATCACTGGTAGCGTAGGGGCTAGTGTGGGAACGATAATGGCGGCTGTTCTGGCGCTCGTATTTCTGTGCTCGGCGCTGAGCCCAGCCGTGTCTGCGAAATCTGCGGCAGCGCCGGCGGCGATTGCTGCTGATGATAAGACCGGCCAAGCGACCACGGGTCCGGTTGGCCCGATGGCGCCTGAAAAGCAGGCGGACAGCGCCCAGCGCGTCGAATGGGCGCCAAAGGTGACGGAACAAAGGGATGCTATAAAACGGGATTTTGGAGAACCGGCTCCCACTATAGAATCGAAGATCAAGGCAAACGGGATTGAGGCAGCTCCTGCTCTCTCGCAGCCAGCGGCCGCGCCCAGCGAACAAGCGAGCAAGCCATCGCTCTCTTCTCCTCCTGCCATCAATCAGGTTCAGCCCCGGTTGCGAGAACAGAGGGAAACCCCGACTCATGTACCTAACATCGTGGCATCCTCGCAGCCGAGCGATGGCATGACGGCCGCTCGCTCAACCCTTGCCGCCGGAAATCCCGGAAGGACCCCCGCCCGGGAGATACCACAGCCTACAGTCAATGCGAAGACGAATGTCATAATCGTGTGCGCAGACGATTACCCAGCCACTCTGATATCCCAGTTGCAGGGCCATGGCAACATAGGAACTGTCGATTTCTGGAATGCGGCATCCACCACTCCAACCGCGGCGGATTTATTGCCCTACGACGTCGCAATCACTTTCTCAAATTCTCCATACTCTAATCCTGTGGCCATTGGCAACGTCTTTGCAGACTATATCGATGGAGGCGGGAGCTTAGTAGCGGCTACTTTTTGCTTGTACGATGCAGGTAGTAATTTTGGGATAAGCGGTCGGATAGTTAGCGATGGATACCTGCCTTTCATCTCAAACGATACAGGCAATTACTATTCCTGGAGCACGCTAGGAACCTATAACGCAAGCCACCCGTTGATGGGCGGCGTGAGCGCAGTCACAGATTACTACCGCGATTACGTTTCTTTAGATCCATCCGCGGAATTTGTCGCTTCATGGGCAGACGGGGCCGGGTTTGTGGCAGTCAAAGGAAATGTGGTAGGGATCAATTCGTATCCCGGCCCATATTACGATGCTACTGGTGACATTTGGAATTTGTTCTGCAATGCAGTCCTATACTTGAATCCCCAGACATATAGACTCACTTTGATGCCCGGCGTCGTTAACAAGATAGCTAAAACAGGACAGGTGTTCAACATCTCAATGGCATTGCAGAACACGGGGCTCAACAATGACACATACGACTTATCCTTCGCCAACGACACATGGCCTGTATCATTCTTGGACGCAACAGGGACGACCCCGATAGCGTCGATAGGTCCAGTGGGTAGCTTTGGCTGGGAATATTTCACGGTCAGGGTTACGGTGCCAGGGACGGCCGTGACTGGCGATTTTGACGAGTTCGAAGTCAATGCGACCTCCCAGAATGATACTGCGATTTCTGAGATATCTCTAGTCAACGTAACTTGCTTCAATGGCATTGCCGTAGGCATCTACGACCACCCGGACGTGAGCGACATCTCATATTGGACCGACGGAAACGGGAACTCCTGGGCCGATTACCAGGGTGTCGTCGATAGCGACCTGCAAGGCAGGTTCATGAGCTTCATCATTACCGAACTTAGCCCGTGGACGCTTGAGCTTCTAGACGTCATCGTCCTTCCAGACAATGCAATACCCGATGCGGACCTGGCAGCCGTTAACGCGTGGTTCTTGCCGGGCAAGGGCATCATCGCCGTCGACAGCGCGGCCTGCTTCGCGACCTATTCGGGCTACATGTTCCCGGCTGGCGCAGGCACCAATGGCAATGGCGTATACTGGGATTACAACACAAATGAGAACGACCAGTGTATCTTGATGCCCCATAAGATTACAGAGTCCTATGAGATCAACGACATTTACAGCTCTATGGGAGGAGACGCCCAATATTACAACTCGATGCTTCCTTTGGACGCACTGGCGCTCACCACCCAGAAATGGAACAGCGAGTATGTTTATGCGGTCGCGAGGGAAGTCCCCGGTGCGGGAAGGATAGTGGGCTTGGGCCCATATGACTCTCACCCAGACGGGACCGATGAATTGATAAGGGACGCGATAGAATGGTCGGCGAGCCTGGGCTATTACAGCGTCGTCGCCCAGCCTGGGAACCAGGAAGGGTACGGTTCCGGCGGCGAGACCGTGGACTTCACGGTGACGGTCCTGAACACGGGGACAAGCGCCGATACATACGACCTTACGGCGACGGGTTCCGTCTGGACCGCCGAGATATACGACGCGACCGGAACGACCGTGATATCGTCCATAGGGCCAATATCGGCGGGCGCGTCGGCGGATTTCATCGTCAGGGTGTCGATTCCCGGCGGGTCGTCAATGGGCGCCTTCGACGAGGCGAGCATCCACATCGAATCGCAGAGCCAGCCATCCGCAAACGACACAGCAACGGTCAGAACACAGGTGCCTTATGTTGGCGAATGGTTCGACGGCCTCGAGTCGGGGATGGCCGATTGGACGGTGGACGACATCAGCCACGTCGTGCCCTCGACCACGTGGGAGACGGGAGACCCGACGGGATATCCACCTATCTCTCCGTATGATGGGACAAGCTGCGCTGGGACTAACCTGCTCGATTACTATTACATTGGAGCGGACACCGTCCTCGAATCACCTTATTTAACTCTCGAGGCGGGCGGTGTGTTGCTGTCTGAGGAGTTCGGTTCAGGAACTATGCCTCCTGCTGGGTGGTCACACATACCGAACAATGCTTATACATGGTTTATCGAAACTAATACGCCACATTCGGCCCCATATTATGCAGATTGCCAGTACGACCCTGCACTCAATACCCAAGACGAGTGGCTGATATCGCCTCCGCTTGACCTCACAGGGTGCACGGGAACGGAACTTAGGTTCTGGTGGTACATGAGCTACTATTGGGGCGTCAACCCGTATGACAATTACGACCTCAATGTGTATGTGAGCACGAACGATTGGGCGACCTCGACCTTCATGTGGAACGAGGACGGCCTCTCATTCTCGAATTGGGTTTGGTACGACACCGACATGGGACTGCCGCTCGACCTGTCGGCCTTTGACGGTATGAGCAACGTGGAGATAGGATTCCAGTACTCGGGTGCGGACGGCGCGGAGCTGGCTCTCGATGACATTACAGTAACAACGACGGCAGGCAGCTGCAACATGTCCTTCTTCCAGTGGTATGACATCGATACGAACGACGGCGGTTTCGTTGAAATCTCCGTCGACAACGGGCCATGGACCCAAATCGATCCGGTCGCGGGATACCCGGTTACTGGCAACGCTGGCGGGTACGTGACCAATTGCTACGCAGGCGCAAGCGGCGCATGGTATTACGAGGTTTACGATGTGTCGTCGTATGTTGGCTCCACCGTGAGATTCGGCTTCCACTTCGCGAGCGAGACCATGAACAGCAACTGGGGATGGTACATCGACGATGCGTTCGTCGGAGGCACACCATATTCCATGGACGCCACTCCACCTCTGCAGGCCGGGTTTGGCGACCCGGGCGACTCTGTATTCTACACAGTCGATGTGAGCAATACTGGGTATATCTTCGATACGTACGACCTCAGCGTGGTTGTGAACACGACCGAAGTCTGGTTCTACGACCTGGGGATGAGCCCGATCACGTCGATAGGCTCCATATCCGCAGGCAGTTCGGCCTCGTTCATCGTAGAAATCGTGATACCCGGCGCGAACGCGCCTGGGGCTTGGGACGGCGCAGTTATTCAGGCCACTTCGCAGAACGACTTGAATGTGTTCGACCAATGTGAGATAATCACGCAAACCCTGGCGCAGTTCCTCCTGGTCGACGACGACGGCGGCCTTATCACTGAAATGTGGTACGACCAGGCTTTCGTCGACAATGGCTGGGCATACGACTACTGGAACACGGGCTTCATGGGCGTCCCATCGGCTTCGGTTCTCGCGCTGTTCGACGCCGTCGTTTGGGGCACCGGGGACAATAGTGGCGGCTATGTCGGCGGCCAGCCATTTGACACTCTGTCGGTGGATGAGATGAATGAAATCACTACGTTCCTCGACAATGGTGGCAGGATGTACCTGTCAAGCGCCGGGTGCGGCGCAGACGCCTTCTTCAACGGATGGGATGGATGGCTCGGCGCTTATTTCGGCGCTTTCCCATACAATCTTGATGTGGGCACAAGTTATGAGCTAATCGGGGAGCCATACGATCTCATCGGCGACGGCCTCGACTACTTCATGCACCAAGGTGACGCGGATCCCGAAGTCCAGGGAATCCTCGGGATGAACGCGCCCTTCGGCGCCCCCACATCCACAGCATGGATAATGTCGGACATGGGGGATTTCGCAGCAATCAAGACTCCTACTTTCACATACAGAACTGTCCTAAGTGGCTACGAGTTCGCGGACATCGACGGGCAAGCCAACAGGGCCATGACGCTCAGCAGGATCATCAACTGGCTGCTATTGCCCGACTATGTATTGGCCGCACCGAGCTACCAGGAGTACGCGGCGGGGGCGGATACGACGGTCATCTACCCCATGACGATTACCAATCTCGGCATGCTCGATGACACATTTGACCTGAGCATCGCCCCCGCTCCTCTGTGGACAACCGAAATAAGGGACGAGACCGGCACCATTGTCATAACCGACAGCGGGTTCGTGCCTGGGGGAAGTATGTTCAACTTCACCATTGCCGTGCAGATTCCGATTGGCGCTGTGCCTTCGTACAGCAGCCAGGCCACACTGAACGTCTCCTCTCAAAACCAGCCTGGCGTTTACGCGCTCGCAGACGTTTGGACTTACTGCTACGTGACGCCCCCGACGACCGACGATTTCGAGGGCGGTACCTTCGACAGCATGAGGGCCATGACATTCGGCAATATAACGACGCAATGGGAGCAGGGCGACCCGTCGAGCTTCCCGTCTGGCCCGGGCAGCGCGTATTCTGGCGCGAACTGCTGGGGCACGAACCTGCTCGCCAATTACACGCCAGGCACTGATTCCTGTCTCTACACGCATTACTACAACCTGAGCCTGGCGCAGAGCGCTAACATGACGTTCTGGCAATGGTACAGCATGGACCCGAACGATGGCGGATGGGTTGAAATCAGCACAGACTTCACGCAGACATGGACACAAATCCGTCCAGTGGGCGGATATGGCGGCACGAACTGGTACGGCATCGAAAGTTACCTCGGCACAAGCGGAGGCTGGCAGCAGGGCTTGTTCAACCTCTCGGATTACGTGGGCAAGGTCGTAATACTGAGGTTCAAGTTTGCCTCGACCCCGATGACCCCTATCACGTTTGCGGGATGGTACATTGACGATGTGTCTGTCGATGCAATCTTACCGACCCGGGGCGTGTTGGTCTCGCCGGCCTCGGCGATGCAGATATGCGTGCCGGGCGCGAATGCCGATTACCAGCTGACGGTCAAGAACATCGGGACAAGCGGCGACGACACATTCGACCTGACGGCCGCGAGCTCGAATGGATGGCCGGCGGGCACATATGACCTCGGGATGAACCCAATCAGCAGCCTCGGTCCGCTGGCATATGGCGCGTCGGAGAACATCATCGTCAGGCTGACGGTGCCGCTTGTTTCGTCACCCGGGCAGTCGGACGATACACTTGTAACGGCCACTTCGCAGAATGACTCGGCGGCGAACGACACTGCGCTGCTGACGTCACAGGTCCTGGCGCCGATACTGCTGGTGGACGACGACCTCGGGATAATGTCGCAATCCTGGTACGAGTCGGCGCTGACGGATTCCGGCTTCGCTTTCAACAAGTGGGACGTCAGCGTGTTCGGAGCCCCGGCGCTCGGCGACCTGGCGCAGTACGATGGCGTGGTCTGGCTGACCGGCAACGCCTACGGTTTCAACGGCAACAGCCTAACGTTCGATGACAGGGTGGCACTGGGCCAGTACATGGCGGCTGGCGGTAACGTTTACCTTTCCGGCTCCATGGTCCCCATGGAAGCCCACGACTACGGATGGGAAGGGTGGCTTAGCAACTACTTCGGGGCCGCTGCGGTGAACGCGTCCATGGGCTCGCAGGGGTGGGGGTGGGAGATGTTCGGCACGGTCCCGCAATCCATCGAGGGCGTGGCCGGCGACCCGATAGGGGACGGCATGACGCTTGCGCCGCACATGGGAGATTACTGCCCCGCGCTATGGGGAACGTACACTATCATGCAGACAGCGTCCCCGATGGCCAGCTACTCGTTCAACTTCAATCCCGGCCTGCCCGGAGGGACGGAAGGGGCCATGATCAGAATGGACAGCGGCATTCACAGGGCCGTGTACTCGTCCTTCGACTTTGCCGAGGTCAACAACAACTTGGCAAGGGCGGGCCTGATGTACGAAATCCTCAGATGGATGCTTTCCAGAAAGCCTGTCGTGGAGAATGCGTTGCTCGATGGCGCCCCCTTCGAATCCGTGTACCCTGGTGCCATGGTCACGCTCACGGCGGTCGTGAACACGACGATGACCGGCGGTTACAACGTCGCTGGCGCGAACTGCACCTTCGGTCCCTTGGCTTGGCCTGGAGCGCCGATGGCTGCCCAGGACGGGTCGTTCGACTCGCCGGTCGAGACGGCGACGCTGACAATCGATACGACCGCAGCCGCGGACGGCATCTACTATCTCTACGTCTACGGCTGGGACGAAGTGCCCAACTACAACGACACGTCGCAGGCCTACGCGATCCTGCTTGTCGATTCGACGCCGCCCGACAGCAACGTCGTGCAGACTGGGTCGTACTGGCGCAGCGCGAACCCCGACGCGGTCACGATATCGGCGACGGACAACCTGTACGTACCCGTACTGGAGGAGAACTTCGACGGCGGCGCCTTCCCGCCCGCCGGATGGAGCACGGCTGGAATATGCAGTGCGTATACTATTTTGCCGATGCTGACCCACTACTGGGCGCAGTACGACGACGCGGTCATCGGAGTGCCGATTTCATACTCTCCGCCTGATTGCGCTGGGGTTTGGTGGAGCGACGGGAGTGGCGGCGACCCGCCGGCAGGCGATCAGAACGAATGGCTGATATCGCCGAGCATCGATGCGTCTGGTTTGACTAACATGCAACTCACCTTCTGGTCGGTCTACACGATGATGAGGTACGGGGCGGCAGACGGCGCCCACGATTACGTGCGGGTCTCGGTGGACAATGGTTCGAGCTGGACCATAGTCGCGGACCTGGCGCATGACGCGGCCTTCGACTTCGACGGGTGCTCGGGAGGATGGATCGGCAACTCGAGTTGGAACTATTATGACTTCCCCATCTCCATAGACCTGAGTTCCTATGCCGGCAACCCGAACGTGCTGGTGGCATGGAACTACGTCTATGATTCCGCGTCGCCTGGAGGCCGGGGAATCTGGATGGTCGACGACGTATCGATACAGATGTCGGGCGTCGCAAGCGTCGATTTGTGGTACAGGTACAGCGCGGACAATGCGACGTTCGGGCCTTGGTCTCTCTTCGGCACTTCGACGTTGCCGCCGTTTGACTTCGCGTTCGATTGGCCTGATGGCCAAGGGTATTACGAGTTCTACTCCGTCGCCACCGATCTCGCTGGAAACACCGAGGCAGCGCCCGCAGGGGCCGACGCGATATACGCATACGAGACGACGGTCCCCTCGAGCAACGTCGTTCAGAACGCCGGCTACTTAAACTACGGCGCCGGTTTGACCATCGACGGCACCGCCAGCGACTCTCCGAGCGGCGTGGATTTCGTCCAGCTATGGTCTCGCGTCTCGAACGACAATTCCACATGGTCTCCCTGGAGCCTCGCGATGGCCGATTACCTAGCGCCGTACCAGTGGGACTTCGTGGCGCCCCAGGACGGGTACTACGAGTTCTACAGCCGCGCCATGGACTTCGCAGGCAACTACGAGGCGGCGCCCGGCGCGGCGGACGCTGCGGGAGCGTTCGATATTTCTCCCCCGACGAGCAATGCCGTGCAGGGCCCTCAGTATGCATGGAACACTGGACCGATGACTGTTCAGGCTGCCGCCGATGACATGTACGTATTCCTCAACGAAAAGTTCGAGGGCACGTTCCCGCCCGCGGGCTGGAGCGTCGACACACTGGCCGGCCTGGGATGGGAGCGGAACGACTGGTGGGGTGACGGCAACTACGTGACCGGAGGTGGCGACTACTGCGCCGACGTAAACAGCGACGCGTACGGTACTTCCCTAGAGTCTGTGCTCTACACGCCAACGCTAACCTTTGGCGGTCTGCCACCGAGCACTCCCTTGTACCTGGAATACGATGCAAATTTCCAGTGTTACATCACTGATGATCAGGGATGGACAGAAATAAGCATCGATGGAGGAACGAGCTGGACGACCCTCCTCTACTGGAACGAGGACCATCCCCCGGGAGGCACGTACGTGGCTCCTGGAGTGCACGTGAGCATCGACATCTCCGCGTACGCGGGCGAGCCCAGCGTCCAGTTCAGGTTCTATTACTATGCACCGGACTGGGACTGGTACTGGCAGCTCGACAACGTCGTCATCCAAGTGCCGCAGAGCGTCGCACAGGTGGAGCTGTTGTACAGGTCCTCCCTAGACAACGCCACTTGGGGCGCATGGACGTCCTTCGGCAACGACAGCGCCGCCCCGTATTCGTGGGACTTCAGCTGGCCCGACGGGGACGGATTCTACGAGTTATACACTATCGCGACCGACAACATGGGCTGGGCGGAATTGCCACCGTTGATGGCAGACGCATCCTATTTGTACGATACCACAGCTCCAACGATCGCCTCGACCCTCCCGGCTGACGGGAATCCGAGCTGGAGCATCGCCGCTGGAACATACTCTATCCAGTTCAGCGAGCTAATGAACGTCCTTGCCGGCGCGCCCCCGAACACGAATCTGCCTATCACAGGATGGGCTTGGGACGGGGCCGGGATGTGGCTCAACGGGACGTACACTGCACTCGCGGTCAGCACGCTTTACTGGGTCGACTTGGCGGGGCTCGGATACACCGATGCAATTGGAAACGCCCTCGGTGGCGACACGAACAAGTCCTTCACGACGGCCGCAGGTCCGTGGGCCGCAGTCACGAGCCCCTCGGGGCCGAGCGTCGATACAATGCCCACGATACTGTACGATTTCGGGTCCAGCCCGACCAGCGTCGAGATATACAACACGTCGGACGGAGGCGCCACGTGGACCCTGTGGGGCACTGACGCAACGGTTGACGGCACATGGACTCCCGGATCGAGCTTGTCCATCGATGGCCCGTATTACTGGAGCGCGAGGGCGTTGGACGGCGCGAACGACGAACCGGTCCCGTCCAGCCCGGTCGACATCGAGCACGGGCCTTACATCCTGGACACGACATCGCCGTCGAGCTCCGTCGACCCAGTGGCGCCATTCTGGGGTAATACCATACCGACCACATTCTTCGCCACAGCCTCGGATGGCCTAACCAGTGTCGCCTATGTCGAATTCTGGTACGCCTATTCAGCAGACAACATAACCTGGGGTGGCTTAACGATGTTCGACAACGATACCGCCGCACCGTGGTCAGCGCCCTTCACTTTCCCAGACGGCGAAGGCTATTACGCCTTCGTATCCCGCGCAGGCGACATATTGGGGAACTATGAGGGATTGCCCGGCACTTTGGACGCGGAATGCGGGTACGACATAACAACCCCTAACAGCGATGCAATCTATGCGGCGCCTTACGTGAAGACCTTGCCGACCGAGACAATCGACGCGAACGCGAACGACGCGCTCAGTGGCGTCGCCTCGGTCGAGTTGTGGTACAGGTTCTCGGCCGACAATGCGACGTGGGGCTCCTGGACGATGTTCGGAACAGATACGGCAGCCCCCTGGCAATGGGACTTCGACTGGCCGATGGGCGTGGGCTACTACCAGTTTTACACGGTGGCACATGACATTGCCTCCAACGCCGAGGCGCCGCCAGCGCTTCCCGACGCCGAGTACCAGTGGTTCCCGCCATTCCCGGTAAGCGTCGTGGAGAGGACTGCGGCATATTGGCACAACACCAATCCCGCGATGATCACTGCCAACGTGACTGTAACCGCCAACCCGGTTGATTACGTCGAGCTATGGTACAGGTTCAGCTCAAACAACGCGACCTGGGGCTCATGGGCATATGGCTTGAACGACACGGACGGCGCCCCCTGGCAATGGAGCTTCGGCTGGCCCGATGGCGAGGGATATTACGAGTTCTACAGCAGGGCGGCAGACACGACGGGAAACTACGAGCCCGCTCCGACATCCGCAGATGCGCAATATGCATGCGACGCGACGGTTCCAGCGAGCTCGGTCAATGCCGCAGGCGCATACTGGCGTACATCTCAGCCTCACACGCTGACCGCGAGCGCGAGCGACGGCCTTTCCAGCGTGTCGTACGTTGAGCTCTGGTACAGGTATTCCGCAAACAACGCGACATGGGGCGCCTGGGCGCTGTTCGGCAACGACACACTCGTTCCATGGTTATGGGTATTCACATGCCCCGATGGCGACGGGTTCTACGAGTTCGCGTCGGCAGCCGGTGACATCGTAGGCAACTACGAGGGCGCGCCATCCGCGGCGGATGCCGCATACGGATACGACACGGCTGGGCCAACGAGCTCTTGCGACGTGACCGGGCCGTACTGGTACTCCTCGATGCCTATATCCATATCGATAACTGCGACCGATGGAACCAGCGGCGTCAACAGGGTGCAGCTATGGGGCAGGTTCAGCGCGGACAACGCGACCTGGGATGGCTGGTGGCAGATGGGCACGGACTTTGGCGCGCCCTGGGGATTGGGAGTCAACTTCGTCAATGGGACAGGCTACTACGAGTTCTACAGCATAGCCATTGATCTCGCCGGCCATGTCGAGGGAGCGCCCGCCAGCGCCGACTATGGGGCAGCATACGAGACTACCATCCCCTCAAGCAGCGTCGACACCATCGACCCGTACTGGAGTGCGACTTCGCCGATAACGATAACCGCTACAGCGGGCGACGCAGGCGGCTCCGGTTTGTACAACGTGACTCTGTACTACGCGTACAGCGCGGACAACTCGACCTGGCCAGCGCTGAATCAATACACGATGTTCTCGGCGCTGGCTGGAGGACCGTGGTCCTGGAGTTTCAACTTCCCGAATGGCGCCGGCTACTACAGGTTCTACACTCTGGCTTCTGACAATGCGAGCAACCAGGAAGCTGTCCCAGTTGTGCACGATGCGCTCTGCGGTTATGACAATACTGTACCAGCGAGCAACGCGAACGCAATCTCGCCGTACTGGTACACCGTTGGACCGATAACGATAACCGCGACCGCTCCGGCAGACACGTACAGCGGTTTGTACAACGTAACACTCTACTACGCGTACAGCGCAGACAACACAACCTGGCCAGCGCTGAACGAGTATACGATGTTCTCAGCGCTTGTGGGAGGGCCGTGGTCATGGAGCTTCAACTTCCCGAACGGTGCTGGATGGTACAGGTTCTACACGCTGGCATCTGAC
>JACRNV010000058.1 GCA_016214785.1 Methanobacteriota archaeon
CAATGCAATAAGGAGATCAAAAAACCGCTGCATAATAAGTACTTCAAGTCTGTGCCTGCCATACGGCAGGCAGTCCGACGGTTCCTTAAGAATGATTTTTTTATGCCCAAAATGTTTACTTATTTATGTCCTTAGCTATCAATGCGACATTAAGAGCATACATCGATGGACTGATGCCTAGAGATACGGAACGTATCAGAACTGCTTTCAAGAAACTGACAGATGTTTAGAACGCTACGATCCGAAAAGCACGCTTCAAAGAGAATCCGGCACATGAAATAATGTTCTCGAGAACGTTCAATGAATATATAGGAGGCCCATTTCTAAATTAATATATTTCATGAGAATAACCCGCCCACCGAAATCCTCTTAACCCCTTGGTATGTATGCCTTTCGATGGACCCCGGGGACAAGCTTGCATTGCTCCTGCGCAACGTGCAGGAGGTAGTGACCGAGGACGAGGCGCGCGCCCTTCTCGAGCGGAGCGGCCCGAAGCGCGCCTACGTCGGCATCGAGCCCTCGGGGCTCTTCCACGTTGGGCACCTCATCTTTGCCAACAAGACAAAAGACCTCACGGCGCTGGGCTTCGATTTCATCGTCCTTATGGCCGATTGGCACGCTTTCATCAACGATAAGTACGATGGCGACATCGACGCAATCAAGACGAGCGGCGCCTTCCTCAAGGACGCCTTCCTGGCGCTGGGCTGCGACGAGGAGAAGGTGAGATTCGTCTCCACCAGCGAGTACATCAACGACGGGACCTACTGGGAGAAGGTCCTGCGCATCTCAAAGTCATCATCCGTGGCTAGAATAAAGCGCGCCATGACCATCATGGGGAGGAAGGAGGACGAGGCCGACGCCGACGCCTCCAAGCTCATATACCCTGCGATGCAGGCCGCCGACATCTTCCATTTGAAGCTCGACCTCGCGCTCGGCGGCATGGACCAGCGCCACGCGCACATGCTCGCGAGGGATGCCGCCGAAAAGCTTGGCTGGAGGAAGTTCGTCGCCATCCACACCCCGCTGCTGATGAGCCTCCAGGGGAGCGGGAGGATGGACGCCGGGGAGAGCAAGATGAGCAAGTCCCGGCCCGAGACGTGCATATTCATCCACGACTCGCCGGAGGACATCGCGAAGAAGATGAACGCGGCCTTCTGCCCGGCGAAGGTGGCCGAGGGCAACCCCGTCCTGGAGCACTGCAGGTTCATCGTCTTCCCGAGCGCGGGCAGACTGGAAGTCAAGAGGCCGGAGAAGTTCGGCGGCGACGTCAACTTCGCCAGCTACGGGGAGCTGGAGAGCGCCTACGTCGACGGCAAGCTCCACCCATCGGATTTGAAATCCGCGACGGCAAGGCAGGTGGCGGACATCCTCGCGCCGGCCAGGGACTACCTGGCGAGGCACAAGGGGAATTTAGAGAAAGTAATCGAGATGGCAGGGGTGAAAAGATGAAGCGCGTCCTGATAATCGGCGGCTTGGATCAGAGCGGCATCGCGGGGCTGGGCGCGGACATGCGCTCCCTGGGCTCCCTGGGGATGGGGTGCGCCCCGGTTGCGACATCGATAGTCCTGGAGAGCAGCGCGAAGCTGGACAGGATAGTGCCAATAGAGCCGGACGTCATCCGCGACGGGATAAGGGCCGTCCTGGAGGACGGCGAGCCCAACGCCGTCAAGCTCGGCATGCTATACGCCAAGGCTACAACGAAGACCGTGTCCAAGGAGCTCGAGGACCTGGAATGCCCCATCATAGTCGACCCTGTTCTCGCCGCATCGGTAGGGAACCCCCTCGCGGAGGAGGGGATGGTCCAGAGCCTCTTCGACAACATACTCCCCATCGCCGACCTTGTCACGCCCAACCTCAGGGAGCTTCAGGCCCTTTCGGGGAACAAGGCCGTCACGTACAGCGACGCGGAGCGCGCGGCCGACAAGCTATTGACAGAGGGCGGCGCGGGCGCCGTCCTGGTCAAGGGCGGGCACATGAAGGGCAAGCTCGCCGCGGACATCCTCGTCGAGCCGCGGCTCGTCACCGAGTTCGCGGCGCCAAGGCTCCCGCTCTCGCACCCGAGGGGCCTCGGATGCACGTACGCTTCTCTGATCACCGGGTACATCGCGCTTGGAGAAGAGCTCAAGGACGCCGTCGGCCACGCCAAGGACAGGCTGCACACGAGCCTCGAGCACGCCGAGAGACTGGGTAGCGCCACCGTGCTCAACCCGATAAGGAGCGTCGTGAGGGAGGCAGAATTGTACAGGATAACGGAGCAGATGCGCGCGGCCATACCGGAGCTGTTGGGCATCCTCGTCCCCGATCTGGTCCCGGAGGTGGGCGTCAACGCCGCCTACGCGATATGGGGCGCGAAGGACATGCGCGAGGTCTGCACGCTGGACTCGAGGATAATTCTGAAAGGGGGCATCCCGTCGACTATGGGCTCGCCGGCTTTCGGCGTATCGAGGCACATCGCCAGGGTCGTCCTCACGGCGATGGAGTACGAGCCGTGGGCGAGGTGCGCGATAAACGTGCGCTACTCCGAGTCGGCAGTCAAAGCGGCGCGGCGCGCGAAGCTGTCGATGAGCAGCTTCGACCGCAGGGACGAGCCGAAGAACAAGAGGACAATGGCCTGGGGCACGGCGAGAGCCATAGAGTCCGCGGGCTACATACCGGACATCATCTGGGACGCCGGCGGGCACGGCAAGGAAGCGATGATGAGGGTCCTCGGGCGCAACCCGGCCGACGTGCTGAACAAGGTCGAGAGGCTCGCAAGCACTATGAGGAGGCCTAGGCGGCCTTCTTAGTTATCGAGAGCACCGTTATCTGGAACGTCAGCGTCTTGCCGACGACCTCGCGGTTGAAGTCTATCGTGAATGTCCCGGCGGCCTTGTCGACGCCGGTTATGATGTAGGGGCCCTTCTCGGAATCGCTCCCCGTTATCTTGCCCACGTCTGATTGCGAGAGCTGGTGCTCGATGATTATGATGCCGCCTCCGCCGTTCGCGGACTCGTCGATGGAAATGACCTTGCCCTTCCAGAGCCCCTCGCCGAACGGGAATGCCTCGCCGATGAAGGGCTCGTTCTTGACGGTGACCATGCCCTGCGGATCTACGTACTGGACAGTGGCGTTCCAGTGCCAGAGGTTCGACACAACGTGCGCGCCGATGGTGGCCGTCACGTTGTAGTACGTCTTGAAGTCGGACTCGTTGTAGGTTATCTCCAGGACGGGGGCCATCATGCGCAAGGGCCTTGTGACTATCTTGGTCGGGTCGGGCGTCCCGTACCCCTTGTCCGGGGAGACCGTTATCGTCTTCGTCTCGTTCGGGCGCATCCCGCGCACGCCTGCGTCGAAGCCCGCGATCATCTGCCCCGAGCCTATGGTGAAGTTGAGGGGGGAGTACGTTCCCTTCGACGAGAAGCTGATCGCCTTCGGATAGACTGCGTTGTTCTCCGCCACCGGTTTCATCGAGGTGTCGAATACCCTGCCGTCGCTGAACATGCCTATGTAATCGACCGAAACCGCGTCACCGTCCTCGACGATGAGCGAGGACGTTGTGATGGTCTGGTGCGGCTTGTCCATGACGAACACGTACGACACGGTCACTGAGCTGAGCACTATCGCTATAGCGATGATGATTGCCGATAGGACCTTCGTTGACATTGGCCCTCAATCCTGTTGGCGCCGCGCGCCACTACAGCGACTTTATCTTCTCCGACACGAAGTTCTTGATCTCGGGAGTATCCGGAATCGTCAAAGACCTCTTGAACCGCTCCGTGCCGTCGGGGAGGTAGTATCCCCTGGATATCGAGATGAACTCGTTGACGGAGCCGTCCTCGGTCTTCGCCTTCTTCCTCGCTACCTCGAGGAAGTTGTTCTTGCCGAAAGGTACCTTCTCGGCGCGAATGGTCTCAAACTCTACTTTTCCTCCGCTTCGTCCAGTTGATTCGGTGTCTTCCATTTCTGTAGCCCCCTTTTTTTATTGCTCCGACGCCTGCATTTTCGATGCGCGTCATATATTGGGCAGGGCGATAAAACACCCTCCCTTTATAAAGGTTATGTGTCCCGCCCGGACGCCTCCGACGGGGCCCACGAGGGCGTTGGGCTTGGCCGGGGGATGGCCGCGCCGTCGGCAGATATTTCTACGCGCACGTCTTCACCAGACAGGAAACATGGAGGCGATGGGGTTGCCCAAGGACGGTACTGTAGTCTGCCAGATGTGCGGGAAGGTCATCGAGGAAGACCAGGCAGTCATGGGGGACGCCGTGCGCGCCCCGATAGTCGAAGTGATACGCGGGAAGCACCCCGGATGGTCCCCCGACGGCTACATCTGCATAAACGACCTGAACCGGTTCAGGGCCGAGTACGTGCGCCACATCCTCGAGGCCGAGAAGGGGGAGCTGACGGCGCTGGAGCGGGACGTGCTGAAGAGCATCCAGGAGCAGGAGCTCATGTCCAGGGACATCAATGCAGACATCATGCGCAGGCGGACCATGGGCGAGAAGGTGGCCGACAAGTTCGCGGCATTCGGCGGGAGCTGGACGTTCATCGCGATGTTCGGCGCGTTCATACTCACATGGATAGCCATTAACTCCTTCGCGCTCCTGGCGCGTCCCTACGATCCGTACCCGTACATCCTCCTGAACCTCTTCCTCTCGACGCTGGCCGCGCTCCAGGCGCCCATCATCATGATGAGCCAGAACAGGCAGGCGATGAGGGACAGGCTGCACGCCGAGCAGGACTACAGGGTGAACCTGAAGGCCGAGCTGGAGGTCAGGCACCTCAACGAGAAGATGGACCACCTCCTGATGCGCCAGTGGCAGCGCCTCCTGGACATCCAGGAGATACAGACGGAGATAATGCACGGGCTATCCTCGCGCCCGAAGGACCGCGCGCAGACAACCCCACCCCCGGACCAGTGATAGCAACAGTTAAATGACCAGAGGCATTTATCGCTCTCAAATCCCTTACAGACACCGTCAGGCCCGTAGCTTGGCTCGGTTCCGCGAGATGTGCGAGCAGAATTCGTCCTCTCGCGGAAAGGGCTAAGCAAGTCGCTTAGCCCGGTCCGAGGCGAGGACCACACTCACGGAACCTCGCCGAGGAAAGAGCTAAGCGGAGGGCCCGGCTCCGGAAAATAAACAACAAAGGGCCCGTAGCTTAGCTCGGTTGGAGCGCCCGGCTGATAACCGGGAGGTCATGAGTCCAAATCTCATCGGGCCCATTCTTTCTTTTACATCGAGATGAGATTTGGACGAGGACTCGGAACCAACGCGCATAGAGCGAGTCCGAAGCGAGGATGAGGACTACAATATCTCAGTCTCATCCGAGCCAAGACATGCGAAGCATGTCAGGTGCGAGGATTTCCGGAGAAATCCGAGTTATCAGCAGAGGGCCCATTCTTTCTTTTACATCGATATGAGATTTGGACGAGGACTCGCTGGCCAGACTGAAAAAAGCGAGTCCAAAGTGAAGGTGAGGAATCATGTAGAAATTAATTACTCGCCCTCACTCCAAGCAAAGGGCTCGCGCAAAGATCCCATGCACAACTGTGTTCATATTCTTAGACATATATTAGATATTGTCAAGTATTATATATATATTATTATAATCTAGGGCGCGAAACTCATGGCCGATGAGGGGGCATCGTGGGACAGGCTCATCCAGCACCTGGACGAGATGAAGAAGCGCGAGGCCGCATTGTCCGAGAAGGAAAAAGCGCTTCTGGCCACAGGTGCTTCGCTCGATTCAAAGAGGGACGAGCTCGAGCGCAGGATGCTCGAGCTGAATGACAAGAACACCGAGCTCTCCGGCATCCAGCGCCGCCTGGCGGAGAGCGAGAAGTTCATAGCGTCGAAGGAGAAAGACCTCTCGGAGAGGGAGGCCGCGGCCGGGAAGCGCGAGGACGCGCTCGGGGAGCGGGAGCGCTCCCTTCAGGCCCAGGCCGAGGCCGACATCGCCAGGGCGGCCGAGCTGGAGAAGCGTGACGGCGCCATATCGAAGAAGGAAGAGGCCATCGAGGAGCGCGAGGGTGAGATAAGCTCAAGGTCATCTGAAATCCAATCGAAGCTCGGCGAGCTAGGCTCGAAGGAGGCCGCGCTGACCAAAATGGAGTCCGCGCTCACCGAGAAAGAAGCGACCCTGTCCGAGCGGGACGCCGCAATGAGGGAGAGGGAGGCCGACCTCGAACGGGGGATGAGCGAGGCCAGGATGGAGGCCGCCAAGCTCAAGGAGAAGGAGGGAGCGCTTTCGCAGAGGGAGAACGAGCTGGCCGCGATGGAGAACGACGTCTCATCGAGGCTCGCCGATTACAATTCGAAGGTCGCAGAGATCGAGCCGAGGGAGAAATCCCTCGAAGGGAAAGAAGCGCTTCTCGCGGAGAGGGAGGGCGCAATCCGGGAGAAGGAGGCCGCCCTGGCAAGGGGGATGGAGGACCATCAGGCGAAATCCTCGCAGCTTTCAGAGATGGATGATACTCTCTCAGAGAAGGAGGCGGCGCTGTCGCGGAAGGAGGGCGAGCTCGACAAGCGAACGGCGGACGTCGAGTCCCGGTTCGGGGAGTTCGAGGCGCGCGAGAAATCCCTCGCCGAGAAGGAGGAGGCCGTCTCGCAGAGGGAGGCCGAGGTCGAGCAGAGCATCTCATCCATTTCAGAGAGGGAGGAGAGCCTGAAGAAGGATCTCCAGTCCTCAGAGGAGCTGCGCCAATCCATCGACGCGAGAGAGGCCGAGCTCGCCGCGCGCTCGGCCGAGCTGGCGAAGGGCGAGGAAGCGCTCAAGCAGATGGGGCAGGACCTACAGGACAGGGAAGCGCTCCTCGAAGAGGAGACAAAGAAATCGAAGGAGCAGGGCGCCCACCTGAGCCAGAAGGGCGAGAGGCTCACCATTCTTGAAACCAATTTGAAGCAGAGGGAGACGGAGCTCGCCGAGAGGGAGACGGCCCTGTCGGAGCTCGAGGCGCGCTTCGCCGGCGAGCAGAGCAAGGCACGGGAAGGGAGCCAGCAGCTCGACGCCAGGAAAGTGGAGCTGGCTGCTCTGGAATCGTCAATGTCGAAGAGGGAGGCCGAGCTGGTCGAGAGGGAGAGGGTTTTACAGTCAAAGGAGACATGGCTAAGGGACGCTGAGCAGAAGGTCAGCGATGGGGAGAGGAGGCTCGCATCGGGGCAGGCCGGGCTCGATGACGTCCAGGCGATGGCAGAGCAGCCCGTCGCAACCGACGGGATTCAAATCGTGCGGGAGGAGGCCCCCGCGCCACCGGCCGCGATGCCCGAGCTCGCTGGCGGGGACGTAGAGTGCCCCGGATGCCATACAATCCTCGAGGAAGGGACCACGCTTTGCTACGTGTGCGGCGAGAGGATCGGGCAGGCACCGGCGGCTCCCGCACCGGCCCCCGAAGCGGCCGCTGAGCCTCCGCGCGGGCAAAGGGAGTGCCCGAACTGCCACACTGAGATTGACAAGGACGCCGCGCTCTGCTTCGTATGCGGGCAGAGTCCCCCCGCGCAGCCAGCAGATGCGTCCCCCGCTCCTGCGGCGCCGGCGGGGATTGAGACTATGCCTGCCACGGCGCCCGCGGAAGTTGAGGCGGCGCCTGTCGCGGCCCCAGACGCTGGCGGCCAGTTCCCGTGCCCGGGGTGTCAGTCGCCCCTGGACGCGGGGACCGTGATGTGCTACCTCTGCGGGACGACCATAGAGGCGAACAAGGCCAATGTCACCGAGTCGCCGAAGCCAGCAGAACAGCCAGCGGCGCCCAAGACTGTAAAGAAGCGCAGGGTGATTTAGAGAAGGGGTTCCAGAAGAGCATGCTATTTTGTCATTTCAAGCATATATCAGTTCGCCCTTCATCACCGTCACGGCCTTCCCCTGCAAGTACACCCGGCCCGCGCCCACCTTGACCTTCACGATACCCCCCCGCGCCGATGCCTGATATCCGACGAGCTCGCTCTTGCCGAGCTTCCCCTGCCAGTACGGCCCGAGGCAGCAGTGCGCCGAGCCGGTGACGGGGTCCTCGTTCACTCCGACGCCCGGGGCGAAGAATCGCGAGACGAAATCGTACTTGGCGTCCTTAGACCGCGCGGTCACCATGACGCGCCCCAATGGCAAGGTCTTCATCAGAGCGAAGTCCGGTTCTAGCTGGCGGACGACCTCCTCAGAATCGAGCTCCGCAAGATAGCTGCTGCGGTTCCTCGCGACGTACAGAGGGGTCGCGCCAAGAGCCTTGGCAAGGCCTTTGGGGGCCTTCGCACCGCGCGCGTCCTCCCTGGGGAAGTCCATCTCGATCCACTCGCCCTTCCTCACAGCGGTCAGCAGGCCGCTCGCCGTGTGGAACCGCGCCATCTGGCGGGGATTCAGCATCTTCGCCTCCCAGAGGACGTGCGCGCTGGCCAGTGTGGCGTGGCCGCAGAGCTCGACCTCGGCCTTCGGCGTGAACCAGCGCAATCCCCACCCATTCTTCCGTTTCGCCAGGAAAGCCGTCTCTGAAAGGTTCATCTCCATGGCCACGTTCTGCATCCAAGCGGGGCTGCGTCCCGATGGCAGAATGCAGACCGCTGCCGGGTTCCCCTTGAACGGCTCGTCTGTGAAAGCGTCGGCGTGGTAGACTGTCAGGGACACGGCGCTCCGATGCGCTCTCGGCCTTAAGACCTTTTGCGTCCCATCGGAGTTCGATTGCCTTCTCCGGGCATACCTCGTGGCAGCAGTAGCACCGATGCATGCCGCGGAGAGGAAAAGGCTTATCACCCACGCGCCGATTGCAGGCCGTGAGAGACAAAGGCGGGAAAGAGCGTCTCAGCGACGTCCAGAGCCGGAGGCCCAGCGCGCGCTTCAAGCTCACGAGGGTCGGCGTGACCGGAGTCAAGAAGCCCATCAGCATCGAGAGGCCCGGGAAGACCGTCATGCTCACGGCCACGATAGACATGTACGTGGACCTCCCGGCGACGCAGAAGGGCTCGCACATGTCGCGGAACGTGGAAGTGCTGGACGAGGCCGTCGACCGCACGTTCTCAAAGCCCGGGAAGAGCCTGGAGGACCTGGCGAAGGGCCTGGCCGCCGAGCTCCTCCGCCGGCACGACTACGCCTCCAGCGCGGAGGTGCAGGTCGCCGCGGACTATTTCCTTGACAAGAAGGCCCCGTCCGGAAGGAAGACCACCGAGGTCTACAGGCTCACCGCATCGGCCAAGGGGACGCGCGACGGCAGGTCCGCGAAGGTCAAGAAGTCCATCGGCGTCGAAGTCGTCGGCATGACCGCCTGCCCGTGCGCCATGGAGGGCGTCAGGGAGCACATGCGAGGGAAGCACCCTGAGCATTCAAGGGCGCTGTCGAAGCTCCCGGCCATCACCCACAACCAGCGCAACGTCGCCATGCTCAGGCTCGACGTGCCCGATGGCCATGACATAGAGGCCGACACGCTCATAGAAATCGTCGAGGGCGCGCTCAGCACGCCCACGCGCGAGATACTCAAGCGCAAGGACGAGGCCGCGCTCGTCTACGCCGCGCACGCGAACCCCAAGTTCGTCGAGGACGTGGTGCGGGACATACTCGGCCATGTCTTGGCGCGCTATCCCAGATTGCCCGACGACGTCGGGATATCCGTCCGCAGCGAGAGCGAGGAGTCGATACACAAGCACAGCGCCTTCGCCGAGCGCGTGACCACTATAGGGGAGCTGAGAGCGTGAGCATGGCAGGCCTTTGCCACGAGTGCGCCAGGCCCGCGCTGACGGTCTGCAGGCTCTGCGGCAGGACGACGTGCCAGATGCACCTCGACCCGCGCTCGGGCTCGTGCGAATCGTGCAGCACGGGCAAAAGGTAAGCCCTAATTCTTCGGTTGACCGCTTCCTGGAACATTTAAATAATAGCTTGCCGATGAGGCGCGAGGGTAACATGTCATCGCCATATCCGCCGCCGGTGCGTGCGCCGCCAGGCTCGAAGCCTGGCATTTTCCCGAGGGATTTCCTGGGCAAGGACGAGGTCATATACTGGGAAGGGCAGCCCAGCAAGGTTTCGTTTTACATGGGCGTTATCGGAGCGTTCATCTTCCTGATACTGGCTCTGATCTTCGCGTTTTTCGAGCTCGTCTTCATTTACTCCGCCACGCAGCAATTCCTGTACACGTGCCTGGTGCCCATAATCATTTTCTCCGCCATTATGATCGCCTCGATTCTCTTCGCATACTTCCGTTGGAAGAACACGAGCTATGCCATTACAAGCAGGCGGGTCGTGACCACCTCCGGGATATTCGCCAAGGCGATAGTCGATTGCAACCATGACAAGATCCAGAACGTGACGATGATCCAGGGGCTGGCCGGGAAAATGTTCGGGTACGGCTCGATAGTCTTTGCGACGGCGGGACTGGGCGGCGGGGGGATGGCAGGCTCGGCTTTCAGCGGCGGTTTCGGCTGGGGCGGACCGGGCGTCGCCGTTGGGCTGGGAAACGTCATGCTGATTGGCGTCGAGGACCCCATCGCCGTCCGGAAGTTCTCCCAGGAGATCATCGAATACGCGCTCAAGGAGAAAAAGAAAGAGGACTACATGGAGATGGCCGCGGCCATGACCGTACCCAAGCCCAATGCAGACCAGCGGCCTGGCCAAAAATTCTGCTCGAAGTGCGGGGCGCCCAACCAGGCAAAGGCGGCGTTCTGCTCAAGCTGCGGGGGTAAAATAGAGTAGGAGAAACCTTTTCTCCCCCCGCCCCATCCTCCAACCTATGACGCGCCCGGTAGCCCACACCTACAGGAAGCCAAGCGTCGTGGCCAGGACCGAGACCATCAGGCTCTGCGGCATCTGCCTGGGGGAGGTCAAGGGCGGGCTGCCGCTTGCGGTATGCGACTGCGGCAAGCTCTACCACGTCAGTTGCGCCTTCCGCGTGGGCTCGTGCGTCTCATGCGGCACCCCGATGGAGGAGAGGATGCGCGTCGAGCCGGGAACCGCCCCTTCGATCGAGGACCGGGACATCCAAGCCACCTCAACTCATGATGTATCTTCGCACCCCCAACCGCCTATCATGCCAATTCAAGCGGCGAGAGGCCAGCGCCTTTCGCCATCCGAGAAGCTCGCGCTGCTGGAGGAGCGCCTCCTGACCGCGCACATATCCGAGGCCACGTACCTGCGCCTGAAGGAGAAGTTCGAGGCCGAGGCGAGCCTCGCACGGCAGACGGAAGCGCTGGAGGTCGAGGCGTCCTTCGAGTGCCCGGAATGCGGCGAGCCCCTCGATACCGATGCGGTATCGTGCCCTAAATGTGGAGTAAGGTTCGCCGAGGACGGGCAGTTCGCGTGCCCCGAGTGCGCGAGAATCCTTGATGCCTCGGCGAGGTCTTGCGAATGCGGAGTCGCATTTACTGATTCGGACATGGAGGCCGCCTGCCCCCTCTGCGGCGCATTGCAGGATGCGGAGGCCGATAGATGCTCGGGCTGCGGCGTCGAGTTCTCGGACGACATGGAGGCCGAGGAGTTCAGGTGCCCCGAGTGCGACAGGGAGATAGACGAGAACGCCGGGAGCTGCGAGTGCGGCGCCGTCTTCGACCGGGCGCGCGGCGAGGGGACGGCCTTCCTCTGCCCGCAATGCGGCGCCGACGTCGGGAAGGACGACCAGTACTGCCCTGGCTGCGGGGCTCAATTCTCTGACTAATTATCCTGAATCGAATTGAGCTTCCAGTTCACTGATTGAACCACAGCGGTGGTACAATTCCGAAGTGGGGGCGCAATTCTCGGATTGATTAATGTATCGAATTGCGCTTTCAGTTCACTGGTTGAATCGCTACTAAACAATCACATCACGCAGTGCTGCCGTTTTGAGTGCTCGATATCTTGAAGCCCTCGCTGTAATGCTTGTAGAACCACTCCTTGACTATCTCGGCGAGCATCAGGTAGACGACGACCATGCCGGCCAGCGCGACGTAGAACACGAGCGGCGGCGGGGTGAAGCCGAATAGCGCCCCCAGCGGGGTGAACGGGATGAGCATCGCGAATATGACAATGGCCAGGCTGCTCGCAATCAGCGTGCGGCTGGGCTTGCTGCTGTAGAAGGGCGAGATATGAGTTCGTATGATGAATATGACCAGGGTCTGGGTGCACAGAGATTCCACGAACCATGCGGTCTGGAAGAGCGCTGGGTTGTCCAGCGCGTGGAAGACCAGTATCATCAGCGCGAACGTCAAGAAATCGAATATCGAGCTGATTGGGCCGAGGACGAGCATGAACTTTCGTATGAAGCCTATGTCCCATCTCCGCGGCCGGGCGATGTACTCGGCATCGACCTCGTCCGTGGGGATGGCGAGCTCCGAGGAATCGTACAGCAGGTTGTTTAGCAGTATCTGGGTCGGCATCATCGGCAGGAACGGGAGGAAGAGCGATGCGCCCGCAGCGCTGAACATGTTGCCGAAGTTCGAGCTCGTCCCCATCATGACGTACTTCATCGTGTTCCCGAAGGTCTTGCGCCCCTCGAGCACGCCTTCCTCCAGCGTCATGAGCGATTTCCGCACGAGGATGATGTCCGCCGAGTCCTTGGCCGCGTCGACGGCGTTGTTGACCGATATCCCGACGTCCGCGCTCTTGAGGGACGGGGCGTCGTTCATGCCGTCGCCCAGATAGCCCACGACGTGCCCGTTGGCCTTGAGCGCGACGATGACCCTGTTCTTCTGGTCGGGGCTGAGCCTTGCGAAGATGTTCGCTCCCTCCACTATCCTCGCGAGGGCCGTGTCCGGCGCCTCGGCAATATCCGAGCCAAGGACGACGCCCTTGATGTCCATGCCAATCTGCTTGCAGACGTTCCTGGTCACGTGCTCGTTGTCGCCGGTGAGGATCTTGACCTCGATGCCCGACCTGCGCAGCATCTCCAGGGCCTTCTTCACCGTCTTCTTCGGCGGGTCCAGGAAGACTATGAATCCCAGGAAGACCATTTCGCACTCATCGCTCGTACAGTACGCCTGGCACCCGTCCATTTCCTTGTAGGAGACTGCCAGTACCCTGAATCCTTCCTCGCTCAGCTCCCTGAACTTGAGCTCGAGCCTGGCCCTCAGGCCGTCGGTAAGCTCCATGACCTTCTCGGACTTGTCGAACCTGTTGGAGATGCGGGCTATCTCCTCGGGCGCGCCCTTCGTTATCATCACCTTGCGCCCATCGCGCTCGACGACGATTGAGACTCGGCGCCTCTTGAAGTCGAACGGGACCTCGTCCACCTTCGCGAACGCGCGGATGTCCACCTTCCCGTGCTTCAGCACGGCCTCGTCGAGCGGGCTCCTCAGCCCCGTCTGGTAGTGGCTGTTCAGGTACGAATAGAGCAGGACCGTCTCGTCGGAATTGCCCTCCAGGTCGATGTGCGAGAGGAGGATGACCTTGTTCTCTGTCAGCGTGCCGGTCTTATCCGTGCAGAGGACGTCCATGCTGCCGAAGTTCTGGATGGAGGGCAGGCGCTTGACTATGACCCCCTTCTTGGCCATGCTGATGGCGCCCTTCGACAGGTTCACGGACATTATCATCGGCAGCAGCTCCGGCGTGAGCCCCACGGCGAGCGCGACTGCGAAGAGGAGGGAGTCAAGGATGTCCCTGCCCAGCAGCGCCCGGACGAAGAAGACGAAGACCACCAGGAAGAGCGTCGCCTGCATTATCAGGTAGCCGAACCTCCGTATGCCGCGCTCGTACTCCGTCTCGACCGGGCGCGCCACCAGCTTCTCCGCTATCTTGCCGTACTCAGTCCCCCTCCCGGTTTTAAGAACGACGCCCGTGCCAGTGCCGCTGACCACGGACGTGCCCATGAAGGCGTGGTTGCTCCAGTCCGTGAGCGAGCCACCCTTCTCCGAGAGCGCGGCCGCGCTCTTCTCGATGGGGTACGCCTCGCCCGTGAGCGCCGACTGGTTCAGGAACAGGTCCCTGGCCGCGATGAGGCGCGAGTCCGCCGGCACCATGTCCCCGGCCGAGAGGTGCACCACGTCCCCGGGGACAATCTCGCCGACCTTCACCTCGCGCCGCTCCCCGTCCCTCAGGACCGTTGCAGTGGTGCGCACCTTCTCCCCGAGCATCTCGGCGGCCTTCTCGGCCCTCCGCTCCTGGTAGAAGTCGAGGGCTATGCTTATGGTGACTATCGTGAATATTATGGCGGCCTCGACGATCTCGCCGAAATAGATGGTGATCGCGCCGGCCACCATCAGGATAATGACGAGGGGGCTCGCGAAGTGAGAGAGGAATTCAACCGCCGCCGTGCGCTTCTTCTTCCGCGCTATCTCGTTGTACCCGTACCTCTCGGCCCTTTCCACGGCCTCCTTGCGCGAGAGGCCGTTCGGAGAGGTGTCGAGCCTTTTGAGCAAATCCTCTGTTGGGATTGATAGAAGCTCCTCGGTCTCCGTCGATCCTTTTGGGGGCTGAAGCCCTTTCTTCGGAGTGGGCCCCACGGCAGGCTGTCCAGCCATGAGAGGCTCCCAAAGGGCGATGGGGTATATGTAAGCTATCCGTCAGGATAGCGATGGCCCCCAAGGTGTGGGAGAGTTGAGCCTAATCCATCGCCTTGATGATAATCGGCGCATCATATTTCCGCGGGGAGCTTGTCCGTCAGGTCTTTGTTGCATTTCGGACAGAGGTATTTGTTAACCTGCCCAGAGTAGATCGCCGTGACTCTATGCTCGTCGCACACCGGGTACCTGAATGGGGCGGCTCTCTTTATCAGCCCGTTGTTCACCCTCTTAATAAATATTTTCTCGAGGTAGTCGGCTAGGGGACGCTGGTAAGTCTTGAATAGAATCGCTTTCTCCGCCTTCAGCCCCATGCGTGAATAGTACTCCTCGCACGTCCAGGCGAATTGCTGGTTGTCCTCGGCTCTCGGGAAATTTATAGTCGTTATCGCCTCGAGCGTGACGTGAAAATGGTTGAGTTCTATGGCTATCCTCACGTCACCAGCGCTCTCGGTCTGCCTGAAACCGCGCACCTGGCTCCAAGGAAAGGAGAAGTACAGGGCGGCTTCCGCGGCAAACTTCTCGCCGGTCTTGATGTCTATGAAGAACGCCACGTTGACATTCCCCACAAGATGCTTCTCGTAGAGAATGGCGAAGAAGCCGTCCGGGCGCAGGATGCAGTAGCAGGCCTGCGAGTCGGAACATCTGAGCGTCCCGGCCTCGTATCTCGCATCTACGTCGGACATCCCGCTCGTCTTGTCGAGTGGATGATTCGCCTTGGTCGTTATCCCCGCCAAAGCGGGGAACTTCGTCTCCCCCGGAATCTTGTTGAAATGCGGCGGGTGGACGAACTTCACCTTGTCCCCGAATGCGATTCTGACCATGCAATTCCCCTCAGCGGGTTATTCCAGACCCTTGATATTACCGTTTCGTAGAAAATGATATATTATAGATTGCATGGATAACACGGCTGCATCTATGAAAGTGGATGACCAGAAGAAATGTCACCGGTCCAGCCTCGTCTCCATCATGTAGAGTTGCTCGTCTATGCCCATCTTCCGGTAGAACGCGACGGCCTTGGCATTCTTGGGCTTCACCGGCACGTGGAGGGCGACGACCTTGCGCCTCTTCGCCTCCCTGACGACCTGCGCCAGCAGCGCCCGCCCCACCCCCTTGCCGCGGACGCCGTCGCGCACGAAAAGGTTCGTCATGTAGCCGCTCATGCCTCCGTGCAGGAACTCGGGGATGACCCAGAGGTCCGCGAAGCCGACGAGCCTCTTGCCGTCCTGCGCAACGAAGACGGCGTGGTGGCCGTCATCGAGCCCCTTGGAAAGGAACTTGCGGAACGTGGCCTTCGGCGGCGATTCCTGGATGAGAGCGTTGTCTATCTTCAGGAGGTACATCTCGAACTCGCAAGCCATGTTCACGATCTCGCCGCTGTCCTTCCTAGTGGCCCTGCGGACTTTCATTCTAGCACCTGGTCTGAAAACGCCGGCGGCTATAATAAGGCATAGGCTGACGGAAAAAGCTGTCCAGACCAGATAGCTCGTTTTGATTCCGGCGAGTGCGCAAGGTTTTATTTTCTCTTCTTCAGGTAAAGCGCTGCACCGATTGCGCCGAGGACTGCGACGATGGCCATCACTGCGTACATCGTGTAGTACTCGGCCTCGTGCGCCGCCGGCGATTCCTCGGTCGTGAAGGTGATGGAGCATGGCTGCGCAAGGGGGTTCCCGCGCAGGTCAGTCGCCGCCGTGGTGATTGTGACCGTGTACTGCGAGCTGTAGTTGTACCCAGCGTCCGGCGTGAACGTCAGGTTCAGGCCGTCCCAGGCGAATTTACCCGTTACCGCCGGCGTTATGGAGAACGCCTGCTCGGCCGAAGTCCTGTTCATGGCCTCGGAGAACGCTATCGCGATGGGCTGGCCGCTCTTCACGCCGACCGCGCCTGAGGCGATGCCGCTCCCGCTGACGAGCGGCGGCCAGATGTCGCCGAGGTCGGTGAAGACCATCTGGGTGGTCTTGTTGACCTGCAGCTGCCTCGGGTTGTCCCCGAACGCCATGCCGCCGTAAGAGACGTTGACTGTGATGACCGGCTCGACGGAGCCGAGGATCGACACGAACGATTGCCTGACCGTGAGCCATGATGTGTTGCCGTCGGCGCCCGTCTGCACGCTGGCAAACGGCACGCCCTCCTCCTTCACGTCTACCCTGACCCCCTGGATGGGCGCGAAGGTCTCGTTCCTGACCTGCACGCGGAGGTACTGCCACTCGTCCACTGTCGAGAGGTCGTCCTTTATCCTGAACGGCGAGTCGTGGTTGACATTGATGAGCTGGACCTCGCACCCGTCCTCGGTCGCGATGGCGCCCTCGACCATGCCCGTGATGACGGAGTCGCGCACAAGCAGGTTGGTGCCGACGGCATAGACGCCGTTCCAGTTGTTGCGTATGGTCGAGTTGTCTATCCTCACGCGGCCACACTTGTAGAACGTCATGCTCCCCTGGGCGGTGATGTTGCCGTAGTAGTTGTTGTTCGGGTCGCTCCAGCCGGAGTCGATGAACGCGCCGGAAATGTTGACCCACTTCAGGCCCATGTAGTAAATCGTGCTGAGGTCTATGCCGTTTGCGACGTTGCCGCTCATGTTGGCTATCACGCCGCGCGAGTTGTACGGTATGTCGACGGCAGCGCCGTTCGACGCGAAGGTGTTGTCGGTGAATAACGCCGACGAATTGTAGAACCTCGTGCCGTTCCCCCGGCAGCCGATGAATGTGTTGTTATGCACGACCGGGTCGGCCTCGAAGACGAACACGCCGTCTATGCAGTTGACGAAGTGGTTATCGCCGACGTAGGAGCTGGAGTTCGAGCAGAGCACGCCCACGCTGCAGGGCTCGCCGAAGCTGTTGTTGCCGACGATGCCCTCACCGAAGAGGATGACGCAGTGCTGCAGGCTCGTGAAGGTGCACCCCTCTATGCGGGCCTTGGCGGGCGCATAGACAACGATGTCGGCGTAGACTGGTGAGGAGAAGGAGGAGTTCGAGAGCGAGACATAGCCGTTAATGCTGCAATTGACTCCCTGGTTCTTGTTGAGGGTGAATGTGGACCTGTCGATCCACACATAGCCGCCCAGCACGACGACGCCGTTGTCCGAGTAGCTGATGTCGCAGTAGTTCAGCGAGCCGTAGCTCGAGCCGTTGAACTGCACGGACTCCCAATCGGAGTAGTTCATCCCGGTCGGCCACTTGTACGAGAGGAAGGTGATGTGGCTCAGGGTCGTGCCGTTGGCCCACATGGCCCCCTCGACGTAGATGGACGCGCCCTTCGACACCAGGACCTGGACACCTGGCTGTATTGTGAGAGTGACCCCCTGGTCTATGGTCACGTTGCCGAGGATCCTGTACGGGCTTGCGCCCACCTCCCCTATGTATGTTGGCAGGAACCACGTGGTGTCCTGCGTTATGTGGCCAACGACGGCGGTCCCCTCCGACCCGGCCCTCGTCCCTCCGCTCGCGGGCATGGAGATGGCCGGTGCAATCGCTATTAACAATAGAATCGCCGCCACTGACGCCGGCAGCGCCATTGCCGCTGCGCCCATGAAGGACAAGCCCACCCCTGGCCCTCGGGCTCAGTGCAGCAGCCCGGCGGTCTTCAGCTCCTTCTTCAGAGTCTCCACGCCCTTCTCTATGTCCTGGACGGTCTTGGCGCCGGTGCACACGACCTTGCCGGAGCCGAACAGGAGCATGACGACCTTTGGCTTCTCGACGCGGTAGACGAGGCCCGGGAACTGCTCTGGCTCGTACTCTACCCTCTCGAGGCCCAGGGTGATCGCGATGGCGTTGAGGTTGAGCTCGGTCTTGAGGTCGTAGACCGCCACTATGTTCTGGACGGTTATCTGCGGGTTCCTGTTCACGTCCGGCAGGCCGGCCCTCTTGAGCTTGTCGATCACCGTTTTGATTGTCGACTCGACGCTCTTCAGGTCCTTCGCCCCGGTGCAGTTGGCCTTCCCGCTACGGAAGAGGAGCATCGCGGTGCGCTGCTCCTTTATCCTGTATACCAGGCCGGGGAACTGCTCCGGCTCGTATTCCGCCCCCTCCAACGCGAGAGCGACCTGCGTGAGGTCGAGCTTCTTCGCGAGTTCCGTCGATGCCACGATGTTCTCTATGCTTACCTCGGACAAGACTTACACCCTCTCGTCATCGTGTAGTTTATAAGGGTTGATAAAGCTTTCCTTTATAATGGTATATACTGATTCCCGGGGAAAGCCTATTACGCTGGCGCCCGATTGCCGGCCGATGAAAGGCGTGGTCTTCGACCTGGACGGGACGCTGCTGGACTCGATGCCGACGATAAAGCGCTGCCTGAACGCCATCCTCGTCAAGTACGGCTCCGCGCCGCTCAACGACGCGGAGCTGAGGCCACAGATAGGGCGGAAGTTCAGGGACATCCTCGCGGAGCGGATAAAAGACGTTGAGCCGGCCTTCAAGGATTACCGCGAGCTGCAACTCGCCACATTCCAGCAGGACACGAATGCCTACCCGGGCGCCCACCGCATGCTCAAGCGCCTGGCAGCGAAGGACGTGCAGATGGCGATAGTGACGATGCGATTGGGACGAGTGGCGCGCACCATCGTCGGCGCGTACGACATGGCGCCGCCGGTAAGAGCAGTGCTCGGGGACGACGAGGTCGAGAGGCCCAAGCCCTTTCCGGAGGCGATATGGGGGGCGTGCAAGGCGCTCGGGACGAAGCCTGAAAATACTATCGTCGTCGGAGACACGCGCTTCGACATCCTCGCCGGGAAGGCCGCCGGGAGTAGGGCAATCGGCGTTACCTGGGGATACGGCAGGAGCGGGGAGATGCGCGAGGCCGGCGCCGACCTGCTCGTGGACACCTTCGACGAGCTGGAGCGGGCGATACTCTCTTACGAAAGCATGGAATAATTATAAATGCGCGGAGCGGCATGAAGACAGCGAGGATTACAATGGCAGGCGCGGTGCAGGAGCTTACCGAGGGCAATTTCGATTCGTCGCTCGAGGGCGCGGACAAGCTCGCCATCGTCGAGTTCTACACAAACACGTGCGTGAACTGCATGGCGATGAGGCCCGTGTACGAGGCGCTGGCCATCGAGCTGGAGAAGTACGCGCTCTTCGCGCGCATCAACGTCGCCGAGAGCCAGGCCATCGCAGCGAGGTACGGGATCATGGGCGTGCCGACCTTCAAGTTCTTCTGCGGCCAGCGGCCGATAGGCGAGCTGGTCGGCGCAATCAACGCGACGATACTTGGGAACACCATCAAGGACTTCGTGCGCCACAAGAACGAATGCATCTCGAAATCCACGCCGATAATCTACGAGATGGACGGCTACGGTTAGTCCCTTTTTTTCCTCTTCGCCCGCCCCATCAGCTCCAGCCATATCCCGTTGGGGTCCTTGACGAAGGCCAGGTCGTACACCCCGTGGTTGAAGGGCTTGACGGCGCTCTCGCACCCGCACCTCAGGAGGCGCTCGTACTGCGCCTTGACATCGCTCACGTAGAAGCCGAGGTGGTCGAGCTCGCTGCCGTTCTTGTATGGCTCGAAGTATTCGCTCGTCTCCGGGTACCAGTTCAGCTCGAGTATCTGCTTCCCCGTCGGCGTGGACATCTGGACGTAGGTGCCCTCGTGCGTGTGCATGCGCCCCCGGAAGATGACGTTGAAGCCGAGCGCCTCCCTGTAGAACCTCAGCGATCCCTCGAGATCCTTCACCCTGATACCGGCGTACCACATCCTGACGCCGAGCCTGTTCCCCTTCCTTCCCCGGACCTGCTTCTTTGGCATATTACACGCTCCCTGACGCATTGGAATGTTCGCGCCTCCTTAACTTTTTTTCTCCCTGCCTGTATTCCGTTTTCAATCTCGTGGCACCATTTTTAAATACGTAGCGCCATATTCTCCTGCATGACTGACGCGGCGCGTCCACTGAACCTCCCCAGGTTCCTGTTCCTCACGAAGGGGGTGGGAAAGCACAAGGAAAAGCTGAGCAGCTTCGAGGTCGCCCTCAGGAACGCCGGCATAGAGAAGTTCAACCTCGTCCGGGTGTCGAGCATCTTCCCGCCCGGCTGCAAGATAATCACCAGGGCCAAGGGGCTGGGCCTCATGCACCCGGGGCAGATCACGTTCTGCGTCCTCGCCGACAACAGCTCCAACGAGCCGAACCGGCTCATCGCGTCCTCGATAGGCATCGCGCTGCCGGCGCACGAGGAGCACTACGGCTACCTGAGCGAGCACCACTCCTTCGGGCAGACTGAGAAGGTCGCGGGGGACTACGCCGAGGACCTGGCCGCGCAGATGCTGTCTTCCACATACGGCATTGAATTTGACATCGACGACTCCTACGACTCGAAGAAGGAGATTTTCAAGATAGACGGCAGGATCGTCCGCACGTCGAACATCACTCAGAGCGCGGTCGGCGACAAGAACGGCCTCTGGACCACGACGGTCGCGGCAGCGGTCTTCGTGCTGTAGGCAGACCCCTTTCCAAAATATCTCTTCGGCTACTGCTCCGAATCCACCTTGCTGCGCTCCTCAGGTGTCAGCGCCTGCCACTCCCTCGACACGCGCGCGGCGTCCCTCAGCGCCATCACGACCGCGCCGCACTCGACGCACGCCAGCGGGACGACGGGCTCGTCCATCTTCAGGGTGGATCCCCATGGCTTCTGCCAGTAGACCGCGATGCCCTGGAGCATGCTCTTCCTGCTCGCCAGCATCCTGCCGCCGCAGTACGGGCACTCGACGCGCTTCAAACTACTCGTGGGCGGCACGGCCCTCTTCGGCTGATCCGTCCCATCCGTCATTGGGAGGGGATATGCGCGTCCGCATATTAATATATATCTCTGAGTGCGCCTTTTTATGCCGAAATCCCATTCACGCTCGAGGGTCGGAATGACAATCGAGGGTTTCCAGTCAGAGCGAGAGAGGCTGAACGAGATAGTGATGAAATACGGCGGGCAGGCAATCAAGAGGTTCTACAGCCTCGACTCGCAGGCGTACAGGGCGGGCGCCATCCCGGCGAAGGAGAAGGAGATGCTCGGGCTCGTGGCCTCCCTCGTACTGCGCTGCGACGACTGCATCAAGTACCACACAATCCGCTGCAAGGAGGAGGGGGTCAGCGACGCGGAGTTCGAGGAGACCATGGCGATAGGCCTCGTCGTCGGCGGCTCGATAACCATCCCGCACATGAGGCGGGCGTTCGCGGCGTGGGACGAGATGAAGGGGAAAGAGAAGAAGAAATGAAACTGCCCTTAAGACATTCTCGCAGCGAAATCGTTTTCTTTAATCTTCTAGAGGTTGCATAACTCACATAACGCTGGTCATCTCGCGCTCCAGCTGGCTGAACTCCTTGGGGTCCATCGTGGCGGGGTTGGCGCTCAGCACCAGTATCGTGCCGCTCTTCGTGGCTGTGTCTATGACCTTCTCGACGAACTTCAGCACCGACGGGAAGTTGTTGTTGGCTATGAGGTACTCGAGCCCCTCGATGAATACCACGCCGCCCTTGGAGCCTTCCATGAAGTTGGCTATCCTGGCGAAGAGGAGCGGAAGCTGCGTGGGGTTGATCGTCTCCTCTTGCACCGGCGTACCGTTGGGAGCGATGCCGAGCGCGGCCGGAGAGAAGCCCTGGGAGTCGCTGTCCGCGCTCGACAGCCAGAGTATGCCCGCCCTTTGGACATTGTACCTGTCGCGGATGAGCTGCGGCGCCGTGCGCGCGACGCAGTAGCCCGGCTTCCCCTCGCGCACGAGCCCCGAGAAGAGGGCGAAGCCCTTCTCCGGCCTCTGCTCCCTGAAGAGCACGCTCGATCCGGGGGGGAGCTGGTCTGGCTGCGCCTTCGCGGCCCCTGCTTCCGGCGGCGGGATCTTGGGCTGGATGCCGAGCTCGCGCTCTATCTCGACCGTCATCGCGTACCGCTTGCTGTTCGCGGTTATCTGCATCTCGCGCGAGGTGAAGCCCTTGGCCGTCATCTTGGCGACCTCGTCCCAGACGGCGTTGGTGCCGTCCCGGTAACCTTCCCAGTAATCCTGGGGGCGCTTCTTCTGCTCTGGCATACGGAGAGGGTATTGGCGCACTATGTAAAAAGGATTTGTGGTGGGGGGAGGTTCAACCGTTTAAATTCCCCCCACCCGAGAGCATCAGGTTTCACAGCATCCGCTCGAGAGAGGTATTTGAGACGGTTTTTCGGCGGTAGTGCGTGATATGTGGCTATCACTCGCCGCCGAAGAAGCCCCTCAACATCGGGTGCATCTCCATCATCTGCTCGCGCCCTATCGCCTCGTAGGTCTGTATCATGATGCCCACGGCCAGGAGCACCCCGGTGCCGCTGGTGCTGCCCACCGTGCCTATCAGGTCCGCAGTGGCGGCCAGGCCGCCGACGATGGCGCCGCTCAGCACCGTCACCACAGGAATGTACCTGTCCAGCACGCGCTTGAGAACGCGCGGGTCCCTCCTGAAGCCGGGGATCTGCATCCCGCTGTCCTGTATCTGCTCCGCCACTGCCTCGGAGCCCATGTTCGTCGTCTCGATCCAGAACTTGGCGAAGAGGATGGAGCCGATTATCATCACGCCGAGGAAGACGAATATTTTAATGACGACCTGCCACAGGGCCTTGCCGGGAGTGATATAGCTGGCGCTAAAGAAGGGCAAAAGCCAGTCGCCGATGCCGTTTATGGAATGGAGGTACCAGGCCAGGCCTCCCGCGGGCCTCGTGTCCGTGCCGGAATAGTATCCAATCCATGGCGATATCGAATAGGCGCCCTCGCGCCCGACGATTGGCAGGTTCATGAAGAAGTCGTTGGACCAGAAGAGCATCGAGAACATGCTCACGTTCGCCAGCACGGCAGCGATCAATATGACGGGGATGTTCGACGCGTATATCAGGCGTATCGGGTACCGGCCCCTCGCGCCCCTCGCGCCCTCGTGCGCCAACGGCAGCTCTATCCTGCAGGATTCGGCATAAGTGACGAAGAAGAAGATGCCAATGGTGCTGGCTAGCGCTATCATCGGGTTGGGCGGCATTATGAGGATGCGTTCATAGCCTCCCGACGTCATCTGCTGCGAGGACAGGGTAGTGAAGTAGTAGAATGTCTTCGGCAGGGTGCCGCTCGGCGGGTTGCTGTAAGAGAGCGGCCCCGCGGAGGCGGGCATCCAGTTCAGCGTGCCCGTGAATATCGACTCGGCCACGCCCGCGGCTATGAAGAGCGATATACCGCTCCCTATGCCCCATTTCGAGACCACTTCGTCCATGAGGAACACGAGATACGAGCCGAAGCACAGCTGCAGGACTATCATGAACTTCGCGAGGTTGGCGCCGTTGCCCGGCGACAGCGCGTTCATGCTCCCTTCGAACGTCTTGGACGGAGTCAGGTATCCGTAGACCTGCGGGACGGCTTCGACAACGATCATGATGACGACCAGGAGCTTCTGGACGCTCTGGTAGACGGCCTTGTCCTCGTCCTTCTTGAGGTCGAGCTTGATTATCTTCGCGCCGACGAAGAGCTGCATGATGATCGAGCCCGTGACTATCGGCCCAATCCCCAGGTGCATCAGCGAGCCCTGCGCGCCGGCCATTATAGCCCTGTAGGACTCGAACAGGTCGACCGTCTTCTGCTGGTCGAGCCCGTATATCATCACGTTTGTGAGGACGAAGTACAGCGTGAGGATGAGCACGAGCCATATCATCTTCGTACGGAAGTGGACGTGCCCGTCGGGCTTCTTGACCGACGGCAGCCTTGACGAGATGCTGTGCAGGCCGTAGAGCATGCTGCCCTCGCCCTTGTACGAGAGGAGCAGGAAAGCGAAGATGTAGAGGAACCCGAAGACGGACGTTATTATTATGAGGCCCGTCGTGTCCGGCTTCACGATGTAGTTGTAACCAAAGACGGTGATTATGAAGGCTATCACTACCGGCACCGACACGAGCCAATTGCGCTGTATCTTCTCCTCGTCCTCGGGCATCTACATCACTTTTCTCCCTTCTTCTCGGGCTTCTCTTTCGCCGGCGTAGCAGGTTTGGGTGTGGCTGGCTTTGGCTGCGGCGCTTGCGCCGGCGCGGCTGGTCTCGGTGCCGCTGGCTTCCCATGTGGTGCCTGCGCCGGTTTCGCCGGAGCCTGCGCTGGCGCAGCAGGCTTTGGCGCTGCCGGCTTCGTGGAGGGCTTCTCCTCCGGCGGGTTGTCCATTGCCACGCTGCCGCCGGCCTCCTTTATCTTGGAGACCGCGTGCTCGCTGGCCGCGCTCACCTTGACGTTGATTGCCCTATCAACCAGGCCGCTGCCTATGAGCTTCGAGACGCCTATCGCCGAGAGGTCGATGCTTATCGCCTCGCCGGTCTCCTTGACAGTGCCCTTGGCGATGAGGGAGTCGATGTACTCGCAGAGCGCGCCGACGTTCATCGCCTCGCCCTCCGGGCCCGCCGCGTGGTGGCGCACGAAGCCGTGCCTGCCGAAGTGCAGCGGGTCGTTCTTGAGCATCCAGATGTACTTGTGCTTGTGCATGCCGGCGTTCCCGCAGCCGCCGCGCTTGCCCTTGCCGCGGCCCGACTTCTTGCCGCGCCCGTGCGTCCTGCTGTTGCCCCTGAACTTCTGAGTCCTGCTGGGCATCTATACACCTCCGGCCATCTTCGATATTAGATCGTTTATCTTCTTGCCGCGGTAGCCGAGCGCGCCCTTGTCCTTGAACGGGCGCTTGACCTTCCCATGGCCGCCGACAGGGGGCGCGAGCCTTATGACGCGCTTCGCGCCAATGTCCCTGAGGCTGGCCGTGCCTTCGGCCAGCGCCTTCGCGTAGGCCTTGGCGTCCGGGAACTTCTTCGATGCAGAAACGGTCTTGTCAGTGACCCTGGCGCCGCCGGGCATCTCTACCCGAGTGGCCAGCAGGAGCACGGCCGTGTCCGCGGTCACCTCGCCCCACGTGATGTAGTCCTTGGCCTTCTGCAGCATGCCCTTCGCCTGCGGCGACTCCCTGACCAGGACGCAGTGGTTGGCCCTCGTCAGCATCAGCAGGCGGAGCGTCTCCTTGACGTCCGGCTTGACGTTCACCGTACCCCTTATCCTGATGACGGCGTAGGTCATTTCTGCCCGCCTCCGTTGGCTGCCGGCTCTTCCTCGGCCGGCTCCGCGGCGTCAGCGTCGTCGGCGATCTCCTCGCCCGCCGCCTCGGCCTTCCTGGACAGCATGCGCTCGACAGCCCTGACCTTCTCCTTTATGCGGTCGTCGCGCCTGCTGCGCTCGAGTATCTTAGCGGCAGTGGCCGAATCGAGCGCTATGGCCTTGACCTCGGCCGCGCCCGTCAGGATCTTCAGCTTCGCGAGCTGCTCCTTCGTAACGCGCACCTCGGTCGACCTCTTCAGCGCCTCGAAGGCGGCCAGCCCGTAGTTCACCGTCGTCTTCGAGTGCCCCTTCGAGAAGCCCCAGGCGTCGCGGATGCCGCCCATCCTCAGCACGTGCTTCGGGATGTCGGCGACCGCCAGCCCCACGCCCCTCGGCGCGGGCTTGAACGTGACCACGACGGAGCCGGACTTGCCTTCGGTCGCGAACGGCAGCGTGTGCGGCTTTCCGCAGCCGCACTCCCACGAGCCGCACCCGCGCCTCAGCTCTATCAAATTCAGCTTCGCGATGTCGATGGCCTTGCGTATGGCCGGGCCGACCTCCTTGCCGCGCGCGCGCCCGACGCCCACGAAGCCGTCGCTGTTTCCGACCACGACTGTGATTGCAAACCGCACCCTGCGCCCCGAGTCTGTCATGCGCTGCACCATGTTCACGTCCAGCACCTCGTCGGCCATCTCGGGCAGCAAAATGTCCACGATCTCGGGCTCGCGCAGCCTCAGGCGCGTGGCCAGGGCGGCGCTCATGGTGCTCACCATCCCCTCGGCGACCATCTTGCCAAGCTGCGTCTTCGGTATCCAGTCGCCTATCTGGTGGGTCTTGTCGTCGTCCCGCCTGCGCTCCCTCCTCTGCATCTAAGCACCCCCGTCGATCTTGTCCTTCGCCTGCTCGATCATCCTCGCGATGTCCCCCTTCCCCGCCTTGAGCCGGTCTTCCTTCGGCAGGCTCTCGGGGTCGTGCGGGACTTTCAGGCCAGCATCTATCAGGCCCTTCAATGCGCCGAATAGCACGCCGCCCTTCACGGGCGTCGCGAGCCCGATGTCCAGGACGGCTTCCCTCATCTTCTTCCCCGCCGCGCGCTTGCCGGCCATGTAGCCAGTGAGATAGCCCGCGGCGGTGTTGCTGCCGCTTGCCTTCCAGCCGAGCTCCTTCAGCTCCCTGCTGGTAGCTGCGGCCACTACCATGTCCCCTTTGTCGCTCGTGTTCACGAGCTGGACTGAGACGTACTTGATCGAGCGGCGCACGACGGCGCGCGGCTTGTCCGGCGTCAAGAGCGCCTTGCGCCTCCGGTAATCGGTCTTCCCCTCGCGCCTGCGTCTGAACGCCAGCTTGTACTTCGGCCCGTGCGCCATGTCACTGTTCCTCCTTCACGTATCCCTGGAGCTTGAGTTGCGTCTCGAGGTGGGACTTGCTCTTGAATGACCCGCCCTTGGCCTGCATGTAGAAGTCGCGGTAGACCTTCGTGTCTATCTTGCCAGTGTCGCGCAGCTCCTTGAGCATCGCGCGTATCGGGCGTATCCTCTGGATCCACAGCCTCTTGCGCGGCGTGCGCGCGTACTTGCCGCCCCTGCGGCTCCCCGCCCCGCGCCTGCGCCCGGACTTCTTCTGCCCGCGGTTGTAGATGTGGCGCGCCTTCGAGATGCCCTTCGGGTTCCTCGCGGCTATCGCGCCGGCGTTTATCATAGTCCTGATGTCGCTGCGCGTCACCGCGTCGACGACGTCCTCCTTCCGCTCCGGGTTAATCCAGACGCGGTTGACGCCGCACTTCAATATCTGGGCGGCCATCCTCCTCTGGTTCCTCAGGTTCATTCGGCCCCCTCCTTCTTGGCGAGCTTGATGTTCTTGTCCTTGGCCATCCTCAGCAGCTCCTCGTGGCGCTCCCTGCCGACGTTGAGCAGCCGGACGCCGAGCTCGTCGGCCCTCATGACCATGTGTATGGCCTTGAACGTGCCGACGCCGTGCGCTATGCGCGCGGCCTGCTTCTTAGGGTCGATCTTCTCGAGCTCCGCCATGTTGTGAACGAGTACCTCGGCGAACCCCGACGGGTGCAGCCCCCTGGACAGCGCCGGCCCGCGGTAGCCTATCGAGACGACCGGCGGCCTGTATCCCAGGTGCCTTCTCATCTTGGAGTGGATGCCCTTCGGCCTGCGCCACTTGTCGCCCAGGCGCTGGTGCCTGAACCATTCCTGCCTGTGGAACGCGGGCCTGTGCCTCGACATGCTCTGCCTGAGCCTGAGGCTCTTCCTGAGATCGGCCGGCAAATCGGGCTTGGCCTTCGGGACGAACTTGGCGGCCTCTTCCTCCTCCTCGACTATCTCGGGAGCCTCTTCCCTCTTCGCGGGCTTGGGTTCCTTGGCCTTCTCCTTCCCCGGCCTGGGCTCCCCTGCCGCGGCCATCGGTGCCGCCTGCCCTGCATCAGCCGCCGGTTCGTTGAGGGCAGGGGCTGCCGGCTTCGGCTCCTCCGCCTTCGCGGGCTTGGGCTCCTCGGCCTTGGCCGTCGCCTTGGCTCTGGCCGGCGCCGCCTGCCGTGTCGCCTCCTTCTTCGTGCGCGCCTTCACCGCCCTCGGTTCCTCGGCGGGGGCGTCGCCTTCGACTTTCTTCCTAGGCGGCATGCTCAGGCCTCCTTGGCGGCGGCGCGCTCGCCCTTCTTGGTTATGTAAATGCCGTCCTGGAATATCCTCGTGTCGTAACCGCTGCGCCTCGTGGCCTTCTCTATGTTGGCCGCGGACTGGCCCACCATCTCTATGTCCGGCCCGGTGAGCGTCAGCTCGTCGCCTTTTAGCACGACCTTGGTGCCGCCGACCACCTTCGCCTTGCGCGGCGCCTTCTCGCCGAGGTAGTTCTCTACCATGACTACGTCGCCCTTGATGACTATCTTGAGCGGGAAGTGGCTGTATACGGCCTTCATCCTGAACTCGTAGCCCTCGGTCGCGCCGTAGAACATGTTCTGGATGTGCGCCCTGTAGGTGCCTATCATCGCGTAGACCTTGCGGGACTTGTCGTTCGTGCCCACCACGACATCCTTGCCGTCCATCTCCACGGTAACGTCCGGGTGCGTCAGAGCCTTCGCGAGCTTACCCTTCGGGCCTTCCACGTTAACGACGCGTCCCGCTATGGAGACCTTTACCTTGGCCGGTATCGCCACGCGCTCCTCAATCAGGTATTTGCTGCCCATTTTCTCACCTCAGAATATGTAGGCGAGGAGCTTCCCGCCCACGCCAATCTCCTTGGCCTTCGCGTTGGTCAACACGCCATGCGTGGTCGTGAGTATCAGCAGCCCGAAGTCCTGCGCGGGGAGGTAGCGGGCCTCGAACCTCTCCATCTCCTCCTTCTTCACCGAGAACCGGGGCTTTATGACGCCGCAGTCGTTGATGTGCCCGCGAAGGGACACCCTGAAGCGCCCTGCGCGGCCGTCCTCGAGGAACTCGAACTGGGAGATGTAGCCCTCCTCCTGCATCACCTTCAGCACCCTCCCTATGAGCTTCGAGGAGGGGCATATCTCGCACTCCTTCTTGCCGGCGCGCTCGGCGTTCTTTATGAGAGACATCGCGTCGTTGAGCGGATCGTGTTGCATCTTTTTCCCTCCTACGAGTACTTCTTGAACCCGATGCTGGGGGCTATCTCCCTGAAGCACTGCCTGCAGACATGCAGGCCGTACCGGCGGATCATGCCGCGCTTCCTGCCGCAGCGCTCGCATCCGACCTTCCTGCCGAACTTCTTCCTCGGCCTCATTCGATCACCTCAATCTTGAACTTGTTCCTGACGAATTCGATGCCCTCGACCTTGCTGACGCGGTGGTTGCGGGGTATGACGCCCGGCGCCCGGCGCCTGCGCGACACGCGCCGTCCGGGCCTTGTCAGCGTGACGCATATGTCCATGCCGAAGACGCCTATCTCGGGGTCGTACTTCATCCCCTCGAAGTCCGTGTAGTCCGGGATGCCGATGCTGAAGTTCCCCTCCTTGTCGAAGGAGTAGGCGGCCATGCGGTTGTTCTTCACCCAGAATGCCTTCTGGATGAACGCTTCGGCCTTCTTCCCGCGCATCGTCGTCTTGCACCCGATGGGCTGGAGCTTGCGTATGTTGAGGTCCTTGTTGGTCGTCCTGGATATCGTCTCGACGGGCGCTGTCCCGGTGAGCATCTTGAGGACCTTCTTGGCCTTCTCGAGCTTGTCCCCCGACTCGCCGACGCCGATGTTGATGGATATCTTGTCCACGCGGATCATGCGCATCCTGCCGCTGCTCATAACGCGCTCACCTCCGGCATCTTGACCTCTGGCGCGTCCTTGCCGACGACGAAGACGTTCCCCTTGACAGTGGAGAGGCCGTCGGCGAAGGTGACCATGTTGGCCTTCGGGTTCCTTGTGACCTTGTACCCCTCGATGGCGTGCAGCTCGCCCACGTGCAGGCCCGCCACGAGCATGGCCATGTTCCCCTTGTCGAGGGCGTAGACGCCAAGGACCTTCTGCGACGGCACCTCTATCTTCAGCGTGTCGCCGGTCTTGACCTTCGTCTTCTCGACGACGGCGCACCTGCCGTCATGGAGCCCGAGCTGCATCTTGCCCCCTCGGACCGAGACCTTGCGCTCGACCCTGGCGAGCTTCCACTTCGCGCTGGCGTCGTCTATGCGCACGAGCGAGAAGACGCCGAGCTTGTTGAGCATCATCCTGAAGTGCTCCTTTGTCTTAGGGACGGAGACGACGTCCATGAGGCCGACCGGCAGCTTCGGGTCTGTCGCAATCTTTCCGTCGACCAAAATCTGGCGCTGGCCGATGATGCGCTTAGCCTCGCGCGCCGTGCCGCAGAGGTTCAGCATGTCCCTCATCAGCAGGTAGAGAGGCACCGAGCGCTCGACGCCGTGCGGGCCGGGGCTGGGCTTGGGCACCCAAACCGAGACCTTTCTCTTTATCGGCCACGTCCTCGGGGCGGCCAGCCTCTTGAGGTGCTTGCTCATTCGCGCACCCCCAGCTTCCTCATCCGCCACTTGTCGGACATGTCCGGGTTGGTGAGTATGACGTTGCTGGCGTGTATCTTCCTGGCGACTTCCTTCTTGTCCGCCTTGGCTATGTTCAGGCCCTCGATGGCGATCCTCCGGCTCTCGAGGAAGACCTCGACGACCTTCCCCTCCTTCCCCCGGACGACCTTCTTCTCGTCCCGGCCTGGCCTGGGGCCGTTGCCGCGGATGACCTTCACTATGTCCCCCTTCCTGACGGGTAGCGACCTGACGTTGTACTTCTTCATCAGGTCGTCCGACAGGTGTACGGACATCTGCCGCGCGCGCTTGTGCTGCGTGGCCGTGTAGAGCGCCTTCCTCTGCTTCCTTGGGAGCTTCGAAGTCATTCAATCACCCTCAGGCTATCACTGACGCGGTCGCGGCGATGCGCGGCCAGCGCTCCGCCGCCTCGCGGGCGACGGGGCCTTTTATGTCGGTCCCCTTGGTCTCTCCCTCGTCGGTCGTCAGCACGACGGCGTTGTCCTCGAACTGCACCATCGTCCCGTCCGACCTGCGGAAGGGCCTGCGCTGGCGCACGATGACGGCGTGGAAGAGCTGCTTCCTCATCTCCGGCGTGCCCTTCTTGACCGTGACTATGATCAGGCTCGCTATGCCCGCCGACGGGTGCCTCCTCAGGGTGCCGTGGTAGCCTGGCACGTCGACGACCTCGACTATCTTCGCGCCGGTGTTGTCTATGCACTCCAGCCTTGCGCCCTTCTGTATGCCCCGCATCTGCCTTCCCGCGATGCCCTTCATCTCCGCGCCTCCGAGCCCTTGTTCTCGATTATCACAAAAGAAACGCGCTTGCTGAGCGGCCTGCACTCCATGATGCTCACGCCGTCGCCTGCCTTGACCTCGAGGCACGGTGGGCTGTGGGCCATGTACCTGCTCGAGCGCTTCTCGAACCTCTGGTACTTCTTCGAGTAGCGGAGGTAGTCGCGCCTCACGACCACGGTACGCTCCATCTTGGCCGACGCAGCGACGCCGTCTATGGTCTGCCCCCTCACCGGCAGCGTTCCGTGGAACGGGCAGTTCGGGTCGGCGCACGCGCCCTTCGGGCCCGGCACCTCGACGCCTATGTTCCGCGCCTCGCCGTCCGCCAGCCTTTCGGCCGCTTTCCTCTTCGGGGCCGCCTCGGCCTTTCCCTTCTTGATTACCTTTTGAGCCATTGAATGTCACCTCGCCTTCTTTGTCCTCTCCTCGGGCCTGTACGCGATGTCGCTGCCTTCGAGCCCGACCTTCTGGCCGTCGAGCACGAAGACGAACGCACAGCCAGCCTTGGGGACGCGCCTCTCCTTGCCGCCGGAATCTATGACGAGCGTCTTCATCGTCTCGTCAACGACCTGGCCCCTGAGGCCGAGAAGGCTCGGGTCTGCGGCCTTTATAACCGCGACTTCGAGCCCGATCAACTCGTGCCTCGCCAGGTTCCCCGGCGTGCGCGCCACTACCTGACCTCCACGGCGAACCCCATCTCTTCCAGCGTCTGCTGGACCTTCCTCTTGTGGTCGCCCTGCAGTTCGATCCTGCCGTCCTTGGCAGTGCCCCCGGCCGCGCACTTCGTCTTAAGCTTCCGCGCGAGGTCGTCTATGTCTATGTCGCCGCCCTCGATTCCCTCGACGACCGTCACGACCTTCCCGTACCGCCGCTTGTCGCAGAATATGCTTATCCGTATCTGCTCCCTGGCGATCTCCTCGCACGCACACAGCTCCTCCGGCAGTCCGCACGTCGAACAGATTCCTGGCATTACTTTTTGGCCTCCTTTGGTTTCCCCATCTCGGTCTGGATAGTGAGTATCCTGGCGATGTTCGTGCGCAGTGCCCGTATCTTCCCCGGACTCGACGGCGCGCCTCCCATCGCCGCTATACCGCGCTCGTGCATCAGGTCGTTGCGCAGCGACTCGAGCTTCTCGTCCCTCTCCTGCGGGGACATGTTGCGAATGTCCTTACTTCTCAGCAGCGCCATCGGCCTTCACCTCCGCATTGGGCTGCGCGGGCTTCTTCGCTGGAGTCGTTGGCTGCTCGGCCTTCGCCTCCGGCTTCCCTTCTGGATTGGGCTCCGCCGGTTTCTTCATCGGGGATTTGGGTGGCTCCGCCTTCGCTTCCGCCCTAAGCTCCGCGGGCTTCGCCTCAGGGGCCCTAGGCTGCTCGGCCTTTGCCTCGGCCTTGGGTTCCAGCCGTGGCTCCGCCTTCTTCCCGGGCCTGGGCTCCTGCCTCGGCTCCGCCGGCTTCGTCCCGGGGGCTTTCGGCTGCTCGGCCATGGCTGGCGCGCGCGCCGGCTCCTGCTTCGCTGCAGGTTCCTTCCTCTCCGCCGGCGCATGGCTTGCGGCCTCCTTTGCGGCGGCATGCTCGGGCTTGGGCTCGGCCGGCGGCTCTACGGCCTTCCCCTCGGCCTTGCCCTTCTCCACATCGGCCTGCTGCGACGCGGACGCGGCCTCAGCCTCGGCCTTCATCTCCGTCTCCACGTCGCGCTCGGCCTGCGTCTTGGCTATCTCTATCTCGTCGGGCAGCTTCGCGTCCCGGCGCATTATCCTGACCTTGAGGCCGAGCACGCCCGGCTTCAGCTTCGCGACGGCGAACCCCTCGTCCATCCACATGAGGCGCGTCTCGCCGCAGAATTTTATGTGGCCCTCCTTGAACTTCTCGGTGCGGTGGCGCTGGCCAGTGAGCTTGCCTGATATCACGATGAGGCAGCCCTTCGCGCCGGCGCCCATTATCCTCCGCACAGTCGAGTGGCCGGCCCTCCTGAACTGCCAGCCGCGCTCCAGCGCGGAAGCGAGCTTCTCCGCCATGATCTGCGCGTTGAGGCTCGGGTTCTCGACCTCCTGCACCTCGATCTGGGGGTTGTCGAACTTGAACCTGTTCTCGATGGCGTCGGTGAGGTCCTTGACGGCCCCGCCGCGCCTGCCTATTACGAGGCCCGGCCTCTCGGTGAACAGCGTCACGCGCGTGCCCATCGGCGTGCGCTGGATGTCCAGCCCGCCGAAGCCCGCGCGCTTCGTCTCCTCCATCAGGTATTCCTTGAGCAGCACTCGCTTGACCTTGTCAGCGACTATCTTCCTTTCCCCAGCCAAGCTATTCCTCCTCCTCTTTGTCGAGCGATTCGAGCACGATTTCTATGTTGACCGTCCGCTCGTCCATGGGGGACGAGCTTCCGTGCGCCCTCGAGATGTAACCGGGGATCTTCCTCCCGAGATGGGCGGCGGCGGTGATGATGCGCATGTCGTCCGGGTCCAGGTTCTTGTTGTGGTCGGCGTTGGCCTGCGCGTTCTTTATGGTATCGAGGACAGCGCGGCACGCCTTCTGCGGGAAGCGCGCGGGGCCCATGCCCCTCTTGTGCGAGGTGAACCTGTTGTAGCGCCTGTACTTGATGGGCTTCCTGAGCGCGATGACCTCGATGAGGTACGCCTTGGCCTTGGTGACCTCCATCCCGCGGATGGCCGAGCATATCTCCATGCAGTGCTTGGGCGACACCTTCTTCTCGCGGCCGATGGCGCGCGCGGTGTAGTCCGTGTCCTTCGGGTTGCTGTATCCTACCTTGGGCATTCTCACACCTCACTTGAGCGGCAGGAACTTGGACGACCTTGTGGCGCCCACTCCCGGCCCGCTGTGCTTGCCGACGGTCCTCGTCATGGAGAATTCCCCCAGGTAGTGCCCGATCATCTCGGCCTTTATCTCGACGGTCTTCCACTCCTTGCCCGAGTACACGGCCACCTTCTTGCCTATGAAACTGGGAAGTATGACGACGTTGCGCCTGTGCGTCCTCAGCGTCGGCTTGTCCCCCTTCATGAGCCTGTCGACGAATGTCTGCTGCTCTGCGCTCAGCCCGCGCCTGTACGAGCGCCTCGCCCGGGAGGGCAGGATGTCCAGCACCTCGTTCAGCGACATCTTCTGAAGCTCCTCCAGCGTGAACCCCTTGTAGGTGAACTCCTTCTTCCTCCGCGCCGATATCGCGCCGCGCCGCTTCCTGAGTTTGCGGCGCGCCGCCTTGGACATGCCCATCAGGTCGTCTTCCGGCATCCTACTCCCTCCTCTTCTTCTGCGGCGACAGCCTTCCGACCTTCCTTCCCGGCGGCGCGTTCCTGCCCACGGTGCTGGGCTTGCCCACGTGCGGGTGCCCCCCGCCTCCGTGCGGGTGGTTGAGGGCGTTCATCGCCACTCCCTTGACCTTGAAGTAGCGCTTGGCCTTGCTCTGGTAGGCGTAGAACTTCTTGCCTGCCTTCGCGTACGGCTTCTCGCGCCTCCCCGAGCCTGCGACCAGGCCTATCGTGGCCTTGCACTCGGGCTTGATGTTCTTGAACTGCCCCGACGGCATCTGGACGATCGTCGTCGCCGCGTGGCTGACCACGGTGGCGCCCGCCCCCGCGGCCCTGATGAACTTGCCGCCGTCGCCGGGGATGCTCTCGATGTTGTGCACTATCGTGCCTTCGGGTATCATGCCGATCGGGAGCGTGTTGCCGAGCTCTATGGGCGCGTCGCGGCCGGTCTCTATCTCCTGCCCGACGTGCATGCCCTCGGCACTGATCACGAGCCACTTGGCCTCGCCGTACTGGACCTGCGCGACCGGGGCGGACCTGCCCGGCGCGTGCATGATGTCGAGGACCTTGCCCACGCCCTCGGCGCTGCGGGGGTGCCTTATGTCCCCCAGGTGCCTGTGGCTCGGCGAGCGGTATGTGGAAGTCCCCGTCCCGCGTCTCCTTGTTATTATGCGCTTGCCCATTTCAAATCACCTCAGAATATCCCTATCCTCGTGCCGATCTCCTCGGCCGAGAACTCCTTCTTGAGCTTTATGATCGCGTGCTTGCCGTCCTTCATTATCCTCGTGTTCACCTTCGCCACCTTGACGTCGAAGTGCTTCTCGAAGGCCATCTTTATGTCGCCCTTCGTGGCGTGCCTGTGGACTATGAACTCGAGCCTGTTGCCGTCCTTGGCCTGCTGCTGCGCGCTCCCGGACATGTGCGCCAGCGTCTTCTCTGTCACATATGGGTGCAGCAGTATGTCGTGATGCTTCATTGCCCGGCCCCCTGCCCTAGCGCCTTCACCGCGGATTCGGATATCATCGTCAGCCGGCCAGGCTGCCCGCCCGGCGCGAGATGCTCGACGCCCATCTCGCGGAGGGAAACGACGTCGACGCCCGGCAGGTTCCTGAAGCAGGGCGCGACGCCCTCCTTGTTGGCAACGACTATCAGTATGCTCTTCGGGGTCCTGTACCTGCGCCCCCTGAGCTTGCCCCTGCCCGCGCGGATGCGCGTGCCGTCGTCGGCTCGGACAATGTCTGAGTAGATTCCGAGCTTGTCGAGCAGCTCCGCCCCTATCTTAATAGGCGATCGCCTCTCGCCCTCGACCCCCTTGGCAATGGACTCGAACGCCTCCTCCATGACGATCGGGAGGCTGACGCCCTCCTTGAACGTGTGCCCGCGCGCACGTACCTTATCTATACTCGTTGTCGCGGTGAGCGCGGAGCGCAGCGCCATGCCGCGCTCCTTCCTGTTCATCTTCTTGGACCATATTGTTTCCACCTTCGGCGGGTGGGCGCGCCTCCCGCCGACGTTGTTCGGGGACTGGGCGGCCTTGCTCGAACCGTGAATCCTCTGGACCCTCGCGACTCCGCGGCCCTTGCCCCAAGTCGAGACGGCGTGCTGCTGCCCTGCCTTGGGCATCGGCGCGTACGGCTGGCGCCTGTTGGACTGGGCTGCGACTACGGCCTTGTGTATGAGGTCCGGCCTGAAGTCCTCGTTGAATGCTTCCGGGAGTACCATGTCGCCCTTCACCTCGCCTTGCACGTTGTAGACACTGACCTTTGTCGCGGCGCGGGGCGCGGGTGCCGGCGCGGCCTTCTTCGGCCTGACGACCTTCACCGTCTTTTTGACTGGTTCCGGCATCTTCTCACCCCTGCTTCGACTGCGTCGAGATGTGCGCGAGTTTCGGCGGCTCCGAAACTTTCACGAATATCGGGCGTATCGGATCCCTGAGGCCAATCAAGCGCTTGGACGGGCCTGGTAGAGAGCCATGTATTACCATGTAGTCGTTGCGCACGACGCCGTAGTGGAGGAAGCCTCCGTCCGGCGTGATGTTCTCCTCCTTTCCGCCGATCTTGAGAACGCGCTTGTTGTACTCTGTCCTCTGGTGGTAGCCAGTCTGCCCCGCCTGCGGGACCGTCGGCCTGACGTACTTGGGAAACTTCGGGCCGAGCGTGCCTATCATGCGCCTGTGCTTGCTGTTCTTGTGGGACAGGAGCTTGACGCCCCACCTCTTTGTGTGGCCCTGGAATCCCTTGCCCCGGGTGATGGACGCGACGTCGACCATCATCCCTTCCCTGGCGTAGTCGCGCACGCTTATCTCCTTCCCGAGCAATGATATCGCGTAGCCGAGCCTGTCCTTGAACGCACCGCCGCCGACGCGTATCTCCATGATGTCCGGCACCTTCTTCGGCACTCCGGTGATGAGCTTCGGCTGCGTGCACATTATCACGCGCACTTCCTCTGCGCTCGAGCCCTCGAGCTTGGCTCGCGCCTCTGTATTATCTATAGTCTTGGGCATCGGCAGCCTCTTCCTGACGTCGTCGTCTATCTTCGGGTTCCACATCTCCCCGACCGAGCTGAGTCCGTAGGGCCCGCACTCGTAGACGCGGACGGCGGTGACTTTCATGGGCGGGACTTCCAGGACGGTGACTGGCACCTGCACTTCCTGCCCGGAGGTGTTGCTGTGCGGCCTGTAGTCGACGATGAACGCGTGCGTCATGCCGACCTTGTAGCCGGCGAAACCCTGCAGCTTCGGACCGTCGTCTGTCTCCGGCCAGCTGCTGAACCTGGCAATGTGGTCCCTCGCCCTCTTTCGGGGGGAGTATCCCATCGAGCCGCGCCTCGGTCTGGACGATTTGGGCATGTTATCCCTCTTTTGAGCGGGTGCCCTCTACCGTCGTGGGCGAACTTCCACAAGGAAGGGCGCTTGCGCTTCTCCGCGATACCGTGACGCCTCGACCGCCGCATCAAAACCTCCAGGGAGGGAGCGGCGCGCTGGGAACTCGTAGCCCATAGCGTCTGGTACGAGCGGTGCCGAGGCCATAAACGTGCCTGTATTTAAAATTGAGCGTCACGGCAGTTAAGAGCAAAAGGTTGCTGAGCGTACAAAAGTATTTCCTGAGCTGGACATTATCTCATGCCGATGATTCGCAACGCGGTGCGAAAAGTCGTTATACCCGACCATACCGGGATGTTTCCGATACTGTGGAATGTACTCAGGCCGCACAATGGCGAGAGGATTCTGGACATCGGGATGGGCAACAAGGCGACCTCGGCGTCTGCGATGGCCGCTCAAGGGCTCGCGGTCGTAGGCATGGACATAAATCCGGAACGCGGCAAATTCAGTAAAACGCTTGACATCCCAGTCGTTGCCTGCGACGCGGCGGCCCTGCCTTTCAAGGATAAAGTGTTCGAATATTGTGCAGCGGTATTCTCGCTCCATGAGATGGACCCGACAAGCCATGATGCGATTTTTCATGAGATGGAAAGGGTCGCGGAAACTATCGTTATAATGGAGCCGCTGCTCAGGAAGGATGGCCTGGGGGGAGAACTGGACTCCCTGTGGTTCGAGGCCATGAAGTCTGCCGAAAAGTTCGAGATATATCAGCCAATGGAATATTGGGAGGCCCTTCTTCGGGACCTGGATTTTAAAGAGATCGATTCCATTCTGATAGATATTGAGGGGGATATAACAGAGAAATCCTCAACCGCTATGTGCGCGATGATGGGCGATCATTTTCAAAAGGAAGGAGTGAGCGCAAAATACCTGGCCGATTTGCGGAAGCTAGCAGAGCGTTTGAAGAAAGAGGGAATGCCTCATTCAGAGGTCCTGTTACCAATTGGCAGAGATGATGGCTGAGGGGGCAGGATGGGTCTGAGCTTTTTCGGTTGTAAACCTTTTTCCCGAAGACCCATCCAGCGCAGCGAAGCTAGAAAATGGTTACCAGCGGAGCACGGCTGGAAAAGGCTTACTGCGGGGCCCATCTCCCGAACACCAGGTACCCCGTATGCCCGAGCATCTCGAACTTCGGCCTGACCGCGCCCTCCCTCGCCTCGATGCCGCGCTCGATTGTCTCGATGGCTTCGACGCCCCTGAACCCGGCGTCTCTCAGCGATTTGGCGGCGGACTCCAGCTGGTTCATGGTCGGGATGTAATAGCATGCCATGCCGCCGGGGACTAAGGCTTTGCAGGCCGCCTCCGTGAGCCTCCAGGGCTCGGGCACATCTGCGATGAATGCATCGGCGTTTGTCTCTTTTATACCATCGGGGGCTCTCTCCGGGCTCAGCTCGACCAGTCCGTCCATCCCGCACATGCGTAGATTCTCCTGGACTATCTCGAAGTTCTTTCTATTCTCCTCATAGGAATGGACCTTTCCCCCAGGCGCGACCGCGTAGACAAGCGAGATTGTGAGCGCACCCGACCCGGCGCCGACCTCTATCACCATGCTCCCCGAGTTTATGCCGCACCGCGCGATTATCGCCGCGGAGTCCTTGATGGTGATAATCTGCGGGCCCCGTTTTAGCGACGCTAGAATATCCGAAAGCTGCGTGCGCAGCACGGTGAATTCCTCGCCCGCTATCGTCACCCTGTCCCCCGGCCTCGCTTCCTTCAAGCGGGAAGCGTCGACGGCACCGAGCTCCCTGGAACTGTAGCTTTCAACCCCTTGCGGGATTAAAAATATGCGCGAGCCTTTGACCTTCATGAGTGCGATCGGCGAATTATATACCTTCACGCCATTGTATATACACGTACGATATATAGCTTCTTCGGGGAGCAGTAATGTGGTTCGGCAATTGCCTAACTGTTATATATCTTTTGCCGTTCAATATATATCAAACTAACGACAAAAGAGCATAGATAATGAAAAATAATGAGACAATGTCATATTTCCTTAGATTATTTCTTAAATTAACTAACTATAATATGTGTATAAAACAGTGTTTTTGTGGTGTTTTTGTAAGAAAGGTTTATATATTTCCGATATACTTCTCCGTCCCAGTAAAGTCCGTAAGGGCTTTAGGAGGAAATACCGTATGAAAAACTCTTGGCGGAAGGGATGCGCCCTACTTCTCGTAGGCGCGATGATAGCGACTGCACTGGCGATGGTTTCCACGCCGGCGAAGGCAGATTCAGTCATACCGAACACTGGCAGGTTCAGGATCGTGTACGTGCCGGCGACGATGGCGCCACCGAGCGACGCCTACCCACCGATATATGAAAAGGACTCGGCGGACAGCACCTACTTCTTACTGGGCGAGGGCGACAGCTTTAGGAACTACGCGACGGTCGCAGCGACC
>JACRNV010000059.1 GCA_016214785.1 Methanobacteriota archaeon
CCACACCGAGAGCCGCAGACCGCTATTGACATGGCCAGCGACGGAAGAATCAGCTTCGGGGACTCCTCAAAGGTCTCTGAACGACTTCGCCAACTAACCTTTGAGGATACCCCACCATTTATGGTGGGGAGCACTCATTTCGAAATCGCCATTTGGGATTTTATCGATGTCCTCTAGTAACTTTAAAACTTCTTTATTATTTTCTTCATCAGACATTATATCTCCTCATTCATGATATAATAGTAAATATAAACATCATTTTAAATCTATCGTTAAAAAAAGATAAACGTGGGTGTTTAAACGTTCGATGAATTTTAATGCTCGATACCCCACCACTTTCGATTAGCTTTTCAACTTGCGCAGGAGGTCTTCCCTGGACATCGAGTTCCAGACGCCGACCTTCGCAAGGATGTCGTTTAGGGTACCTTTGGCAATCTCCGAATGCATGGGTATCGTGATGTTGTGCTCACCCGCGGGAGTGGTCTTGCAGTATCTGGCATGGCTCCCGCGCTGCCGCACGAGCGTGTAGTCCAGCGCCCTCAACAGCTTCGATAACTCCTTCCCGCTAACTACTGGAAGCTTTGGCAAAGCGCCCGACCTCGGTCTCGGAAATCGTGATGATCTTGATGGGCTCGTGGTCGGCAACATCCTCATCAAAGTGCAGGAGTACCGCCTCGCCGATGTTCTTCATCAGTTCGTCCATGGTTTTACCCTGCGTGAAAATGTCCTCACCGATGCCTCTGGCGCACCAGAACTTGCCATCCTTGTATATCTCGAACTTGACCAACATATTTATCTCAAAGTAAGGATGAGTCTTACGATATATCAAGCTTTGGGTGGCTTGTTCATTCAGGCGCTCCGGCCTTTGCGTAACCAGCGCTCACGCTACCAAGTGAAAAAGAAAAATGCTCGGGTGTTTAAACGTTCGACGAAATTTTAGCGCCTAGGACCGTCCAGCTTGTGCACACAAATGTGTGGGGGGCGTAGGCCCCCCTTGTTTCTTAGGAGGTGATCCATCTGCAGGTTCCCCTACAGATACCTTGTTACGACTTAACCCTCCTTGCTGAACCTGAGTTCGAGCGCCTCAAGAAAGGCAACCTCACTCAGGCCCAACTCGGGTGGTTTGACGGGCGGTGTGTGCAAGGAGCAGGGGCATATTCACCGCGGGATGTTGACCCGCGATTACTACGGAATCCAGCTTCATGAGGGCGAGTTACAGCCCTCAATCCGAACTACGAACAGGTTTCGGGGTTGCCGTTGCCTTTCGGCATAGGAGCCCATTGTCCTGTCCTTTGTAGCGCGCGTGTAGCCCGGGGGATTCGGGGCATACGGACCTACCGTTGACCTCTCCTTCCTCTGATTTAGCACCAGCGGTCCCCCTAATGTGCACCTCCCCCGGAGGGGAAGCTAGCAATAAGGGGTGAGGGTCTCGTTCGTTATCTGACTTAACAGAACGCCCTACGGTACGAACTGACGACGGCCATGCACCACCTCTCCTAAAATCGGGCAAAGTCATTGGCCTGGCCTTCATGTAAAGGTCGCCCCCGGTGAGTTTTCCGGCGTTGAATCCAATTGAACCGCACGCTCCTCCCGTTGCGGTGCTCCCCCGCCAATTCCTTTAAGTTTCAGTCTTGCGACCGTACTCCCCAAGCGGCAGGCTTAACAACTTCTCTCCGGCACTGGGCGCCCCCGTAGGACCCCCAACACCAAGCCTGCAGCGTTTACGCCCTGGACTACCGGGGTATCTAATCCCGTTTGCGCCCCAGGGTTTCGTCCCTTACCGTCGGATCCGTTCTAGTCAGACGCCTTCGCCACTGGTGGTCCCCCAAGGATTACAAGATTTAGCCCTTACCCCTGGAGTACCTCTGACCTCTCCCGGTCCCAAGGCTCGCAGTCTCCTCGGAATTCGGACAGTTAAGCTGCCCGATTTACCCAAGGATTTACGAGCCCGGCTACGGACGCTTTAGGCTCAATAATAATGACCACCACTCGGGCTGCGGGTATTACCGCGGCGGCTTGTGTCTTGCGGGGGCAAGTCTTAATTTGCTCACCCCTGTTCGCAAATGGCACCCGTCTTACCCAGCCCTTACTTCTCCTGCTTTTTAGGCAGGGGAACAGCTAATGCAAAGCATTAGCACTTGGAATTCCCTGGTCGCGGTTTCCCGCATTGCCAAGTTTTCGCGACTGCTGCGCCCCGTAGGGCCTGGGTTCGTGTCTCAGAACCCATCTCCGGGCGACGTCTCCCAACGCCCGTACCCGTCATAGGCTAGTGGGTCCGTTACACCCACTACAACCTGATAGGCCGCAGACCCATCCTTGGGCGCCTCAACTTTTAGCCATGGAGCATTCCAGCTTCCGTGGCCTATGGGGTATTATCCTCAGTTTCCCGAGATTATCCTCCACCCAAGGGCAGGTTATCCGCGTGTTACTGAGCAGTGTGCCGAGGTCTTGCACCTCTCGACTCGCATGTCTTAAGCGAATTCCAATAGCGGTGGCCGCCGGCAGGATCAACCGGAATTGATTCTGCGAGCGGTAGAGTCTCGCTTGTTTTTCTGGAATTTAGCGTGGTCTCTAGGTCTCACCATTTTCGTCGAACGTCAGGCGTGAGAGGGCACGGCCTCCAAGGCACGGAGTTCTCAAGCCTCCACCCTATATCCGCGTCCAAAGAACTGATCGGTCACTGTTCGGTCACGCCGTTCTCGCGATCATCGCCGAAAGGACGCGGTTGCTTTCGCGTTCGTGCAATATACCGCTCCCCTATTTATTGGTTTCGGGCGATTCCGCGTTGCCCTTAAAGGAGGAAAAGAATGAATAAAAAGTCAGAAACGGGATTTAAAAGTCAAGAGGTTCTATATAGAAAGATACTTATCGCAATGTCGTCTTCGTGTTCACCGCATGGCGGACGACTTGACATCGATAGAGGCGATTGTGGGGATAATTGTAATAGTGGGCGGCATCGTATGGTATATAATTAGGAGAAAGATTGACATGGAATACGCTCAGTTTTTTATGGATTATCGAATAAAAAAAGATTTTAAAACCATCTACGTGGGGGGAGAGCCAATGGAACGTCAGCAGAATGAGTGCTCCCCACCATTTATGGTGGGGAGCACTCATTCAAGAACAGCTAAAATCAGTTATTTCTAAACTATCCGAAATTGAGCCAATTCGATTAAAGATTGCACATGGTCGAGCATTAACTTGGAATGAATTTGAAAGATTAAAAATGTATGTTGATGATTTTGAAAATCTCTTCGGTGATTTAAGATGAGGAGTAATAATAATGATCTTATCGTCCTATTAAATATTCTAAATTATCCTCCTTTATGAACTCTTGGAGTAATGCCAGAGTTTTGATAATCACCATCATGCCCACAATTAAGATGGCAATTCTCCGGTTCACCAGTACACAAAATCACTGGTGTATATCTGCCACCATGGTGGGCCTCCCATTGGCCACGTCCTCCTGTTGCGCGGCTATTACAATAGGACAATCTTTTTCCACAACATTCGCAACAGCGATCAGCCGCTTCAAATGCCTTCTCGGTCTCTTCACGTGTAAATTCATAATTATCAGGCATATAGGGCGAATAGATTTTTCGGAATATAAACGTAACTATACAAGATTCATGGCCTACTCCATCATCCTTCTGAAGAGCGCCGTGCAGGCCAGGGACATCACTGCGAGGAAGCCCAGGAGGACCCCGACGTCCAGGAGCGCGTTCGACAGGTCCCCCGTCAGCATCAGCCCCCTCAAGAGGTCCACGCCATACGTCAAGGGGTTGACCTTAGCCATCCACTGCAGGTACCACGGCATTATCTCGATCGGATAGAGCGCGCTGCTCGTGAAGAACAGGGGCAATGTGAGCAGCTGGCCGAACCCCATCACGCGCTCGCGCGTGCGGAATATCGTCGCGAATAGTATCGAGATGCTCGCCGCGACCGCCGCGATGAGCACGACCACCGGGAGCGTCAGGAGGATGTAAACGGGATTGTTGCTGAGGGATATGTCCGTGACGAACAGGCTCAGCATCAGTATCAGCGAGATGACCACGACGGCCTGGGCGATGGCCCGCACGCTGGCGGAGAAGCATTTCCCTATGACAAGGGAGAAGCGCGACGCCGGGGCCACGAGGAGCTTCGCCAGGTTCCCCGAGTCCCTGTCCCACACGAGCATGATGCCGAAGAAAATCGCCACGAAGAGCACGGCCTGCGCGAGTATCCCAGGGGCCACGAACGACAGGTAGGAGTACCCGCCGGTGTCTATGACCCTGTTCTTGCTGAAGACAGTCCCGAAGACCAGGAGCCACACTATCGGCTGTATCGCGCGGACGGCGATGTCGGTGTAGTCGTGCCTGAGCCTCCGGGCCTCGAGCTCGATTATCGTAAGAACGTTCCTTACCTCGTTCTTGATGTTCATCATGCCATCCTCCTCGCGACCCTGCGCATCTTCCTGACGGAGGACCACTGGTCCATCTCCTCGATTCTGGTTCCGGCGTACTTGACGAACGCGTCCTCGAGGGTCGTCTCCCGGATGTTCGCGGAGAGGATTTCGCAGCCATTGGCCCTGAGCAGGTCTATGTATCCGGGCAGCTCCCTCGCCGGATTGGTGGCAGGTATGACCAGCGAGCCGTTCTCCTGGCGGGAGTTGGGTATCAGCGGCGGCGTCCCCTTCACTCCCAGTATTATGGCTCCCTGGCTCACGGATGCCTTGAGCTCGGCCGGGGTCCCTATCGTGGCGATCTTGCCGATGCTCATTATCGCGATGCGATCGCAGAGATGGTCAGCCTCCTCCATGTAGTGGGTGGTGATGATGACCGTCATCTTCGTCCTCTCCTTCAGCTCCCTTATGAAGGCCCAGACCTGCTTCCTGGCGACTGGGTCGAGCCCTATGGTCGGCTCGTCGAGGAATAATATCTTGGGGTCATGGACCATCGCCTGGCCGATCTCCAGCTTGCGTATCATTCCCCCGGAATAGGTCTTCGCCACCCTGTCCTTCGCATCCCAGAGGCTGAGCTGCCTCAGCACGTCCTCGCTTACCCTCCTGGCGTCCTTTCCGCCCCTGCCGTACAGCTTCGCCGATATGAGCAGGTTCTCGTAGCCGGTGAGGGCCGCGTCCGAAGAGACGTCCTGGGGCACATACCCTATCAGGTTCCGTATCTCGTAGTCGTTCCTGGGGCGCTCGTTCCCGAAGATCGTCACCCTCCCCTCTGTGGCCGTCAGGAGCGTGGTCATGACCTTTATTATGGTCGTCTTGCCAGCGCCGTTCGGGCCCAGGAGGCCGAAGATCTCTCCGTCGTCTATCCCGAACGAGACGCCATCGACCGCCAGCACGCCCTTGCCGTACCTCTTCCTCAGGTTCGAGACCTCTATAGCCGGCATGGGGCCATCACTCCCTCTCCAAATCGACCGAGTGGTAGCTGACCTTGAGGACCTCGAATATGACGTTGGCCTCGACGCGCTCGACCTGCGGATCGCGGCGCAGCCTCTCGATGTAGTCGTACAGTTCCTCCTCCGTCCTCCCCCGGTAGTGGATGAGGACGCGCTGCTCGGGGCCCATCGAGAGGGCGACGTAGTACGCGTTCCTGTCCCTGGAAACCTTCTCCGCGAAGGCCCTGGTGCCGACCTGCGGCCTCGTCGCCACCGCTAGATGGAGGAAGTGGACATAGCCTAACTTCTTCGGGTCAAGCTGCGCCTTTATCCTGAGCACGCCGCTCTTCACGAGGCGCTCCCTGCGCCTCCTGGCAGTGTCGTTGGATGTGCCAGTGGCCCTGGCCAGCGCGCTGTCGGACGCCCGCCCGTCCTCCTGGAGCATCTGGACGAGCTTCCTGTCCGTATCGTCGAAAAACGACTTTGTTGGATTCTTTTTAAGAATTTTGCTCATATTTATCTCCAAGAACGAGAATATTTCTCACATTTATAAACTTTATGCCTAACTTCTTGGAATGGTGTGAGAATGCCCAGTCCGCTGTACTGCACATCTTCGATTGCACTCGGCAACGCCTGTCCCCGGGTGCCCTGCTGACCGGTTTTGGCCCAAATCCCGTTCTGCACCCACAGTAGTAAAAAAAAACCCTTAAATATATACTCGTTAATAACTTTGATATATTGGATTTTCTATGGTGGTTGGGTAAATTACAAATGAGAAAAAATACCAAAACAGCCATTATAATTTTAGTGTCCATAATTTTTTTACTTTTAGGTGGAGAGGCGTACTCATACATCTATGCGCCTTCTTATACGAATCTTATAACGCATCCTTATCGCGACTTATCCTACATTTTACTCCCGGTGGGATTTACGACTATAATTATCGGGATAGTATTTCATTTCATTACTAAAGAAGATGTAAAGGATGCTGTGGTATCATTTAGACCAACAGTTTGCGATAATTGTAAGAAGATAATTCCACACGAATCAAAATTTTGCCCAGAATGTGGAGTAAAATTTGCTGAATTACAATCAGATTTTGAGAACGTTGATATCTGCGGTAAATGCGGTGAAAAAGCTAAGTCTGATGCTAAATTCTGTCTCAATTGTGGGGCTACACTACGTACTTTAAAAGACTTGCATGATTGGTAAAATGAAGTTCTGTTGCACGACCGAATACCTATGGCAATCGATGAAGATATGAGATGATAGTAACGAAATCATTTAGTCACAACACTAACCTCTCGGAGCGCTTTCTACAAGTAGAGAGCAAGGTTTATCTCATTGTGCGCCCATAGTAGTGAGCATGGTGAGCGACTCGGAACGTCACTTAGGGGCGAACGGAGGAGTGCTCAAGGATGATTGAAAACAGAGGGGTGGCCTGAATGTCTGACAACATGAATAAGATGTGCCCTTATTGCGATTCTGAGGATGTAGAATTATATTCCGATGGTTCCGGATCCTGTAAGTCATGTAAAAAATCATTTTCAAAACCGAAAGAGATATTATTGGATTTAAAACAAAATAAAGCAGTGCAAAGGAAGTGTAGAAAATGTGGAATTAACACATCATTAAAGATATGCCCTGATTGCGGCACTATTATTGTTTGTAGATTTTGTGGAGGTTCAGAAATTAAGGTTTACAAAGATAAAGATATAGAATATGAATACTGTACTAAATGCGGAACAAATTTAGATGCAGAAAAGCTTGACAAATTTGAATATGAATGCAATAATTGTGGTGCTGATCTCAGTGAGAACGATAAAATATGCCCCAAATGTGGTGAGCGTTTTGAGGACGAGGAACCAAATGGGGAATCTGAATTATCGAGAACGGGTTATTTCTTAATGGTTATTGGTGCGATTGTATATCTCATCACTTTTATTGTAACCATAAGTTATGCCCCCAATTTTAAGGACATCCAGGAATCTCTCAATTACTCACGAATTATGGCAGCAATTGGATTTCTTTCCATATTTGCATTTATGATTGGTAGTATTGTTCAAATAAAGGCATTGATTGAAAACGGAGGGTGACCTGAAAGAGATTGAGAAGGAGAAAATTTAATGAACAGCAATGATGTTAAGCTAACATCAAAGGACTCGATTTATGAAATATACTTATGAAAATATAACTGTTGAGAACAAAGATGAATTCGAAAAAAACGCTAACGTGATATTAGAGAAAATATTAGCGGAATATCCAGACATTCTTGATGAGTTTGTTCTCACGAAAAATATGAGTAATTCGCTTGAACAGAGAATGTTACCAGAGCATTTTAAACGATGGTCTCATGAGAAAGAAATGACAGACTATCAGACAGTTGCTAAAACCTTTAAAAATCAAAATGGCAAATATGTTATTGTTGTATTGATGCAAAATGGAATTGAGAATTATTTTCGTCGAACTCTTGCTCATGAATTGACGCATGTTGTATTTTTTGTTCAACGAGACAAATATCTACTGGATAAAGAATTTTCTAACGATACAAAAAAGAAAATCGACTCGTTATTTAATGTTGTATCCGAATATGTGTGTACAAAGGTGGAATGTGAAGTACAACCAGAACAAGAAGAAGTGTATGATAATATTGAAACTGAATTAAAGCGGCTTGTAAATATTTATAAATCATTATTAAACAAAGATGAAAATACATTTCAACGTGGGATTCAGATTGCATTGGCTGAATTTAATTGTATTTTGATACGGCATTTAGGATATTGTGATGGAAATCGAAAAGAAACAGTTTTTGACGAAGAAATTTCCAGCGGCATCGTATTTTCTCTCTTTGAAGATTCACTTATAAAAAGGATAGCAATCGTCAGAACATTCTCGTTTGATAGCGATATTGTGGCTATTAGTAATCAGTTATATGAGGCAGGAAATGAGCAAATAGATACGTTTAATAAAAACATACCGAAATTTTACAGTAAGTCGTGAAGGTCATCCCGTTTGTTAGCGCAATCCACCGGGCACTCCGTAGTGAACCCCCGTGCGTGACCGCCAGAGTACGACGAGAGGCGCCATTGATGCCCCTCGCCGGAGCTTTCCGTCTTCCCAGCTACAACCGCATCCAAAGCAGCCGACGGCAACCCTAATCGCCTGAGCCCCCCCCATTCATTGAAAGGCTAAGAGATTTCCAAATCCTTCTTCGAGATGTGCAAGTTTACGCTCCTTCGAAAGTGCAAAGCCCTTCCGACCCATGATTTTATTAGCCCGCAGATGATTTGGGATTGGACGCCGAGGCGATACAATGGAGAACGTCGATTCGTTGGTCAAGAGGGCCCTTGAGCTCAAGCAGCAGGGGATGAGCGAGCACGAGATAGGCAGGGAGCTCCACGTTTCCGAGAACACGGTCGTGTGGCTCATAACGCGCAGGGTCAAGGGGGAGAAGCCGCCCATAGACGTCAAGATAGGCTGGCGCTCGATGGGCGTCAGCGCGACCAGGATCGGCTACCTGGCTTGCATAATGGCTGACATCATCACCGAGGAGGCCGCCCTCCGGAAGCTGGAGCCCGACACCGTCGTCGGTGTGGCCATCAACGGCATACCCATCGCGACCATGATTTCCGAGGAACTGGGGCTCGACCTGGCAATCTACCGCCCCATCGTCTCAGGAGAGGCGGGGACGATAAGCTCGAACTTCGCCAACGTCAAGGGCAAGCAGATCATCATCGTCGACGACGTCACCGGGACGGGGGAGACTATGAAGGCCGCCATGCGCGACATGCGCAACTCGGGGGCCAAGCCCGTCCTCGCTCTCGTGATAGTCAACAAGACCGACAACATCGAGATCGACGGCGTGCCGCTCAGGTCGCTGATACGGGCGCGCCCGATTTCCTGAAGAGCCTGGTGAGGATTTGCACTGGGTCGACGTCTACGCCGGGGAGCTTCTCGAGAGGGGAAAGAAACACGTCATAGCCAGCGGCACGTCCATCTCCGGCCTCATCCACATCGGGAACGCCGGGGACATCATCATCGCCGACGCCCTCGCAAGGGCCGTCCGCGACGCCGGGGGCGAGGCCACTGTGCTGTGGATAATGGACGACCTCGATCCCCTGCGCAGCGTGCCGAAGGAGATGCCGCAGGAGTTCGCCCGGCACCTCGGCAAGCCCGACGCCCACCTTCCCTGCCCGTTCGGCCACTGCCAGTCGTTCACCGAGCACTTCACGAGGGACTTCATGAGGTCCCTGAGGCAGATCGGCGTCTCGCCGGTTATCGTGTCGGAGGCCGAGCGCTACAAGGCCGGCGCCTACGACGAGGAGGTCAGGACCGCCATCAAGTCCGCCGGCGAGATACGCAGGATACTGAAGGACATTTCCGGGGCAGAGAGGCCAGAGGACTGGCTGCCATTCGACCCGATCTGCGGCAACTGTGGCAGAATAATCACCACCCAGGCCGACGGCTTCGACGGGGAGCGCGTCCACTATGTCTGCAAGGGCGGTGTCGCCGGGAAGAGGGAGATAAAGGGCTGCGGCCACGAGGGCTCGGCGGGCATCAGGGACGGCAAGCTCACCTGGCGCGTCCAGTGGGCCGCGCGGTGGAGGAGGCTCGGCGTCACCTGCGAGCCGTTTGGCAAGGAGCACGCCGCCGCCGGGGGCTCCTACGACACGTGCAGCGCCATCGTGAGAGACGTTTTCCACTATCCCTCGCCCCATCCGATCAAGTACGAGCACATCATGATAGGGGGAAAGAAGATGTCCAAGTCCGTGGGCAACGTCATCACCCTCCAGCAGTTGATAGATGTTGCGACGCCGGAGGCCGCGCGCTTCTTCTTCTTCAGGACCAAGGCCAACGTCCACAAGGACTTCAGCATGGAGAACTCCGTCCTGCCCCTGGTCGAGGATTACGAGCAGGCCGAGCGCGTGTACTTCGGCAAGGAGGAGGCCTTCTCGGAGAAGGAGGCGCCGGACATCAAGCGCGGCTACGAACTCGCGCAGGTGGACAAAGTCCCGGACGCGTTTTCCCAGGTCAAGTACCGGCATCTGCTCTTCGTCGTCCAGGCGGGTGGCGATTGGGAGGGGACGAAGCGCATCCTCTCGCGCGGTGGCTACCTCGAGGGCGTCACCCCCGACGGGGAGGCAAGGCTCGCTGTAAAGGCGGCAGCTGCAGACAGGTGGGTGCGCACCCACGCGCCCGAGCAGATGAGGTTCAAGCTCGCCGAGACGCCTCCGGAAATAATGATTGCCCCGGAGGAAATCAATGCCCTCAAGGTGCTCTCGGGCGTCCTGAAGGATGTGAAGTGGGAGGCCGGTACCATCCACGACTCCGTTCACGGGGTCGGCGAGAAGGCCGGCGTGCCGCCCAAGGTGGTCTTCCAGTCCCTCTACAAGGTGCTTCTGGGCAGCGAGCGCGGCCCGCGCCTCGGCTACTTCCTGGAGGCGCTGGACCGAGAGTTCGTCCTGGAGAGGGTCGGGCATTTCTTGGTCGGCCCGAAGGATTAAATAAAAACTCGCTTTAACCGTGGCTGCATAGCCCCGTGGTGTAGTGGTTAGCATAGGAGACTCTGGATCTCTTGACAGCAGTTCAAATCTGCTCGGGGCTACATCTCTTTTTACTCGCTCTCACTTCTAGCGAAGACAATTCCAGTTCAAACACTAGACCTGTCCTTGAATATTCTGCTGTCTGCTTCGGACAGGTCTGTGCCTCGGCGAGGCTGGGTATATGCCTGTCCTCGCCTCGGTCTGCTCGGGGCTGCCTCTAAAACGCCTTGCGTCCGAAGCGAAACCGAGGACTACAATTTACAAGCCTCGGTTGAGCGAGGACTAACCGAACCAACAGGACAGTGGTTAGTCCGATGGGATGGCAAGGATTACGTTTTCCCAGTCTTGCCCTCATTAGAAGTTAATATAGTCATTTCCTAGGGCTACATCCATTATCGAACTTTGCTCGGGATTAATTCAACATCGCCCTGCGTACCGTTATATAGGGCTCGAAATATTTCCATACAATGACTCTGGGGGGCGCGCAGGGCGAATTCTCTTCGAGTATGGTCGGTCGGCGGATGGAGATGGATAGGCTGACCTCCTTGCTCGAGGCAGCGCGCTCGGGCCATGGCATCACGGTAATCATGAGCGGAGGCGCGGGCGCGGGCAAGACGCGCCTCGTTGACGCGCTCGCGGATATCGCCGCGGAGGGTGGATTCATTGCGCTGCGGGGGAGCGGTCAGCCCCGCTCAGTGACTCCTTACCAGCTCTTCGAGGACGCGCTCGCGGGGCATCTTGCCGAGCCTCTTGTGCCATCGCATGCCATGACCAGGTTCACCGAGCTTTTCGCCGTAGCGCGGAACGGCGTCCTACTCGCGCAGGCCAGGGCCGAGGGGGGTATGGTTGTCGATACCGACATAATGGCCGGAATGCTCACGGCCGTCCAGTCGTTCGTCAGCGACTCCTTCGGGGACATGGCTGACGACAATGGGGGCGCGGGCACTGGGCTGAGGCGCCTCGAATACCGCAACAGGAAAATCCTCATCGAGTATGGCGATGGCTTCTACTTGGCCGGCGTGATCGAGGGGGACGAGCATGGCAGCATGCAGGAGGCGCTGGCCGCGGCCACGACGAGGATAGGTGCGTCCTTCGGGGAGGCCATCAGGTCGTGGGACGGCAAGATGGACAGGGTCTCGGGCATCGAGCCCGAGCTCGGAGCGCTGTTGCGGCAGCGGTGGCGCGTCCTGCGATCGATACGCGACCTGAACCTCGAGGCTGAGCGGCTCAGGATATACGACCGCGGTTTGAAGGCGCTTCAGAGCATGGCGTCGGAGAATCCCCTCTTTATAGTTGCCGAGGACCTGCACTGGGCGGACGAGGCCTCGCTCGACATGCTGCTGTACGTCGCGAGGAACCTGCAGGCATCCGGCGCCATGATAGTCGGCACGATGCGCAGCGGGCCTCTGGGCCACCTGCAGAAGACAATCGAGAAGATGAGGGCCGAGGGGATATGCGAGGAGCTTCGCTTGGGCGGTCTGGGGGAGGGCGACGTGCGAGTGATGGCCGAGGGGCTGCTCGGCGGACCGCTTTCCGACGACCTCTCAGCGGCCATCAGCGAGAGATGCGAGGGCAATCCGCTCTTCGTGCGCGAGCTGCTGGCGAGCGGCAGGCGGGGCGGAGCCATGCGCCTCGAAGAAGGGAGATGGGCGCTCAGAGCCGGAGCCACGCTATCCTCGTCGGGCATTGTGGAGCTGATTGCGGCAAGGCTGCGCGCGCTGGACGCGGGGTGGTTCCACGCGCTCGACACCTGCGCGTGCCTCGGGCGCGAGTTCCACGTCCGGGATTTCGCGGACGCATGGGGCGGCGAGGACGCGATGGGCGCCATTTCGCCCCTGCTGGAAAGGGGCATCCTCCAGCTCTCCGGAGGGAACGTGCGGTTCGAGCACGCCCTCGTCCACGAGGCCGCGTACGATTTCGTCGGCGGCAGGCGCAGCTCGTACCACGGCCGCATCGCCGCTGGCATGGAAGCCGCGGCCACAGGGGACGCCGACAAGGCCGTCTACGACATCGCCAACCATTACGCCAGGTCGGACATGCAAGGCAAGGCCGCTGAATTCTGCGAGAGGGCCGGGGACAGGGCCGTAGCGGAACGGGCTGTCGAGCGCGCAACGGCGTTCTACGAATCGGCATTGGCCGCCCTCGGGCAGCTCCCGGAGGAGGCCAGTTCGACGGCCAGGAGGCACTCGTTGCTGGAGAGGCTCGGCGATGTCTGCACCATATCCGGCCGGTTCGGGCGCGCGCTTTCGGCCTTTGAACAGGTAGCCGCAATGCACCCCGTGGGCGCCGTAAAGGCCAGGGCGCTGAGGAGGCGCGCCGAGGTCATGGACAAGCAGGGGAAGTTCGACCAGGCCCTGAAGGAGTTTGAAGCCGCGGAGGCGGCGCTCGCCGGGAAAGACGGCGCCGCGCCTGGGGGCGAGGATGAGAACGAGCGGGGCAGCATTTCGATATCGCAGGCGGCCGTCCTCATGGGCAAGGGCGCTTACGACGAGGCAATACGTTTCGCCGAGGAGGGAATCGCATTGCTCTCGGTTTCGCAAGACCCGGGCGCGGAGATGGAGATAGCGAGGGGCTGGAATGTCGTGGGAGTCTCCTGCCACGACCGCGGGGATATCGAGAGAGCCATGAGGAACTACGAGAAGGTCCTTGGCGTGTGGCAGAAATTCGGCGACCAGATCGGCATGGCAAAGGCCTACAACAACATCGGTCTCATTCACTACAATAAGGGCGAGTACGCTCCGTCGCTCGCGTTCATGGAGAAGGCCTTGGAGATGAACGAGGCCGCCGGCGACCGGCAGGGCACGGCCGTGACGCGCAACAATATGGGCATCTCATACTTCTGCATGGGCGAGTACGGCAAGGCCCGGGAGCAGTGGGAGAAATGTTGCGCGATATTCGAGGCCATAGGCGACCAGCAGGGACTGGGGGCGTCCTGCAACAACGTCGGGTTCATGCACCAGTGCCAAGGGAACTTCGAGATGGCCCTGGCCACGCACGAGAAGGCCCTGAGGATGAGGGAGAAGGTCGGGGACCGCCGGGGTGTGCTGGGGTCGTACAACAGCATCGCCGACGCCTACAGGGACATGGGGCATCTCGAGCGGGCGCTGCATTTCTACGAGGAGGCCCTGAAGATAGCGCGCAGCCTGAACGACCTCTCGGACCTCGCGGTGAACCTCTGCGGGCGCGGCGAGGCCGAGTTCCTTGCGGGGGACATGAACAAGGCGTCGGCAGATGCGTCCGAAGCGCACAGGCTGGCGAAGGAGGCAGGGGAGAGGAGCACGGAGCTGAAGTCGCTGCGCCTTCAGGGGGTGGTCGCCAGGGAGCGCGGCGACTGCGACAAGGCCAAGGAAATGTTCGAGTCGGCCATCGAAGGCCAGAAAAGCGCTGGGATGGTCCCGGAGGCGGCCATGACCGGCTACGAGTACGCGCTCATGCTCAAGAGAGCCGGGGAGACGGAGAGGGGAGTGGAGCTGCTGCGCGAATCCCTCTCGGTGTTCGAGAAGCGGGGCATGAGGGCTCTGGCCGAAAAGTGCCGCGCGGCGCTCGGGCCCGGCAACTGAGTTGCCGATTCCGTGATGCGCGAATCGAATTGTTTATACGCCCAATATGGTTGAGGGTGGAATGAGATGAGCGACGAACGGCGCAAGTACGAGCAAACAGACTCCATAGGGAGCCTAGGGGGTTCGGCCGCGAACCCTTTGGATTTCATCAGGGAGGCGGTCGATGAGGACCTCCGTACCGGCAGGTTCGACAGGGTCCACACCAGATTCCCTCCTGAACCCAATGGCTACCTACACATAGGCCACGCCAAGGCCATCTGGATAGACTACGGCATCGCGCTCGACTACAGAGGCAAATTCAACCTGCGCTTCGACGACACCAACCCGGCGAAGGAGGGGCAGGAGTACGTCGACGCCATAGTCGAGGACGTGCGCTGGCTCGGCGCAGACTTCGGGGGCAGGCTATTCTATGCCTCGGACTACTTCGAGCAGATGTACCTCTGGGCCGAGGACCTCGTCAGGAAGGGGAAGGCCTACGTCTGCGACCTCACCTCCGAGCAAGTGAGCGAGTACCGCGGCAACGTGAACAAGCCAGGCAGGGAGAGCCCAGGCCGCTTGCGGTCGCCAGAGGAGAACCTGGACCTCTTCCGAAGGATGCGAGCGGGGGAATTCCCCGACGGCTCCAGGACGCTGAGGGCGAAGATTGACATGGCGCACCCGAACATGAACATGCGCGACCCTGTGATGTACCGCATCCTGCACACGCCCCACCACAGGCAAGGGGACAAATGGTGCGTCTACCCGATGTACGACTGGGCGCACGGGCTCGAGGACTCCATCGAGGGGGTGACGCACTCGCTCTGCTCCCTGGAGTACGAGAACCACCGCCCCCTCTACGACTGGTTCCTCGACCAGCTCGGCATCTACCACCCGCGCCAGATAGAGTTCGCGCGCTTCAACATGACATACACGGTGATGAGCAAGAGGATGCTCCTCGATCTCGTGGAAGGCCGCCACGTCAAATCCTGGGACGACCCTAGGATGCCGACGATCAGCGGCATGCGGAGGCGCGGCTATACTCCAGCGGCAATCAAGGACTTCTGCAGGCGCGTGGGCGTCGCCAAGTCGTACAACATGATAGACGTCGGCATGCTCGAGCACTGTGTGCGCGAGGACCTGAACAGGACGTCGCCGAGGTACATGGGCGTGCTGGACCCTCTGAAGGTAGTCATTGAGAACTTCCCCGAGGGGCACGAGGAGTTCATGGACGTCGTCAACAACCCCGAGGACCCTGGCGCGGGGAGGCGCAGGGTGCCGTTCTCGCGCGAGCTCTACGTCGAGCGCGACGACTTCATGGAGGAGCCGCCGAAGAAGTTCTTCAGGCTCGCGCCCGGCCGCGAGGTCAGGCTCAGGAACGCCTACCTGGTCACCTGCACGGGGTTCGAGAAGAAGGATGGCAAGATCGTCGAGCTCAAGTGCAAGGTGGACCCCGCGACGCGCGGCGGCGACGCCCCCGACGGGCGCAAGGTCAAGTCAACGCTTCACTGGGTGTCTGCAAAGCACGCCGTTCATGCAGAAGTTAGGCTCTACGACAGGCTCTTCACAGTCGAGGATCCGACCGGCCATGAGGGCAAGGACTTCAAAGAGTTCCTCAACCCCGATTCGCTCAAGGTCGTGCGCTGCATGGCCGAACCGGCCGTCGCCGGTTTAAAGCCCGGCGACCGCTTCCAGTTCGAGCGCCTCGGCTACTTCTGCGTCGACCCGGACACCATGCCCGGTAAAATCGTGCTGAACAGGACCGTCGAGCTGCGCGACACCTGGGCGAGGATCCAGGGGAAGCAGTAACCGCTGGCAAGAACATTATCCCATTCAAGCACTCATCTAATATATCCCTCCGAACATAGTCTATGCGATGCGTTCGACCGCCATTTGCATGGCATTCCTAATGCTCTTCACTGCTGTTGCCGTTCATGGCGCCGTCACGAAGGCCCCGCCAGGCAGGGTCGCGCTCTTCGTCTACATGTCCGCCGACAACACGCTCTCCGTCAATGCGGACCAGGATCTGGAGGAGCTCGGGCGCGCCCGCATCCCCTCTTGGCTCGACGTAATCGTGCTCGTCGACAGGAACATGACCGGCGACTCGAAGCTATTTCATGGCAACTCTTCGGGTTTCGCGGAGATTCCCTCCCCGACCGCGGAGGCGTGGTGGGGCAGCGAGCTGGACATGGGCAATCCCGCCACGCTCAAGGGGTTCCTGGACTGGGGGCGCGCGACATACTCGGCCGACTGGTACGCCCTCGAGCTGTGGGGACACGGCAGGGGGTGGTCGGGCGTGTGCATGGACAGGGGCGTGTGGCTCACGATGCCCGAGATTTCCCGGGCCCTTTCGGGGATGCGCTTCTCGACGATCAGCTTCCCGGCGTGCCAGATGGGGATGGTCGAGGTGGCGTACGAGCTGCGCGGCGCGGCCGATTACGTCATTGCCTCGGAGAAGGACGTCCCGGCCGAGGGGTGGCCTTACGACACGTGGATGGATGCGCTCCCATCTAACTACACGAGCGACGCCGTCCAGTTCGGCAACGTTCTGGCGGGCGTCTACATGAACTGGAGCATGATGCACAGCGCATATTCCGTCACGCTCTCCATGGTCCCGACCGCTGCACTTGGGCGCGTTGCCTCCGCCGTCAAGGTATTCGCCGACGAGCTGACACGCACGAGGGCGCTGGTGAACGACCGGGCCATCTCCGGCAGGCAGGCCACGGAGCATTACGACGGCGACTCGGAGTACGACATCCACGACCTCGCCGGGAACATGAACCTGACGTCGAGGCTCGGCACCCTGGGGCGGGACGTGCAGGGGGCGATATCGGACGCCGCGGTCATCGAAAGGCACTGGACGAGGGCCGACGACGAGCCGGCTGACCATGCGCACGGCCTGTCCGTGTGGTTTCCATCCGTGGGAACATCGCAGGGATACAGAGAACTGGACTTCGCCGCCGACACCGGCTGGTCGGCCTTCCTAGACGCATACGCGGCAGGGGCGACGGTCTCGGGCTCGATGCTCTTCGCTACCGCTGCCCCGATCGACCAGGACGGCGACGGCATACGGGAGCGGCTGCTCGTGAACGGGACGTCCAGCCTCAAAGGGACTTTCTTGGTCGAAGTGCTCGGCCAGGAGAGGAACTGGTCTTACAGGTCGCAGAACGCCACGGGGCAGTTCAGCGCCGCGACCGAAACTCTGCCCTCGGGGATGTACACAATTGCAGTCTATGTCTGGAACGGGACGGGGTTCCTGATTGGCTACAGCCAGTTCGTGCCCTCCGGTCCGGTGGAGGAGCGCACGTGGCTCAACGGCACCGTCAGGTCGCGGCTCGGGGTGTCCATGGCGGGCTCTGTCGTGACGCTGAAGCTCCGCGACGGCTCGTCGCTCGCGGCAGTGACGTCGGGCGACGGCTCGTACAGCTTCGAGCTGAGGGCGCCCACTCAGATGAAGGCCGGGGACACCGCAATCCTCGCGCTGGAGGACGGCACGATGCTCCAGCTCACGAACATCAGCTCCCTGCCAGTGAGCGCGGAACTGACGGCGCAGGCGCCCCTGCCGTTCTACTGGCTCATAGTTCTCGTGGCAGCGAACATAGCCCTCATCGCCATCGGCGCCTGGCAAGCTTTTAACGCAAGGAAGGATATTCGGGCGCGTGCTATACAACGCGGACCTCCACATCCACAGCAAGCACTCGATGGGGACGAGCGGAGCGATGGACATGGAGACCCTGGCCAGGGAGAGCCCCAGGAAAGGAATCAGCCTCCTGGGAACCGGGGACTGCCTCCACCCTGAGTGGCTCCGGGAGATTCGAGAATCGTGCGAGGAGAGCGACGGAATCTTCTCGATGGGCAAAGTCCACTTCCTCCTCCAGACCGAGGTCGAGGACAACCACCGCGTCCACCACATCATCTTCTTCCCCGAGTTCTCGAGCGTCGAGGGCTTCATAGAGGCATTGAAAGGCAGGCACTCGCCGCTGAGTTCGGACGGCAGGCCGAAGATGCACATGGGCGGGGCGGAGATAGCCCAGGCCGCGCTCGACAACGGAGCCATGATAGGGCCGTCGCACGCCTTCACCCCCTGGACGGGCATGTACGCCCACCACGACTCCCTCGCATCGTGCTACGGCGACCAGGCCGGCAAAGTCCATTTCGCCGAGCTGGGTCTCAGCGCCGACTCGGACTACGCGGACCGCATCCCCGAGATGCGCAGGCTCGCATTCCTCACGAATTCGGACGCGCATTCGCCGTACCCGACGAGGATTGCGCGCGAGTTCAACAGGATTGAGATGAAGGCCCCGTCGTTCGCGGAGCTGAGGAAGGCCATACTGCACGAGGGCGGCAGGAAGTTCGTGCTGAACGTGGGGCTGCCGCCGCAGGAGGGGAAGTACAACGAGAGCGCGTGCATCAAGTGTTTGACGCACTATGCGCTGGATCAAGCGAAGGCCCTGCGCTGGCGCTGCCGCTGCGGCGGGGTGATAAAGAAGGGCGTGCGCGACCGCGTCGAGGAGCTGTCCGATTCCAGGGAGCCGAAGCACCCGGCGCACAGGCCGCCGTACCTCCACCTCATCCCCCTCGGGGAGATAATAACGAAGGCGCTGGGCGTCGCGAACCCCAACTCCAAGGAGGTCGACGAGGCATGGTCGGCAATCGTGGGGAAGTTCGGCAGCGAGGTCGCCGCGCTCGTCGATGCGCCAATCAATGAGATTCAGCCAAAGGAGGTCGCGGAGGCCATCGCAATGTTCCGCGAGGGCAGGGTGCGCCTCATCCCGGGCGGCGGGGGGCAGTACGGGCAGGTCGTGCTCGGGGACGAGAAGATAGAGCCACCGAAGGCTCCAGCGCCGAAGGGGCAGAGAGGTTTGTTCGATTTCAGGTAGGGGAACAGAAATCCTATAACAGGAAATGAATTTTGATTAAAGCGAATGTTTATACCGACATACAGACATAGTAGAATCCATGAGTCCGTTGGCGCATGGATTGATTGCTTGGCTCATCGCTCTCCTTCTGGTCAAGAATATCAATGACAGGCGCTTGCTTGTTATTGTTGGGGTTGCCGCCGACCTCGACGGAATTTTTATCTTCTTCGACCAAAACTCTTACTTCGCCTTGCATCATACTTTCGGACATTCGTACGTATTCGGGATTTTAATTGTTTTGATTGCGGCTCTTCTCGCAAAGGAGAAGCTGATGGTGGGCTTGGGGGCATTCCTTGCGTTCAGCGCGCACCTGTTTTGCGACGTCATTGGCTCCAATTGGAGTATCACTCCTCTGTTTCCTCTCTCAGATATGGCCATCGGGTCGACTGGGTATCTGCCTAGTGAGGTCATTTACAGCCTTATCAATCCTTTGGCATTGCTCATTCTAGTTTTAGTCGTTATAGCAGTTGGATATCGTAAGGAAATCTCACCATTTGAATTTATCTCTGCGAAGTTAGACAAGATGGCTCTAGGCGCGTTCATTTATCCGTTCAAATACAAATGCGAGTATTGCGGGAAGTGGGCCTTTGGAGAGTGCGAGCAATGCAAAAAGAAGATATGCGCCCAACATCTGCCGTCGTTTTATAATTCAAAATGCTCGATATGCAGTGATTCGCAACTTAGGAATTGATTCTATGGGAAGCACCTTGGGGCAGCGGGGGCTGCACAGATTCGAGCAGAGCACGGTAGTTATCCATTACAGAGCAAAGCATTTAAAGCGTTAATCCTCCTCTCCCTGATGAGATGGCGATGAAGCACAAACTATTACCATCCGGCGATTTGAATGCCAATGACGGCACACTCGCTCCAGCCACTCGTCGGTCCTTGGATAAGTTCATCAAAAGATATCAATATGACATCGTTGGCTGGACAGAATTCTGCGTTACGAACGTAGAGAGCACTAAACGGATGCCGCCGGAAGATAGCCAGGGCGCTTTGGAATTTCTGCGCACTCAAGAGAGATTTAACGATTTAACTTGCGCTCCACCTGTTGAAAAGATATACAGCGACAAGGAAAGTTACATTCAATGGCACGATGAGGAATACGAGAGAGACCGCGCCTTCTACCAATGCGTTCTTCGAAGATCCAAGGAAATCATGGTCGCATTGGGATTGAGGACAGATGTCGTTGACGAAATAAAGCTCGAAGTGGATCGCGATGCATTGAATTATTTAGACACATTAGAACAAAAGAAATCTGAAGAAATTTCGCGCATAATGACAATGCCTGAAAGCGATTGGTCTATCGTGAGGAGCGCGCGATACCCAAAGGTTCAGCTCGGGTGTTTGTTGGGCGCCGATCCCGAGGCCATTGTGGTCAACTTTGGGATTTACCTGGTGTGTGGGCTTCAAGGTGAATTCCACGGTAGCAAGTCCGCCTTCCTTTCTGCATCGGGACCAACGCTGTGGCAAATGCTGGGCGCGTCCAAGGCGGAGCTGGCGTATTTTAAAGAAAACGTTTTAAGCCCTTCGATAACGCCAACTCAACTGCCCGAAAAACAAGATTAGCAGATCAACTACCCGAATCGAAGGATTGCTCTTCGAACTCATAAGAGCAAAAGGCAGGGAGATCCGGATGATTTTTTTTAAAAACATTAAACTTATAAGGTTACAGATACATTGATGATACGTGACTGAACAGAATAACGGTCGCACGGAAAAGGTTAAAATGACTTTGCCCAAGGGACTTTGGGCAATACTTCTCCTATATGGCTTGCCACTCATTCTTGCTGCGTACATAATTTTTGATTTTTATACGAGGACGATCAGTGCTGATTATCAACCTGCAATCGATTATACCAGAGCCGTTTTACTATCCTCGATTCCGTTGGTTCCAGGAATAATATTGACATGCTGCGGCGTATTGATCTATAGGATGGAGCGTAAGAAATCGATACAGCTACGACCGATGCCGGAGTATAAATTGCTTGGACCGCTGTCAATGGTGTTGGCATTTCTCGCGGTTGGCCCTTATTTTTTATTCATTCAAGAATGGATATTTCCATTCGCTTTTTGTTCTTCGATGGCGATGATAACAGGAGTTTTGTCATACAGTTATGATAGAGATAAAACTGGGGTCTTGGGTGCGATTTGGGGAGGTTTTGAATTTATTACCTTATTGTATTTTATTTATTTATCTTATCAGTTGTCTGGTTAAACGGTCGTAAGCGCCCTCAGCAACCTTTATAGTCCGGTCGCCCTTCATCCCATGAGAGCCTTTATCATTGGTTGTTCGGCTCTGGGAGGGGTCTCGTTGGACGAATCTCTGGCGGACTACGCCATCGAACGCATGGGGGCGCTCGGCGCATCGTACGCCGAGGCGAGGATGGAGCTGTCTTACGTCGAATCGTACATCGTCAGGAACGGCAATCCCGACGCGGCGGACTCGAGCCAGGGCATGGGGATAGGCATGCGCGCGCTCGTCGGCGGCGCGCTATCCTTCGCATCCGTGGACACGCTCACGAAGCCCAGGGTCAAGGAGCAGGCCGAGCGCTGCGTGCGCCTGGCAAAGGCTGCGGCGAAGCGGGCGAAGAAGAAGATCAGGCTCTGCGACGAGAAGGCCCATGTGGAGAAGTACTCGGTCTTCCAGAAGGAGCGGATAGCCGACGTCCCGCAGGAGGAGAAGATGGGGCTCCTCTTCGACATCGAGAAGGCCGTTCCAAAGGATATGGTAGTCCCGGGCAGGTACTTCTTCCTCCAGCTCTCTCAGAGCAACAAGTACGTGGCCAACTCCGACGGCTCGAAGATACACTCCGAGATTCCGCGCGTATTCGCGATGTGCGTGCCCACGGTGGTAGCGTACGACCGCAGCGCGCAGGCCATCCTCTACTACGCCGCATCAGCCGGCTGGGAGTGGATGAAGAACGAGGACGTACCAAATAAATTCGCCAGCGAGGTCAGGATGCTCCACAGGAGCCTCACGGAGGGGAAGTCCCCGCCGAAAGGGAACGTCGACCTCATCGTCGGCCCGGAGGTCGCGGGCATAGCCGCGCACGAGAGCTGCGGGCACCCGTACGAGGCGGACCGCATACTCGGGAGGGAGGCGGCGCAGGCGGGCGAGTCGTTCGTCAAGCCCGACATGATTGGCGAGAGGATAGGGAGCAAGGTCCCGACGATAATCGAGGACCCGACCCTTCCGAACAGCTACGGCTTCTACCTATACGATGACGAGGGCGTGAAGGCCGGCCCGCGCATCCTGATGAAGGACGGGGTCGTCAACGGCTTCCTGCACAACAGGGAGACGGCGGCCAAATTCAAGCTCGCGCGCAGCAACGGCTCGGCGCGCAGCGCGGCCTACAACCGCGAGCCCATCGTCAGGATGGCCAATACCTACGTTAAGCCCGGCGACATGAAGTTCGAGGAGCTTCTCGAGGGCGTCAAGCTCGGAGTCTACATCAAGTCCTTCAACGAGTGGAACATCGACGACACGAGGTACAACCAGAAGTACGTCGGCCGCGAGGCGTACCTCATAGAGAACGGCGAGGTCAAGGGGCCGGTGGGCGCTCCCATCATCGAGATAACCACTCCAGGTTTCTGGTCCGCCGTCGACGCGGTCGGGAACGACATGACGTTCGCAATCGGCACCTGCGGCAAGGGTGAGCCCGCGCAGGGCGTACCGGTGGGGATGGGCGGCCCGCACATGCGCCTCAGGGGCGTCAGGCTTGGGGGTGGATGAGATGGCGAAGAGCGAGGATGCCGGAATAGTCGAAGCGGCCGTGAAGAAGGCGCTGGGGGCCGGCGCCACGGACGCCATCGCAATAGTCAACCGCTCGTCCAGCAACCAGGTCAAGTTCGCCAACAGCGAGATTGCCACGCTGCAGTCGTGGCTCGACACCTCGCTGGACATCTACATGGTCTTCGGGAAGAGGGTGCTGAGCTCGAGCATCACCGACCCCACGCGGATAGACGCAACTATAGAGCTCCTGCGCAGGAACTCGGCGCGCGCCCCCGAGAACGAGGACTACAAGGGCATCGCCGAGGGGAAGTTCAAGTACAGGAAGAACCCGCCGGACAAGAAGATAATCGACGCCGAGGGGAAGCTCGTCGACCTGACGTGGAAGGGCATCCTCGCGGCGGAGAAGGCGGGCGCCGACCGGACCGCCGGCACCCTACATCGGTATCATACCTGGAGCACGATGCGCTCGTCGCGCGGGCCGTCCTTCGAGGAGGAGGGCGCGTCCGTCGCATTCTCTATAAGGGCGTTCAACAAGGATGGCGGCTCGGGACACATGTCCGGCTGCTCAACCAAACTCGCCGACTTCAACCCCGCGGAGCCGGGGAAGGAGGCCGGGGAGCTGTGCAAGCTCGTGCGCAAGCCCCAGACCGGGCCCGAGGGGAAGCTGAAGGTGCTGTTCACGCCCATGTCCGCCGCTGACATCGCCATACACGTCGTTGGCTTCGCGTCCGCGGCGAGGGTCGAATCGGGCATGTCGTTCCTGAGAGATAAGATAGGCAAGGACGTCGGCAGCCCCATGGTGAACTTGTACGACGACGGCACGCTCGAGGACGGTTTGGGAAGCAGGTGCGCCGACGACGAGGGCATACCGACGCAGAGGACTCAGGTCGTCAAGGAGGGGAGGCTCCTCAGTTACCTGCACAACACCTCGACGGGCGCCAAGTTCGGCGCGAAGTCCACGGGCAACGCCGGGCTGATGTTCCCACATCCCTGGAACTGCGTCATGGAGCCCGGGGACATGAAGCACGACGAGTTGCTGGAGGAGATGGGGGACGGCCTCATCGTCACCAACGTCTGGTACACGCGGTTCCAGAACTACTTCACCGGCGACTATTCCACCATCCCGAGGGACGCCATCCTGAAGGTCGAGAAGGGCGAGGTCGTCGGCGCCGTCAAGGGCATCAGGGTCACGGACAACATGGGCCGCATCCTGAAGGGGGTGTGCGGCCTCGGCAAGGAGCTGAGGCAGATTTACTGGTGGGAGATAGAGACCCCGACCTTCGTCCCGCACGTGCTCATAAAGGACGTCGGCATAACCAAATCGACGATGTAGACAAAAACGCTTGACGAATTGCGAATGGCCCTGGGAATTAACGACAAGGCGCTTTACGCCACTCTACGGCTTCGCCCTTCCCAGCTTCTTCGCCCACATGTACCTGAGGTTGCCTATGCCGTCGCGCCAGGTGTTGAGCTTGACCTCGCCCTCCCTCGGTCGATATTCTATTGGCACCTCGCGCATCCTGAGCCCTTTTATCCTGACCTCTATTTTAATCTCCTCGGACAGGGCCATCCTGTCGCTGACGACGTCGAGCTTCGGGATTATGGAGCGCCTGAAGACCCACATGCCGCTCTGCGAGTCCTTGATATTCGTGCCGTAGAGGAGGTTCGAGGTCTTTGTGAGCACCCAGTTGCCGAACTTGTGCTTCGCGCTCATGACCCCCCTCTTCATCCGGCTGATGCGGTCGCCGGTGATGAAGTCCAGCCGGTCCTTCTCCAGCATCGCAAGGAATTTCGGGATGTCCTCGGCCGGGTACGTGCAGTCCGCGTCGAGCGTGGCCACGAACTCGCCGCTGGCCTTCTCGAAGCCGGTCTTGTAGGCGCGGCCGTAGCCCCTGCGCGGCTCGTCGATGACGATAGCGCCCTTGGACTTCGCGATCTCCCTCGTCCTGTCTTTCGAGTTCGTATCGACTATGAGGACCTCGTATGCAATGCCCGTGGGCTTGAGGGCCGAGTGGACGGCGTCCATGACCGCGCCTATGGCCTTCTCCTCGTTCATCGTGGGGATGACGACCGACACTTTGGGCTGAGCCATCGTAAGCGGAGAAAGGGGGAGGGAATAAAAGGGTTTGGATTTGGGCAGACAGGGACCTGCCCAGGGGCCATTTCATATGTGACTCAGCGCAGGCCAGCGGCCCCTCGAAGGGGCCAACCGGTCACTTTCTCTTCAGCACGTAAATGACCCAGGGGGATATCTCCATCTCGTTGACCCATTTGTAAGGCTCGCTCTTATGTCCCAGGGGCAAGGCCTTCTCGAGCAGTTCCAGCCCCGCGGCCTCGAACGACTCCAGGTAATCCGTATCGAACCAAAGGATGTCCTCGACCGGAGTCCTATCCTCGATGTCTGTCGTTATTATTCTCACACGCTCGCCGCTCCTTGCGTGTGCGTTCTCGGGGAAATCCTTCGTGGAGAACGACGCCCACTCGCGCGTGTACATCTCGGGCGTGGAGTCAAGGAGCACCATGCGCCCCTCTGGATTGAGCAAAGCGCCGAGCCCGGACATCAGCTTGGCGCGGTTCTCCCGGCCCGGGACGTTGTCGAAGGTGAATGCCGAAAAAACGAGGTCGAAATGCCGCTTCGCGAGCCGGCTGAAGTCCCCGTCGTGTATCAATTGGTAGTCCCCTCCCGGGTCGATTCCCCTCGCCTTGGCGATCATGTCCGCGGAGATGTCAATTCCAACGGTTTCGAAGCCCAGCCTCCTGAGAAACCTGGTGGACCTCCCTGCCCCGCACCCGAAATCGACCGCCCCCCTCCCCTTCACATGCTTTGATATGAGCCCGGGCAAATCGCGGTAGGCCAGATAGTACGAGTTGGGGAATTCGAGCTTCGAATATGCGTCTGCCTTGACCTTGTCCTCGTAGGCGTTCCTGAAGGGCTCGCTCATTCAGCGAGAGGTACGGGCGCCCCCTCGTAAAAGGTTTTTGTTACAGCCCAGTCCATCGCCCGTCTTTTACTATATATCTATATTTTTACACACTAGGGTTAGGTTTATATAGGGACGATACTCTACGACCAAATGGAAATATTGAACCTCGCTGCTTTTTTAGGTAAAAAGCAGAAGTGGAGGAGTAAGACATGAATGCAAAAACAACTAAAGCGCTAAGCATACTGGCCATAGGGCTAATGATAGTTTCCCTCGTGCCAGCGAAGACCGCTGCGGCAGCGCCGCAGGACACGTTGATACTTGGATTGCAGCAGGACTGCAAGAACCTCAATTTCTTCGACCCAAAGACAAACGATGTCTGGAAATCATATATGGTCGGCTGGAACTTCGAGACCCTGATGGCATTCACACCGGCGTTCAACCTATACCCCGTGCTGGCCACCCCCAAGGCTACAGGCGGCCTCAACGGCGCGGACGCGACGGTTGATGCATCGGGGCTGAACATAACGATTGCGATTAGGTCCGGCGTGACATTCACAGACGGCTCTACGATGAACGCGACGGACGTCGCTTTCACGTACCAGACCCTTGGGTGGGGGCTTTACCAGACAACGGCCCTCAAACCACTCTTGAATACAACGCAGACTTACACGAGCTGGAACGGCAGCACGACCCACGTTGGCGTAGTGGCCACCGACAGCACTCACGTCACGTTTTACTTGAACGGTAACTTCGCGATGTTCTGGTACGGGACACTGAACATACCGATCATACCGTCCCACATCTGGAAGAACCACCTCAAGCAACTGACGGCGAGCGAGCTCACCATTTTCAAGCTATCGACTGCTGAAATAGAGTTCCAGCTGGACTACTCGTTCGGCAGCAGCAGCTTCAGCTACGGGTCGGGGGAGTCCATATACCAGGCGACCATCGGGACCGGGCCGTGGATGATGAGCAAGTGGACCCCGAACTCCGAAGCCCAGATCGACGTCTACGGGAGCTACTGGGGGAAGGCCGAGAAAGTCAACTGGGCGAACAAGGACTACCCCTTCTACCCGGATTACCTGAGGCACATCCAGTTCAAGCAGTACGGAACGCTTGATGTGGCGATACTCGCGCTTCAGAAAGGGGATATCGATTATATCCCATGGAACATCGGCGCGAGCTTCTACAACTCGCTGAAGACCGACCCTAAAATTGGATTCGAGATATCGAACGACCAGGGTTACTTCTACATGGCGTTCAACATGCGGAAGGAGCCCATGGCAAACCTTTCGTTCAGGCAGGCGGTCGCGTACTGCATAGACAAAGAGTACATCGTCAACAGGCTCCTGGGCGGCTACGGAGTTAAGGGAGCCAACCCGATATCTATAACGAACCCGACTTACCTGAACGACCAGCACCCAGACTACATCGACAACCTGAACCTCGACAAGGCAAAGGCGACGCTCGATGCGGCTGGTTACACGGACAAGAACAGCGACGGCTGGAGGGAGAAGCCCGATGGGTCGCCTTTGAAGGTGACGATGCTGACGCCGCCGAAGGACTACGACCCGACGAGGGCCGATGCGGGCATCATGATATCGAAGAACCTGAAGTCGATAGGCCTGAACGTCGAATCGGTGCCAACGAGCTTCGACGCGATCGTTGCGGCCGCGTACGTCTCTGTCGATTTCGACATCTACGTCCTCGGGTGGTCGCTGGGCGCGTTCCCGGAGACCTACCTCAGGGACATCTTCCACAGCGAGAGCGACTCGAAGATAAACCCGGCAGGGCAGAACGCCATGGGTTACCACAACCCCACCGTGGACGCAAAGATCGACGCCATGTTGACGGAGATGAACACGGGTGCCAGACAGACGCTCATCAAGGAGATATGCGGCATCTTGATGACCGAGCTGCCGTACGACGTCCTGTACTACAGGCAGAACATCGAGGCCTTCCGCAAGGTGAGCTGGGAGGGCTGGGTGTCCGCTTTCGGCAACGTCTACAACGGCTTCTCGCTGAACACCCTGCACCCGCCAGGGGCGGCGCAGGGCGCAGCAGGCGGCGGCGGAGGCGGGGCTGTGACGGGCGTGTCATACGGGACGCCGGACCACTTCTCGTTCTCCGGCAACCTGACGCTCGAGGCCGCGATGAACCTGCCGGACTACGGGCAGGCAGGCGGCTCCATGACCGGGAAGGTCCTGGTGACCGAAGTGTACCAGACCACGACGCCCGCTTTCAGGGCCGTTAGGCCGTGCGCCAATGCGACGGTGAACATCACGAGCAGCTACGGCGGATACTTCAACACGACGACGGATGCCAGTGGCGAGGCGACCTTCGTGACGACGCTACCGTACATGAAGCTCTACGATGTCTGGTTCCAGGCCACGGCGTCTAAAACAGGCAACTGGGCCAATACCAGCGGTAACGTCAAGCTCTCGTTCCCGTCCTTCTTTGCCCAGCTGACTCTCTCGACGACGAAGGGGGTCGTGGCGCCGAGCGGCGCAACGACGGTCAAGGCCAAGGTCACGAACTACCTGGGCCAGCCGATGCCCAATATCACAGTGTACATCGACCAGGCCAAGCTGTTTGGGTCCATGGACCGGTACAACAACACGACCGACGCTTCCGGGATAGCCAGCTTCATCTACACCGCGCCGAACGCGACCACGATGACCAACCAGAACCTTTACGCGATTATAGGTGCCAACATCAGCGTTCCGAACACGGTCATACCTGAGATACAGAGCGCTAGCCTGACGATCGGCGTCGAGAACCCGGTGTACGACTGGACGGACCTGGACATCGCCAAAGTCAACGACTACATATTGGAGGCCGTAGACGCCTCGCCAGCCCCCAACTCGACAACAATCGACGTCAAGTTGAAGGACATCAACGGAACGGCGATAAGCGGTCAGTTAGTCTCAGTCAACATATCTGACCCGAACGTGCTGGTGCCAAACGCGACGATGCTGGCGACGAATGCCAGCGGCGGCGCGCAATTCACGATATGGACCAACCCGGCCTTCGCGGGCGCGAAGGCCGTCCTGGTCTCGTTCAACACCTCCAAGACCTTCGGCACCAAGGACAGCGTCGCGCTCTACGTCAGGAACGACCCGACCTACAACGTGCCTACCTACCACGTCAACATCATGAACCAGCCCAATGATAGGATAGACAACGTCTCGGGCCCGGGCAACACTAGCACAATAAATGTCAAGGTGCTCGACGGCGCGGGTGCGAATGTCAGCGGCGCCACGGTGAACATGGCAATGTCAAACAGCGTACTGGTCCAAGCTGACGCGGCGACCAAGACGACCAACGCAACCGGCGACGCGAACTTCACCGTCACATGCATTGCGAACGGCAGCGCAGACCTCGCACTCGGATTCAGCATAGCCAACAGCATCGGCATCTCGCAGGGCTACAACCTGAAGGTCAACAAGACCGTATCTCCGATACCGTACTCGATCATCGACGAGCTGGTCTACGGGCCTGCGGTCGGAGGCAGCAAGTACTGGCACAACCTGGCGAGCACGCCGGTAGTCAACGCGACGGTCTGGAAGTGGAACGCGGGGACATGGACGGCCCTCGTCGCAGCCACCGACTACACCATCAACCTCGGAACGGGCAACATATCGTACATCAACGAGCTTGCGACAGGGGACAGCGTCTATGCGTGGTACAACTACTCGACTGTAGTGACGAATGAAACCGTCTTTGACACCCCTGCTGGTGGAGACCAGAATGGGGCACTCGATCACACGATGATTCTGGATGCAACCATATACAGAGAAAATAACGGCTCTGCCACTTGGGCACTGCTCACATCCCCCGCAGATTACACCATTGTCCCTGAAACGGGAGCTATCTCATTGACCGCACCAACGGCAGCAGGCGATGTCATCTACGCATACTACAACTACTCGACACCGGTCAACAACGAATCTGTCTTCGCCGGCCCCGCGGTGGGCGGCGAGACGGGCAACGTTGGCAGCCTCGACCACGTGCCAGTCGTCAACGCGACAGTCACGAAGCAGAACGGCGTCGCGAGGTTGCCAATGGCATCACCAGCAGACTACGGGCTCAACCTGACAACCGGTGCCTTAAATGTCGTCAACCCGCTCGTGTCGGGCGACAACATCATGGCCAACTACACCTACAACATCGCCCACCACAGGCTCAACGTGACGGGCGTCACATCCTACTACGTTGACTCCGATCCCTGGAGCACGACTCCGACAACCTCCACGATAACCGTCAGGCTGAACGACACAGAGGGACACGCGCAGGCCTTTAAGACGGTCAGCGCCGTAACAACCGCCACGAACATCGGCATCGAGCCAAGCAACACCACAGATGTAACTGGGGTAGCAACATTCCACGTGACATCCGCCTCCGACACTCCAGGGACAGCCTTCGTCTACTTCAAGGTGGAAAACACCTCAGGACTGACAAACAGCGTCGCAATCTACAACGGCGGCCCGATTAGGGGATACGCGGCGGACATCGACTTCGCGTTCATCTCGGAGCACTTGAGCGCCGGGACTGTCAACGTCACAGTCTACGACGAGACAGGCCAGCCGGCGGCCAACACCTTCGTCAACATGTATATCCCGCTGACCCCATATGGACAGCCAGCCAACTTCGACAACGGCAACTGGAGGACATTACCAAGCACAGCAAACCCCGATTTGCCTACATACTATGGCGCGCCTGAATTGGACTTGTCCGAGGAATACGATGGCTTTGGAAGCTGGATTGATGAGTATACCGATGTCAACGGGGTTGTAAGCACGCCCATCTCGCTGGCTTCCTTCGTCGGCGACTCGGTCATCGAGCTCAACGTGGCAATAAACAGCGACGTCCCGAAGTTCGCGACCGGCGCCATAAACTACTGGTCAGGGCAGGGGATGACCGATTGGGAGGAGCAATTCTGGATACTGGCGCCTAACTCCCTGACGGAGAACATCTCAAGCGACTTCAACCCATCTGCAGACCCCGTCATAGTCGATACTTCAATTGTAAAGCGCGGCCCCGTTGCCGTGCTGACCGAGGCCACGATGAACCTGACCTACCTGTCGATGGCGAACCCGCTCGGTACCTTGAACCTGACTTACCAGGACGCTAACGGGCCATTGGCCAAAAAAACTGTTCTCAACGAATCACTGATAATCAATGCTGGTAGCGGAATAAAGACACTTAAGACAAAACACCACGATATACTCGACTTAACATTGCTCATTCAGAACACAAGCGGTTGGACACAATTGACCAACCCAGTAGGCTATTCATTCAACGATGCAACTGGCGCAATAACATTAGTGGCCAACCTTACAGTGGGGGACAATGTCTACGCCCACTATAATTACACCACGAACATTATGCTGTCGAAGTACACATCCAAGCCGAAGAGGCTGACGCGCATGGTGTTACCAGCTTCCGGTGTCATGACATATGTCTACAATGACACGGCCAAATTCGCGTGGTGGACCGACCCGGAGCCATTGACCATCTTGAACTATCCGGGCGCCTCGGCATGGACTACTGGCATAGGAGAGCAGGACTCGGTCCTGCCGTTCACGGCAATATTGACCGACCGGAGCTACCCGTCAGGATATTGGACTGACTACGCCACATTCCCGTCGACATTCTTATTCCCGTACATCGCCCAGGGCACCGCGGGCAAGAACATCCTCGCATCCATCGGCGCAGGCACGCCCACAAGAGCGCCAGTAGCGCCTTGCGTCGTCGCGGGCGACAACGCAACGCTGACCGTGAGCCTTAAGGACGAGTACGGTCTGCCGGTCAGCGGGGCGAATGTATCCTACGAGGGAAAAGTGCTCAATTCCACCAATGCTAGTGGGGTTTCGGTCGTCTCAGTGCCAACCCCCTATCCGGCATACGTTGGAGCCTACGAGATACAGCTGACCATACAGAAGGGGACGATGGCGTCCACCGAGAGCTACTTCGTCAACCTCGTGGACCCGGAGCTCTTCCTGTCGGTCGAGTACTACAACCTCAATGCCACAGCGCCAACTGTGAACAAGCCGTTCAACGTAACCTTCACGGCACTCAACAACTGGTCATACCACGGCTTCGCGTACTTCGACCTGATAGTCGACGGCGCGGTCGTCAACACGCAGAGGGTCAACCTGACTGGCATGGAGACGAAGAACGTCACCTTCGCCCACACGCTCGCGGACACGCAGAACCACAATGTCACTGTAGCCCAAAATGGCAGGCGCTCGCTGGCGAACTGGACGGTGAAGGCCGGCGATGCGGCGGCAGCCAACCTACTCTACAGCAACCTCGTGATACCCACCAATATAACTGCAGGCACGCAATTCACGATGACCGTCGACGTGCAGAACAACGGGACTCTGAACGGCACGTTCAACATACCGTTCATCATCGACGACATCGTGTACAATATCTCGGCGACGATCAACTCCGGGCAGACGGTGACCGTCTCGATGCCGTTCACCTTCGCGACGTCGGGCTCGCACACCATCAGGGTGGGCTCCTTGGCGCAGCAGACCGTGACGGTGAACGCGGCAGCCACAACGACCGCCCAGACGGGATACGACCTCATGACCCTTGCCATCGTTGGCATAGTCCTGATGGTGGTCGGCCTGCTCGTGGGATTCCTCATCGCGAAGAGCATGGCGAAGAAGGGCGAAGAGCCCGAGGCAATGCCGGAGGCGACCCCGACCGAGCAGCCGCCGGAGGAGCCGAAGGCCGAGGAAGCGAAACCCGAGGCGCCGGAGCCGGAGAAGGCCGAGCCCGCGAAGGAAGAGGAGAAGCCGCAGTAGGACAGCCAGGCTGGGCCTCTGGGTCCAGCTTCTAAAACCTTTCCTTTTACAATTTTTCAAGCAACCAGCGGCGCTTCACATTGAAATTCCGAGGATGCTACCACAACGCTAAAATAGAAAGGAGGCGGTATTGGGCAGAGAGCCGCGAGGTTTACCGCTTTGGCGAGCATGGCAAAGTACCTGGCCAACAGGATTCTTCAGGGCGTGGTGACGGTGTTCATCGTCACGAGCCTTATATTCGTGCTCTTCGAGGCGATGCCCGGCGATCCGCTATCTAGGTTCAGGGCCGACCCCACGATCACGAAGGAAAGGATAGCGCAGCTGGAGCAGGAGTTCGGCCTCAACAAGCCCTACCATGAGCGTTACGTCATATTCATGACGAACATGTTCACGGGGAAGTTCGGGCAGTCGTATTCCGAGGGCCGGCCTGTAATGGACGTGATAGCGGACCGCCTCCCCAGAACGCTCCTGCTCTTCGGGGCGGAGACGATAGTCGTATATCTTTTCGGCGTCATGATAGGCTCGTTCATAGGCTGGAAGAGGGGCGGCGCAATAGAGGGCGCGACGGTCGTCACGTCCCTGGTATTCTACAACATGCCGTCCTTCTGGATAGGCCTCATCTGCATCTGGGTGTTCTCCTTCCAGCTGGGATGGTTCCCCCTTGGTCGGTTCAGCGGTCCGGCAGAGACGGCCCAGCATTTCGGCATCTCCGAGAACGCCTGGTACTTCACCGGCGTCGATTACCTGTGGCACATGGCCCTCCCGCTCATCGTCCTGGTGCTGATAGGCATCGCGGGCGTCATCCTGCTCATGAGGACATCGCTCCTGGAGGTCATGGGGGAGGACTACATACTCACGGCAAAGGCCAAGGGCTTGACAGAGCGCCAGGTGCGCACCCGCCACGCGAACAGGAACGCATACCTCCCGATTGTAACGTCGTTTACGATATCCCTTGCGCTGGCGATAGGAGGGGCGCTGATACTCGAGCAGATTTTCACGTACTACGGTTTAGGTTACACTTATCTCAGCGCCCTCCTGAGGCAGGACCATTTCCTCGCGGGCGCGATACTATACATCATTTCCATATTGGTAATACTCGCGAACATCATGGCCGATATACTCTATGGCTGGCTCGACCCCCGAGTCAGGATGTGATGCCATGCCTCTCAGGGACAAGTCCATGAAAATCGCCAAGCGCTACTGGCTCCTCCTCAGGGTCAGCTGGAAGGCCCTGCGGCAGAGCAAGCTCGGGCTCGCGGGCGTCGCGATAATAGTGGCTTTCGGCCTTATGGCTGTCCTGGCCCCGGTAATCTCCCCCTTTACTCCTGACTACCTCGCCCCGGAGCAGGACGTCTTCCAGAAGCTGGAGTTCCAAGAACAGTATCCGGCAGGCACGTACCTGCCGACTCTCGTGGGCCCGACAACACCCACATACTCGGGCGTCGATGGCGGTATATGGTACATCGTCCCATCTTCCGAAGGCTACATCGATATGAAGCTCATGAAGTCGAGCGCGGAGAACGCCTCGGACCCGTTCGATGTCGGGAACATCTCCATCAGGCTCGATGTCAGGGCCGTGAGAATGGCCGCGCCGCTAGTATCGGTGGCGTACGTCTGCCCCGGCGTGAACGGGAACGGCCAGCTCGGGGAGAGGACGCGCGCGGGTCTTTTGGCGGTCGTGGCAGACCAGACATTCGCCCTCATAGACCCCTTCAAGTACCCGGACCCGGGCTGTGTACTGTTCAGCGCCCCGCTCGGGTTCAGGCCCAAATGGTCGGGCATCGACCCTCTTTCCGCGGGAGAGATGTACGGCATTCCATCGGAGAACAGGCAGGACACGCTCTTCGGGACGGTGTACTCCGGGCCTTACAGGTACTTCTTCGCAGCGAGCGATGGGCAAATCATTCTGTACAGGTTCAAGTACCTCACGAACCTCTACGGCCTGGGCGGGAGCGACGGCATTGCCGAACCCCCCCTCCAGGCGCTCGATATCGCCATCAACATTTCAGGCGAGCCTCTGGTGTATGTCAATCAGGGAAACGGCTCATATTCGGGCATCGTGGTGCCGTCCGATAACCAGCTCGTGGTCTACAATCTCGACGGCTCGCCGAGGGTCACGCTGGATCTCCCGGTATCGAGCTCCCCGGCCACCGTGACCGCGCCGATGGGCTACTCGCGCTCCATGCCTTTCCCCGCTTTTGTGTTCGTGCCGCTGCATGGCGCGAGCCGGGACAGCGTGGGCGTCCTGTCGATGGAGAACAACTCCTTCTCCACGGTCTTCACGCCCAACGTGGACGGACACATCGACATAGCTCCCAGCCCATCGAGGGAGCAGGCCCTGCATGTGGCCTATAACCTCAACGCTCCCGCGAACGGCATCGGCGCGATAATCTACAGGATGTCTTACGGCGGCGTTCTGGACGAGAGCTTCGAGGGGGAACTGCCGAAGAAGTGCGCGGAGATGTTCTACGTCACCGAGTCCACCAAGATATTCGTCAGGTGCGAGGACGGCTCCACGTACTCGGGCGTCGCCACCGTCGGCGGCGGCACGGCCCAGGGGATGCGCCTCCTTGCAAAAACGGGGCCGGGCACGAAGTACCTGCAGGCCATCGGCACCCTGAGCGGCTCGAAGTACGGTTCCATGTCGAGCAACGAGATGTACGGCAGCTACTTCGACACGTCCACCGGGGCAGTGACCATATTCCAGCTCATAGGCTCGACGGTCGCGCCCCTGCCGCCGGGCAAGTACGCGTCCGGGAACACGTACTACCTGGGCACCGACCACGTCGGGCACGACATCCTCACCTGGCTGATATACGGCAGCAGGATTGCATTCATCGTGGGCATACTCTCGGCCTTCTTCTCCGTCGTCATCGGCACGCTGGTGGGGCTCGTTTCCGGCTACTATGGCGGGATAGTGGACATGCTTCTGATGAGAGTGACCGACATCGTTCTCGTGCTCCCCGTCCTCCCCATAGTCCTGATATGGAGCGCCATCTGGGGGCCGAGCATATGGACCATCATCATCATCATCGCGGTCCTGGGATGGGCGGGCATTGCGAGGGTCATCAGGGCCCAGACCCTCTCGCTCAAGGAGAGGCCGTTCATAGACGCGGCGCACGTCGGGGGATCGAGCGACTCGCGCATCATCCTCAAGCACCTGGCGCCGAACGTCCTGCCTTTCGCGTTCCTGTACATGACGCTGCTGGTCGCCGGCGCAATCATAACCGAGGCGGCGCTGAGCTTCCTCGGCCTCGGCGACCCCAAGGCAATCAGTTGGGGCATCATGCTCTCCACCATCCAGACCTCGGGGAGCACGCTCCACGCATGGTGGTGGCTCCTGCCGCCCGGAATCGCGATAACGGTGCTCTCGCTTGGCTTCTACCTAGTCGGAAGGGCCGTGGACGAGATAGTCAACCCGCGGCTCAGGGGGCGCTGAGATGCCGCTGCTCGAGGTCAAGGGGCTGGTCACTCACTTCAAGGTCAGGGACGGCTGGGTCAGGGCCGTGGACGATGTCTCCATCTCGCTCGAGGAGGGACGGACCCTCGGGCTCGTGGGGGAGTCCGGCTGCGGCAAGACGACGCTGGGCTACAGCATCACGCAGCTCCTGCCTTCCAACGCTGTCGTCAAGCAGGGCTCGATAATATTCAACGGCAAGGACCTGCTCGCAATCACCCGCAAGAAGGACGGCACCCTGCGCGAGTACCACCCGGACATTACCAAGATCAGGTGGAAGCAGATATCGATGATATTCCAGGGCGCGATGAACGCCTTCAACCCCGTATACAGGGTCGGGGACCAGATAATCGAGGCGATAAAGATACACGAGCCCGACGTGCCAAAGGACTACCCGTCGGGGCTGAAGCTCCACCAGATAGAGCTCGTCGAGCTGGCACGCAAGGCCGTACGCTCGAGCCTCCCGTACGGCAAGACCATAGAGAGCTCGGATCACAAGGAGATACGGCAGAAGGGCACCGAGATGATCCTCGCCTATGCGCAGATAGCCGAGCAGGCCGCGCAGGCACTCCTGGACAAGTATGGCGGCCAGTTCCTCAAGGACGGCAAGAAGATACCCGCCCACGTCCTGGTCGAGGATGCGCTCCCCCTGGTCAAGGCCAAGGCCCGTTCGATCCCGTTCCCGCCCGTGGGCCCGAACCACACGCCATCGGCCGTGGCCCACGACATAGCCACGTTGATAACGCGCTATCTAACAGACGAGGACCGGGCACTCCTCGGGGAGGGCGGGGCGGCGCGCAGGATGGCCGAGAACCTCGCCAACATGATAATCCGCTTCCCGAACGGGGCCGCCAAGCAGCGCGTGCGAGAGTTATACCGCTTCGTCGGAATACCCCTCGATAGAATCGACAACTACCCGCACGAGTACAGCGGCGGGATGAAGCAGCGCGCGATGATAGCCATGGCCCTGGTGCTTAACCCCAAGTTCATCATCGCCGACGAGCCCACGACCGCCCTGGACGTCATCATGCAGCGCAGGATACTCAAGGAGATGCAGAAGCTCCAGCGCGAGTTCCACATGTCTATGATAATCATCTCCCACGATGTGTCGGTGGTCGCGGAGATAGCCAACCACATCGCCGTCATGTACGCCGGAAAAGTGGTGGAGTACGGCGCCGCGCGGCAGATATTCAAGGAGACGGCGCACCCGTACGCGGAGGCCCTCCTCGGGGCGTTCCCGAGCATCAGGGGAGCGAAGAAGCGCCTTGCAACAATCCCTGGCAACCCGCCTAGCCTGCTCAACCCCCCCAAGGGCTGCAGGTTCCACCCGCGCTGCAGGTACGCGGGGGAGATTTGCGCGGCCAAGGAGCCGACGATGGTCGAGGTCGGCCCCGGGCACTTCTCCCATTGCCACTTCGCGAGGGAGTTCGCGGCCAAGACCCTGGAGGTGAGGCGGTGAAGGAACTCGTGCTCAGGGTCGAGAACCTCACGAAGCTCTTCCCGCTGAAGAAGAGCCTTCTCTCGCGCGGGCCGGACAGCTTCGTGCACGCCGTCGAGGACGTGAGCCTCGATGTCTACCACGGCGAAGTGCTGGGCGTCGTCGGCGAGTCGGGCTGCGGCAAGACAACGGTCGGCCGGCTCCTCACGAGGCTCGAGACGCCGACGCGCGGCTCCATACGGTTCATGGACGTCGACATAGCCACCCTTCGGAAAAAGAACCTCAGGCAGTTCAGGCGAAGGATGCAGATGATTTTCCAGGACCCGTACGAGTCGCTGAATCCGCGCTTCACGGTCGAGCAGGCCGTCGGCGACCCGCTGATAGTGCACGAGCCCGACCAGTCGGACGAGGAGCGCAGGGCGCGCATCGTGAAAGCCCTCGAGGACGCAGGGCTTAGGCCGGCCGAGGACATAATGGACAGGTACCCGCACGAGATGAGCGGGGGGCAGAGGCAGCGCGCGGCCATCGCGCGCGCGCTGGTCGTCGACCCGAAGTTCATCGTCGCCGACGAGCCCGTCTCCATGCTCGACGTTTCCATCAGGGCCGGCGTCATGAACCTCATGCTCGACCTCCGCGACAAGTACGGCATCCCGTACATCTTCATCACGCACGATGTGGCCGTCGCCCGGTACATGTCCGACCGCATCGCGGTCATGTACCTGGGCAACATCGTGGAGGTGGGGGAGACCGAGGAGATCATCTTCAAGCCCGCGCACCCGTACACGAGGGCGCTGCTCTCCGCCGTCCCCGTGCCGGACCCGGACTACGAGCACAGGGACGTGCCCATCAAGGGGGACATACCGAGCCCAATCAACCTCCCGAAGGGCTGCAGGTTCAGGCAGCGCTGCCCCTACGCGCAGGAGGCGTGCTCCAAGCCGGACCTGGGCCCGGTCGAGGTGTCCAAAGGCCACTTCGTGCTCTGCTGGTTCGCGCAGAAGTTCCACGAGAACCCGCCCGACATAGAGATGCCGAGCATGGACATGGGCGACGAGGGCGAGGGGAATTGAACGCCCGCGGAATCACTCGCACGCGCGCTGTCTGGCTCGCGCTCGTCTGCCTCTCTATTGCGTTCCTTGTATTCAGCGCCGGCACGGCCTACCAGTACACGCAGGTGTCAGAGACCAAGGTCATGCTGGAGATGGGCGCCGTGCCGCAGTTCGTTCTTCTCAGAAACTCTACAGGCGCGCTGGAGAGGCTCATCCTCGACCTGGGCATTACAGTAGTGAACATCGGCCCCAGGGACGTGAATCTCTGGGTCGTCGCTTACAAGGCCTGGCTCAGGGACTACGAGGCCGAGGCGTTCCCGCAGATGCCCAGGGCATTGGATGACGCCAAGGTCGAGGGACAGAACGGCACGACCTACTGGGCGAGGGCATTCTCCGCGTCATTCACCATCGATGACGCTGTCCTGGCCCGTGGCGAGCGCTCGTTCGCCCTCTCGATAAATGCATCGAGGCCGGGGAACGAGACGCTCTTCAAAACCGTCGAGGACATCGCGCGCTACGCCGCACGAAGCCGCTACCTGAACGACAGCTCGCTCGAATGGCTCCAGTTCGCCAACGCCGTGCTTTTTGTATCTGGCGTGCCGCGCGACCCGTCGAGCTTCACGGGCGCGCAGAACTGGGTCCCGCTCATCCAGCGCACGGTCGGCTACGACATTGGGCCGGGGGGGAGTTGATGGCCGCCAAGGTCTTTCTGAGGAGGGCGTGGCTGGTGACCGCCTCTTCGCTCCTTTGTGCGCCCGCGCTCGCCTACCTCTACTTCGCGGCATTCCTGCCGACGCTCTGCTGGCCGTTCCAGCAGGCCATCCACCCGCTCTTCCCGATTTTCGTGGCGGGGCTCTTCGGCCTATTCCTCGGCATACTCACCGATTGCCTCGAGGACGCCATCTACGCCACTTTCCTCTCGGTCGCGCTCGGGGCGGTCTTCGCCGTCGTGATAGCCATCTCGCCCATTTCCAGCCCCTACCTCTCGAACGCCATACCCGGCGATCTGATCGGGCAGGCGCTGAAGGCGATGATCCCCGTGATACTCGCTTCGCTTCTCTCGGTGTTCATCGCGGCGTTCCTCGGCAACCTCGCGCAGGAGAAGTGGTTCCCCGACGAGGGGGAGGGGTGATATGCGCGTCCCCAAGAGACATCCCCGTTACAAGTCGTTGAGGACGCGCGAGATCCTCTCGGAGATGATGGAGAGGGGCATCGTCGCGCGGACGGGCCTCATAGCCCACGGGCGGGGCGAGGCGTTCGACTACTTCCTCGGGGAGCGCACGCCGCCGGAGGCGTCGCTAGCCGCCTCCGTCGCTGCCTTCAAACTGGCGAATGCCCGGTCTCCGGTCATCTCCGTGAACGGCAACGTCGCCGCGCTCGCGGGGAAGGAGATAATCAAATTATCCAGGGAGATACCAGCGAAGCTCGAGGTCAACCTCTTCCACAGGAGCGAGGGGCGCATCGACCTCGTGGTCGATTTCATGGAGTCGCTGGGCGCGAGGGGCGTCCTGGGCCGGAGTGCGAGGCGACGCATACCGGGGCTCGAGCAGCCGCGCGGGAGGTGCTCCGAGGGCATCTACGGCGCGGACGTGGTGCTCGTTCCGCTGGAGGACGGCGACCGGGCGCAGGCCTTGAAGGCGTTCGGCAAGCTCGTCATCGCCATCGATCTGAATCCGATGTCCAGGACGGCGCTGGTCGCGGACGTAACAATCGTCGATGAGCTGACAAGGTCCATACCCATGCTCGAGCGCCATGTGCGCGGGGCCAAGGCCGAGCCCGCGCGTTACGCCAAATTGGTCAAGGGCTTCGACAACCATCAGAATCTTCTCGCCGTGCGGGACAGGATGGCGCGTAGGCTGATGGAGGAATCGAGATGAAAGAATACGATGCGATAGCCATAGGCACGGGCTCGGCGTTGATAGTCATCGACGCTATGGCGAGCAGGAACCCGGGAAGAAATACGCCATCATAGACAAGGACGAGCCCGGCGGCATCTGCCTCACGCGCGGGTGCATCCCGAGCAAGCTTCTGCTCTATCCGGCCGACCTCGTGCGGACGATACAGGGCGCGGGGGAGATCGGCATTGATGCTGAGATACGGAAGGTGGATTTCGCGAAGGTCATGGCGCGCATGCGCACCATCATCGACGGCGACATCGCGGAGATACGAAAGGCATTGTCGAGTTCGGCGAACACAGATTATTACAGTTCCGCGGCGGAGTTCGCCGCGCCGTACACCCTTAAGGTCGGCAGCGAGACGATAAAATCGAAGACGATCATCCTCGGCACAGGCTCCAGAACGGCCATCCCCAACGTCCCGGGCCTGTCCGAGGCCGGCCACCTCACGAGCGATTCCATCCTTCACCTCAAGAAGCTCCCCGAGAGCGTGGCCATCATCGGCGGGGGCTACATCGCGGCCGAGTACGGCCACTTCCTATCGGCGATGGGCGCGAAGGTGACGATAATCGGCAGGAACGCCCAGTTCATCCCCGAGGAGGAGCCCGAGGTCTCGTGGGCGGCAAAGTCGGAGATGTCGAGGCGCATGGCAATCTTCACCTATCACGAAGCAATCAGGATAGAAAAGGCGATGATGGGCGGAAAGTCCATCATCGCCCGCGACAGGGCGACGGGGAAGGAAGTCAAGGTCTCCGCCAGCGAGGTATTGGTGGCATCGGGCCGCATTTCCAACTCTGACATATTGCACCCCGAGCGCGCGGGCGTCGCCGTGGATGCAAAGGGCTGGATAGTCGTGAACGAGAGGCTCGAAACGTCCCAGCCCGGCATCTACGCGCTCGGCGACGCCACCGGCAAATGGCTCTTCAGACACAAGGCCAACCACGACGCCAAGGTGCTCTACGAGAACATCGTGCTCGGCAAACATGCGACCGTCGATTACCGCGCCGTCCCGCACGCCGTCTTCTGCCACCCGGAGATTGCGAGCTTCGGCATGCGCGAGGCCGAGGCGGCGAAGGCGCTGGGGCAGAGCAACATCGGCATCGGCTTCGAGAGCTACGCCAACACCGGCAAGGGCATGGCCATGAACGTCAAGCTCGGCTTCTGCAAGGTCATCGTCGAGCACAAGACCGGCAAGCTGTTGGGCGCGCACATCGTCGGCCCGCAGGCGGGATATCGGAGATAAACAGCGCCATGCACATCCACCCGGCGCTCAGCGAGGTCGTGTCGCGCGCCTGCAGGAACCTCGTCCCCATCGAACATTACCACCACACGCTCGGACACTTGTTCGGAACGGCGGGGCACGGACATTGATTGTTTGAATCCATTGAACGAAAATAAGTTGGAGGGGATGGAACCACCCCTCAAAGAAGTCTCTCCAGTGAATCCTATCAATGGTAAGCTATTTACCCTACCTCCCTAATCGTATCGGCGGTGCACGATGCCGTGGAACGGACCTTTGCGCAAGCTCGACGAGTTCAGGCAGGAGCTGTCCAGGGACTACAAGAGCGGGATGCGCACGACGGGCCTGATATTCGCCGACGACGCCATGATGGCGCAGATCCGCAAGGACGACGCCCCCGAGCAGGTGGCTAACGTAGCCACGCTTCCGGGCATCGTCGGCAGCTCGATGGCCATGCCCGACATCCACTGGGGCTACGGCTTCCCCATCGGCGGCGTCGCTGCCATGGACTCCGAGAAGGGGGTCGTCTCCCCGGGCGGGGTAGGGTTTGACATCAACTGCGGCGTCAGGCTCGTGCGCACCAATCTCCGCGTCAAGGACGTCCAGAGCAAGGTCAAGGACCTCATAGATTCCATTTTCGTCAACGTGCCGTCGGGCCTGGGCTCGCACGGCAAGGTTCGCCTCTCCCGCTCCGACATCGACAAAGTGCTGGACACGGGCATGGAGTGGGCAGTGGAGAAAGGATATGGATGGGCGGAAGACCTGCAGAACTGCGAGGACGGCGGCAGGATGCCCACGGCCGATTCCTCGAAGGTGAGCCAGAAGGCCAAGGAGCGGGGGATGCCCCAGTTAGGGAGCCTGGGCGCAGGCAACCACTTCCTGGAAGTTCAGAAGGTCGCCGAGATTTACGAGCCTGAAATCGCGAAGGCCTTTGGCATAAACGAGGTCGACCAGGTCATGGTCATGATCCACACCGGCTCCAGGGGCGCGGGCCATCAGATCGCCACGGACTACCTGAGCGAGATGGAGCACGCGCTCCGAAGGTACAACTTCAACCTCCCCGACCGGCAGTTAGCTTGCGCGCCGGTGAATTCCAAGGAGGCGGACGACTACTTCAAGGCCATGTCCGCGGGCGCCAACTACGCCTGGGCGAACAGGCAGCTCATCCTCCACTGGGTGCGCGAGTCTTTTGAAAATGTGATGAGGCAGAAGGCCGACGCCCTCGGCATGCAGATGGTCTACGACGTCTGCCACAACATCGCCAAGCTCGAGGAGCACACTGTGGACGGCAAGCGCCAGAAGCTCTACGTGCACAGGAAGGGCGCGACGCGGGCGTTCGCCGCCGGGCGGAACGAGGTGAACGCCAAGTACAGGGACATCGGCCAGCCAGTGCTGATACCCGGCGACATGGGAACGGCCAGCTACGTCCTCGTGGGCACGGAGCTCGCCATGAAGGAGACCTTCGGCTCGACGTGCCACGGCGCCGGGCGCATAATGTCGCGCAACGAGGCCATCCGCAGGTTCACTTCGAGCGGCATCACGCAGGAGCTGGCGGCGAAAGGCATCTACGTGCGCGCGGCGAGCAAGGATGTCCTGACGGAGGAGGCGCCGTCGGCGTACAAGCGCGTCGGGGATGTTGTGAGGGTCGCGCACGGCGCGGGCATATCGAGGATGGTTGCGAAGATGGTGCCGATGGGTGTCATGAAAGGGTGAATGCGTTACCTTTCATCAGGCGATTGAAGGCTGAAGAGGTCTCCAACCGGATTATAGAGCTAAAAACAGAAAAGTGAAAGGGTTTTGAGCGCAGAGTGTCCTCAGGTCGGTCCGCCGCCGCCGCTCAACGGCCAGACAGAGTTCACGTATGTACCGACGAGATTCATCGTGTATGGCCTGCGGTCGATCCTCAGATGCCCGGTCAGGGTTATGTCCGCGGTGGTGTAGTAGTAGAACGGCGCAGGGGATACGGACGTGTAGTTGGTGACTGTTCCAGATAGTATCTCGCCCGAGAAGAACGTCACGACAATCGTGCCAGCAGTCACGTTGATGGCATAACCCGTTATGTTCTTCTGGTACTCGACACCGTCGATTATCACGTACGCCGGAAATCCTTCTTCCGGTACCGGGGTGGGTATGCTGGTGTGCCACGTGAAGTGGAACTCCGCTGGGACTTTCCTTCCACCTCCACCTCCGTTGCCAAAGCCGAATTTGGCCGTTCCGGTCGCATTTATGCTGGTAGTCACGTTCTGGTCCGCCGCCGCCGGCATCGCGGCCAGCGAGAGCATCGCAATCGCCACGAGTATGGTGGCAACAGTCAGGTACACCTTACGTATATTGCTCATATTGTTTTCCTCCCATTCTCCGTACCGACACTATTTGCCGTCAGTGTCCGACGCGGGCATTGTCTCAGGATTGTAGTATTCATAGGTTAAATGCCCCGTAAGGCGATAGGTAAAGACATATTTAAGAATAACTATATCGATTTATTTTTATGTAATGCACATACCTAAAAAAATGAACTTTTCAATAAAAAACATGTATGATTCTTTATAAACAATCGCTTAATCTTCGCGTAAGCCAGCACCGCGAAGCCGGAGAAGAACATCGGCCACATGACCGGCCGCGCCGAAGAGCCATATGCCGACCGCTTCCCCTGCCGCGACCCAACAATTTTATCCTCCGCTTCGATACACCTCCTCATCGGGGGGCAAGCAACGGCGCAGGATCTTCCGCTGATGCGGCAGTACGAGAGGCTCAAGGCAGAGTACCCAGACGCCCTGCTCCTCTTCCGGCTCGGCGACTTCTACGAGACCTTCGGCGCCGACGCCGAGCTGGCGGCCAGGGAGCTGGGCATCGCGCTCACCACAAGGGACAGGGGGAAGGAGCACCCCATGCCGCTCGCCGGCGTTCCGCACCACGCGCTCGACACATACCTCGCGCGACTGATAAAGAACGGGCACAAGGTCGCCATCTGCGAGCAGATGGGCGCGCCGTCGAAGAAGGGCCTGGTCGACAGGAAAATCGTGCGCGTCGTCACGCCAGGCAGCATAATCGAGGAGGCGCTCCTCGACGGGAAGCTCACGAACTACCTCATGGCCCTACACATCGAAAAAGGCGTGGCAGGCATAGCGCTGGCCGACACCTCGACCGGCGAGCTGCGCGTGTCGGAAGTGCCGGAGAAGGAGCTGGACGCCGAGATTGCCAGGATACGGCCCTCGGAAATCCTCATGGCCGACGGGGAGAGATTCTCGATTCCCCAGAGCGCCGACTCAGTCATATCTCGCTACAAGAGCGAAGCCTTTGATGGAACGCGAAGCATCGAAGCGCTTCGCAATCAGTTTCCGCACATGGCCGAGCGCCTGGCCGCGCCCTCGCCAGGGCTCGTGGCCGCCGGGGCGTGCCTCGCATACGTGAGCGAGATGCAGAAGGGACCGGCGTCGCAGTTCACGTCCCTGTCGTTCTCCGACGCAGGGAGGCGCATGACCCTCGACCATGTCACGCTCCGCAACCTGGAAATCCTGGAGAACGTCCGCGACAGGGGCGAGGAACACACGCTCGTCTCGGTCCTCGATTACACTTCGTCGAAGGCAGGAAAACGCACGCTGCGCCGCTGGCTCGCCGAGCCGCTCATGGACGCGCGGGAGATATCCGAGCGCCACGACGCCGTCGAGGAGCTCCTGGCCAGGCACGACGCGAGGGCGGACGCGCAAGCCCTCGCAGGGGGGGTGAGGGACATCGAGCGCCTGATGAGCCGGGCGTCCTACGGCAACGCGAGCCCGAGGGAGACGGGGCAGCTGGCCGAGTCGCTGGAGAGCGCAGGGAAATTGAAGGCAAGCATCGAGGAGTGGAAGCCCGGCGCAAAGCTGCTCGCGGAGCTGGCAGGGGAGATTGACCCATGCGTCGACGTATCGGCGGAGATAAGGCGCACGCTCGTCGACGAGCCGCCCCTGGCGACGGACTCGGGCGGCATCGTGCGCCCGGGCTTCTCACCCGGGCTAGACGCCCTGCGCGAGGCTCGCCGCTCGGGTAAGGAGTGGATCGCCAGGTTCGAAGCCTCCGAGCGGGCGCGCACGGGCATCAAATCCCTCAAGGTCGGTTACACCAGGGTCTTCGGATATTACATCGAAGTTTCGAAGACTAACCTGGACAAAGTGCCGCCGGAGTACGGGCGCAAGCAGACCGTCGCAACGGGCGAGCGCTTCACGACGCCCGAGCTAAAGGAGCAAGAGTCCCTTGTGATGAACGCCGAGGAGCGGGGTTTGGAAATGGAGCGGCAGATTTTCAGGGAGCTCTGCGCATCGATCGGCAAGCATGCAGCGCGCGTGCAAAAAACAGCCAGTGCCATCGGCAACCTGGACGCCCTGGCGTCGTTCGCCGAGGCCGCGGAGCGCAACAGGTACTCGCGCCCCAAAGTGGACAGCGGTCATGAGATTAGGATCGTGGAAGGGAGACACCCCGTCGTCGAACAGGCGCTAAGGGAGCGCTTCGTGCCCAACGACGCGCAGCTTGACGGCGACAGAAACAGGCTCATAGTCATCACCGGCCCGAACATGGCCGGCAAGTCGACGTACATGCGCCAGGTCGCGCTCATCGTCGCGATGGCGCAGGCCGGCTCCTTCGTGCCCGCGAAGTTCGCCAAGCTCGGCGTCGTGGACCGCATCTTCACAAGGGTCGGTGCTTACGACGACCTGGCGCGAGGCCAGAGCACATTCATGGTCGAGATGCTCGAAGTGTCGTCGATACTCAAGGCCGCTACGCCTCGCAGCCTCATACTCCTTGACGAGATTGGGCGCGGCACGAGCACCTACGATGGCATGAGCATCGCATGGGCCGTTGCGGAATACATCCACAGCAGGCGCGTGGGCGCAAAGGCTCTCTTCGCCACGCACTACCACGACCTGACGGCGCTCGCCGACATACTGCAGGGCGTTCAGAACTGCCACATCGCAGTGAAGGAAGAGAAGGACGAGATCGTCTTCCTGCGCAAGGTCGTGCCCGGCAGCACGAACCGCAGCTACGGCATACAGGTGGCCGCGCTGGCCGGCATGCCGCCCGACGTTGTGGCGAGAGCCAAGGAAGTGCTCAAGCGCCTGGAGGAGGGCGCGGGCTCGGGCAAGGCGCCGCGCGCCCCAAAAAGGGTTCATACCCAGCTTGTTCTATATGAGCCGATGCAAAAGGATGATAGGGTGAAGGCGCATCTCCGCGAGATAAAGCTGGAGAACATGACGCCACTGGAGGCGCTGAACAAGCTCCAGGAGCTGAAGAGGATGGCGGAGGAAGATGGCAAGTAAGATAATCCTGCTCGACGAAGCCACGATAAACCGCATCGCCGCCGGCGAGGTCATCGAGCGCCCGGCCTCTGTCGTCAAGGAACTGGTGGAGAATTCCCTAGATGCGGGCGCGACGCGAATAGAGATATCGGTCAGCGGCGGCGGTCTCGAATCCATCAAGGTCACGGACGACGGCAGCGGCATGGGCGCGGCCGATGCTGAAAGAGCGTTCGAGCGGCATGCTACGAGTAAGATTCGCAAGTTCGACGACCTCATGTCCTTGGGCACCCTGGGCTTCCGAGGGGAGGCGCTGGCTAGCGTCGCCGCGGTCTCCGATGTGGAACTCCTCACGCGTAGCAGGGACGACGATGTCGGCACAGCCATCGTCGTCCACGGCGGCAAGGTAACAAAGAAGGGGAGCGCCGCCCGCGAGCCCGGGACGACTATCACGGTCCGCAAGCTCTTCGCCAACGTGCCGGCGCGCCTGAAATACATGCGCACAGAGCGGACGGAGACGTCGAACATCGTCGACGTCGTGACGCGGATGGCGCTGGCGCGCCCGGGCGTGTCCTTCGCCCTGGGCTCCGCGACAAGGGAGATCATCAGGACGAACGGCGACGGCAACCTGCTCCGCGCGATATCGGGCATCTTCGGGCGCGCTTACGCCCAGCAGATGGTCCCCGTCTCTTTCAGGCAGGGGGCAATCGAAGTCTCGGGGTTCGCGGCGAAGCCGTCCCTCACCCGCTCGGACGCCGCGCACCAGTCCTTCTTCGTCAACGCCAGGCACTTCTCCTCCCAGATGGTGTCGGGCGCCGTCCAGGAGGGCTACGGCTCGCTGGTGATGAAGGGGCGGCATCCGGCGGTGGTGCTGGCTCTCTCCATGCCCCCTTCCGAGGTCGATGTGAACGTCCACCCGACCAAGCGCGAGGTGCGCTTCAGGGACGACGTGGCCGTCTACGACGCCGTCCGAGAGGCGATAAGGAGCGCGATGGCGTTGGTGGACAAGACTCCAGCTCCTTCAATCTCATCGAAAGCAGCACCCGGGGCTCGTGGCACAAGAGCCCCGGCGCTGACGACGTCGGGCAAAGCCTCATCATCGGGAGCACAGGCCGCGCTCCCCGTCAGGGTGGAGGCTGTTGGAAAGCCTTCCTTGGCAAAGGGCAGGGCCGTCCTGGGCCAGATAATGGGAACGTACATCCTCGTGCAGGACGGCGACTCGCTCCTAATCGTCGACCAGCACGCCGCTCACGAGCGCATAGTCTTCGAGGGCTTGAAAAAGGGCGCGCTCTCCGGAAAGCTGGAGCAGAAGCTGCTCGATGCCAGGGCCATAGAGGCAGACCCGCGCACGATGGAGCTCGTCGCCGAGGCCGTGCCAGCCCTGAGGGCGATGGGCTTCGACATCGAGCCCTTCGGCGGCAACGCCATACTCGTGAGGGGCGTGCCCGTCCTCGCGGGGGCGCTCGAGGACCCGAGGCGCCTTTCGGAGCTAGTCACGGAGATGGGGCGCATAGGAAGGGCCAAGTCAGCAGACGAGCGCAGGGACGAGCTGCTGCACATGGTGGCCTGCCACTCCGCCATCCGTGCGGGGGAGAGGCTGAGCCAGGCGACTATGGAGCGCGTGGTGGTCGATATCGAGGCGCTGGAGGCCGGGAGCACCTGCCCCCACGGCCGCCCCACCAGGATTTCCATCACCAGGGCGGAGCTCGATCGCCTCTTCGGAAGGCGGGGGTAAAGCTTTTTTACAGCGATGCAATGGAGCCCCGTGCATGACGGGGCATTGAGCGCGACAGTGGAAGAGCGAATATTGATTTACCTCTCGGACTACAAGACCGAGGAGAGGTACGAGTACCCCCCGACCCTTACCCAACGGGCAATTGCCGACGGCGCAGGCATCCAGCAGAAGCACCTCTCGCGCCACCTGAAGGAGCTCATGGGGCAGGGCCTCATCGAGGAGCGGGCCGCCAAGGTCGAGGGTATGAAGCAGCGCATGAAGGTCTATGTCCCGACGCCGCAGGGGTTCGAGCGCGCCAGGGAGCTGCGCGAGAACTTCGGAAAGAAGGTAGTCACGATCGAGCTCGACGGGAAGCGCATCGAGATGATGATATCCCAGATAGACAAGGCGACCTCGAGGCACCTGAAGCTCTCCGACATAGTCAGGCACGCGCTGGAGAGCCACATCCTCGACCTGAAGGCCCTCGAGGAGGTCGAGGAGAGCAGGAGGCGCCAGGAGGACGAGAAGGAGCGCAAGGTCGAGCTCTACAAGGAAGCTCTGGAGACGGCATGGCGCAGCGGCATCCTCACCCCCTCGGAGCGCGTGCTCATCAACGCACTGAGCGAGCACATCGGGATGACGGCCGAGGAGTGCACGAGGATAGAGGAGGAGTTCATGAAGGGCGCGGACTTCGTCAGCCCCGACAAGCGCGAGCTGTACGACGAGCTGCGAGCGATCGCCTACAGCATGGGGGAGCCGCCGAAAGTCGCGAAGGAGATGCTCGCGGCGCTGAGGAAGAGGATGGGAATCCCGGAAGACACAGTCTGCTAAATAAGGGCATTCTTCGCCGTTGATTGCTTAAAATCGAATTCCCTTATCAACCCTGACGATGTCTGTTTTTCAGGGCATCCTTCGTCGATATACGCTATGAGTCGAATGCCCTTATTCCTTACTGAAATCGTAAATGCTTCATCAACGACTGCACTATAGAAGGGTCGTCCAGCGCCGCCTTCATCTCATCAATATCCTTGAACGGCCTCCTGCGCGCAAGCCTCACCGCCCTCTTCCTCCCTATCCCGGGCAGTGCTTCGAGCGCTCCCATGGGAGCATGGTTGACGTCGAGCGGCGTCTCGACCGCCGTGACGCTTCGCGGCCCGTGCCCGACGACGAGCGCGTCCGAGAACCTGTTCAGCCCCGCCCTGTACGGGAACGAAACGAGGATTGGATAGGAGCCTATCTGGCGCCCGTACGCGCAGCCGCCGATTTGCACCTCCATATAGACGTCCCTCAGCACCCCTCCACTCGGCGCGACCCTGGCCAGCATCGGCGCGTCTATCTCCGTGCGCACGCGCTCCTTGAACCTCCTGAAGGCTCCGTAGTTCCTGTCCCCCGTGGCGAACTCGCGCACGGTGGGCGCGACCTGCCTGACGTTGATGCGCCGCAGGAGGAGGCCTTCGTCCAGGACGCCCTTCAGGAAGCGGTAGTTCAGGTCGAACGTCCGTGCCGTCTCGCCGTCCAGCCCGGCGAGAATGTTGATGCCCGGCAGCAGCTTAGGCAGGCCGTTCTCGCCTCGTTCCGTCCCGGCCTCGTTGACGATGCGCACCGCCGCGAGGACCTGCTCCGGCGTAGCATTAAGATTGTTCGCCACGATGACGGCGGGGTCGGCGCTCTCCATGCCGAAGGCGACGACGTTGCCGGACGTGCAGTGCCCGACCATGATGCGCGTGGCCTCCGCGGCCTCCTCCGGGTGCTCGGCTATGACCGCCGGGTTGGCGTTGTCCAGGTGCAGGACCTTGAGATTGGGCGCCGCTCTCCGCACGCCTGCGAGCAGCGCCTTCAAGGCCTTCACGTTTGGCCTCGGCGTCTCGGTCTTTCCCACGCCCCCTGCCATGTAGCTGTAGATGCAGGCCTGCCCGCCGAGGCGGAAGTTCACCACGCCCTGCGCGTGAAGGGCTTTCACCTCCCCCGCAACTTCCTCGGGCGGCCTGAAGTATGGCTTCCCGTGCGAGGGCTCGATGCAGAAGCCGCAGCCGCCGGCGAAGTACCGCACACAGCCCCTCGAGGTGTCGAGCTCGGCGATGAGCGGCTCGGGGAAGTCGGGGTGATGGCGCACGGCCTCGGCGCCAGAGACAGACCAGTCCCTCCATTCCTCGGGCGTGCGCGCCCGGTTCCGGGCCTCGCCATTCTTCATGAAGTCAAAGATGTAGGCATCCAAGTCGCTTCGAGCAATATGCTGGAAGTGGGATTGTATTTCGTCGCTTTGGCCGAATTTGACACCCGCCCCTCCTATGACGGTCACCCATCTGCGGATGCGCGCGATTTCGCACAGCTCGCGCGCGCTCGCCGGCATCCCCCGGAGGTACTTTCCGGGCACGACGGCGCCCATGAGGGCCACAAGCAGGTCCGCCTCCGGGATGGCAGTGCCGCTGCGCAACTGGTCTATCGTGATGTATCTCGCCTCCGCCCCGGCGGCCCTCAGCGCGCCGTAGGCGTACCTGGCCTGCGGCGAGACGTATGGCGGCACCCCCAGGGACGCGGGCTCGTCCACGTAGCCGTCCAGCAGCAGCGCGGTCGTCTCTCCCTTCTTTTTATTCAACGCCTGGGCATGCAGCGCGCGGTACATGATGGTTTCGAAACCGCCCGACGTATTTATGCGCTATGCAACTGGTTTAAATATCGCCTTTCCCATCCTCCTTCCATGGCGACCTCCGCCGTCGAGGCGCTGGAGAGGGCGCGCTCGGCATTCGAGAAGCGATCCTACGAGACGGCCATATCGTTCTGCAAGGAAGCCCTGGCCATGGTGGACACCGACATGTCCGGCAGCGCCGCCATGCGCCTTAGGGCCGACATCCTCCTCCTCCTTTCGGAGATAAACGACGTCACGGGCCTCTGGGTCGACTCGCTCCTCTATCTCGACGGCGTGACGCAGATATCCACTGCACTGAGCGACACGAAGATGCGCGTCGAGTCCCTCATCCGGGCCGGGAACATCATCTCCAAGAAGGGCCGGTGGGACGACGCCCTGAAGAAGTTCGAGAAGGCCGAGGAGGCGGCAACGAAGAACGGCATCCACAAGCTCCTTGGCAGGGCCCTCATAGGCAAAGGCACGATACTATGGAGGATGGGCCGGTACGCCGAGGCCGTTCGCGAGGCCGACCGGACCTCGAAGATAAGCGGCAACATCCACGACCTCCAGCTCGTAGGAACGGCGCATGCGCTAACCGCGAGCGTGAGGTTCGACCAGGGGAACTACGCCGCTTCCATTGAGGCTAACAGGAAGGCCCTCGAATGCTTCGAGGGCGTCGAGGACGTCTACCAGATTGCCAGAGTGCTGAACAACATCGGCGAGACCTACAAGGTGATTGGCGACTACCCGCAGGCCATAGAGAACCTGGAGCGCTGCCTCAAGGTGGCCGAGGAGTCGGGCAACAGGCGCAACATGGGCTACGCGCTCATGAACATCGCCGAGTGCAAGGTCAGGGGCGGGGACCCGGCAGCGGCGAAGAACGCTGCCGCGCGGGCAGAGTCGGCCTTAGCCGGCATGGAGGACAGGTACGCGCACGCCAACCTCGCGACGGTCTGGGCGCTCATCCACGTCGCGAAGAAGGAGGCGAAGGAGTCGTTCGCGTACTTCGACCGGGCGCTTGCGCAGATGAAGGAGCTGAAGATACCCTACGACACTGGCGTCGTGCAGCTCGAATACGGCCTGGCCGCGCTGCACTTCAAGGACAGGGAGAGGGCGAAGGAGATGCTGTCCGACGCCATCGATTCGTTCCAGGACGCTGGCAACAAGGCGATGATGGCGAAGGTGGAGGAGGCATTCGCGTCTATTAAAGAATAGGTGTTTTATTTATTGAGTGGCAGAGCCTGTGGTTATGTCGTGCGAATCTTGCAATAGCCGACTCTCGCACCCGTTTGTTTCCAGAAAATATAGAGCTCGTAGTTCGTCCCTGGCAGGGCGGTTATATTGAACACATCGCCAGTTGTGAGTCTGCCGCCACCGTCTCCGTCGATGAATGTCAGATTTCCAGCAGTGCCCGGTGTAAGAGTCTCCAACGAACTTGCATTATCTTTCGTATTGTTGATAAAGAGATAGACTTTGTACGAGCTTAATGGCTCATCTCTGTTTACGGCTACATTTATCTTGCTCATCTCAGCGGAATTGGAGGTCAACATAACATATGGCTCTCCGCCTCCGGCACCGCTCATGTAGCCGCTTACCATCACGTACAGTACGGCGGCCAGAACGACAGTTATCGCGACCATAAGGATGGTTGCGATGACCGGCGATACCCCCTCCCGCTCCTTAATCCACTTGAGCCTCATGCCACCTATATCACAGATTTGATATATAACTATTCTGATGTCGGGAAAAAAGATTCTCGTCGAAACGTAAAAAATGAAAAGATAGAAAGGGATTTAATGTCTTGGGCAGTAGTCGGTTCTCTAGGTCGTCCACTTGACGGTACCGACCTTGGCGCCGCTCGCTACCCAGTAGATATTCAACTCGTATGTTGTTCCAGGTACGCACGTGATGTAAACTTTATCGCCAGTGGTTAGCTTGCCGCCTGTGTCGACGTCAACGAATTTCAGACTGCCACTCGTTCCATCCGCAATCGGGTTCATCGTGCTTTGGGTCGTTGTGTTCGCCAGCAAGATTAGCTTGTAGCTGGACAGCGCTTCTGCCCTGCTGGGGGCGCTCTCAACTGACCAAGTCGTTGCGTTGACCGAAGTCGCAGCCGTAAACGTGACGTACGGCTCTCCGCCTCCGCCACCGCTCATGTAGCCGCTTACCATCACGTACAGCACTGCGGCCAACACTACGGTAATCGCCACCATCAGGATGGTTGCGATAACTGGCGAGACACCATCGTTCTTTTTCCATATTCTCTTCATGTTGTGTCCTCCTTGTAGGCGTTTGCCTACTGAATGTGCATGCACTTTCCACCTTTATATATCTTCCGATGCTGTTTTCACACCGCGCCGTAGTCCGTTTCGGCAAAAGCCGTGCGCTCAATCGCTGGGCACGAACCCCTTGTGCGTTATCTTCACGGGGATTATGCCGGCCATCTCCGGGTGGTTGCGCACTTTCCTGATTATGAGGTTCCTGGAGAAGTCCATGCCGCTGCGCAGCCTCTCTATCTCCAGGACGATGTCGACGACCTCCTCTATGCCGCTCTCGGTGCGCGAATCGTAGACGCCCTGCAGCATCGTCACGAGCGCGAGGCTCTTCGTGTGCTGGGAGTGCGCCCTCGTCGTGCGTAGGGCGGAGAGCACGCCGGCGTGGTCGTAGTACTCGAGGAAGAAGTCGAGCGAGTCCAGGACGAGCCGATACGGCGGCTGGAGCTTCGAGACCTCGTACGTGAGCATGGTGAGGAAGTTCACCCTCTCATCGGTGATGCTCGCAGCCCCGTCCGAGCGCATGATGTCGCGCATCTTGAGCCCCTCGAGCCTGTACTTGCTGACCTCGAGCTTCTTGGCCAGCACGCTCTCGTAGTAGAGGCTGCCTATGTTGACAATTCGTGGCTCGACCTTGGTGCCGAGGCGCTTCATCGTGTCCATGACGTCCTCGTCCCTCTCCGACGTGGCGAAGTACACGACGTTCTCGCCCTCGGAGGCCGCGGCCGCGAACTGCTTTGCGAAGAGGTCTATGCCGGTGCCAGGCGTCCCGCATATCAGGACCGTGCCCCCGCGCGGGAGGCCTCCCTCGAGCGCCTTGTCCAGTATGGCCACTCCGGTCTTGGCGTACTCGGCCATCTCAGCCCTCCCCCTTGCCGCTCATGGATATGACGTTCTCGCAGATGAGGCTCATCATCCCCTTCAGCTCCTCGGAGCTGAAGTCCTCCATCGAGAAGATGATCGTGTAGGCGTTCTTGGCCCTCAGGCTGTTGATGAGGATGTGGAAGAACTCGCTCAGGATCTTGGTGTTGTTGTGGATGGCCAGCGAGTTGATGGCGTCGAGGATGACGACGCTGTCCTTCCCCTTGTTCTTGCGCATGAGGTACTCGACCTTGAGCATGATGTTCTCGAGCATCGTCGGGCTCTCGACGAAGTAGACGTTGTCCGGGCGCGCAACGGCTCCGCCCATGACCTGCGAGACGCAGTCTATGAAGTGGATGCGCTTCATGTCAATCTCGAGGAGCGTGAGAACGTCGATGATGGAGTTCGAGGGCATCTGCGAGGTGATGTATATGGTCTCTAGGTTCTTCTTCGACGCGAAGATGTCCACGACGCCCCGTATCGCATCGAAATAAGATTCGGTCGTGAAGCCTATCGAGACCGCCGAGGGCATCGGCATCTCTACGAGCACGTCCGCGAGCTCTGTGGGGGTCATCATTGCTATCCGCCTCCGCTCGACACGCTTCCGCCCTTGAGTAGCGGCACGAGAAGCACGCCACACGGTGTGAGGTCCAGCACGTACTTGGCCCTGGAGTGCTGCGTGCCCCTCATCTTCACGACCTGCAGGGTCCTGAGCAGGTCGCCCCTGCGCTCCAGGTTGCCCATCAGTACTATGCCGTCGGCGATGGCCTCTTCCACGCCATAGAGGGAATAGCGCTCGGCAGTCGGAGAAATCTCCGATACGAGTATGGTCGTGCACCCCAGCTCCGACAGCGTCTTGCCGAGCTTGAGTATGAACTCGCGGATCTTCTCCTCGGTCTTCAGCCTGTAGCAGACCGAGGTGATGGAGTCTATGACGAGCCTCTTGATGTCGAGCTCCTTGACGATGCTGCCGATGGCCTTCACGAGCGTGTCGACGTCCTCGAGCGTGAACTCGACGGTCACGAGCCCGAGCTTGTTGTAGATGACGGGCATGTCAACGAAGACGAGCTTCCCCTTTTTGATGAGGGAGTCGTCGAAGAACTCGTACGGGATGATGTTCTCCAGCAGCTTCACGGACGCCTCCGTCACCGATATGAAGAGGCAGTTCTCGCCGTCGATGGCGCCGTGCACGAGGTACTCGAGGCTGATGGAAGTCTTGCCCGTGCCGCAGCTCCCGGTGAAGAGGACGGTGTTGCCGCGCGGGATCCCTCCATTGAGGATGTTGTCCAGCCCCTCGACGCCCGTGACGCACCTGTTGCGCTCTTCCCCTGCTCTCCGCACAATGGGCTTCGTAACCATAGTCAGCACGGCAATGATTCGCACTCTATAAACCCTTTCGGTCTGGACTGAAAGGCTAATATATAGAGTCCATCAATCACCGCGCAATGCCTTCGGACGATAGCAGGGCGCTCGACTTCGCCGCCATCGAGGCGAGGTGGCAGGGGCGCTGGTACGGCGACAGGGTATTCGACTCCGAGCCCGTCGAGGGGGCGCCAAAGTACTTCATCATCTTCGCCTACCCGGGGACGAGCGGCTATCTTCACGTCGGGCACATGCGCGCCTACACCTACACGGACATCATGGCGCGGTTCATGCGCATGAAGGGTTTCAACGTCCTCTTCCCGGTGGGCGCGCACGCCACCGGCAACGTTTCCATCACGCCGGCGAAGAAGGTCGAGCGCGGGGACACGGAGACGCTGGCTTACTTCCGCGCGAACGGCTGCACGGAGGATGAGTTGAGGAAGCTCTCCGACCCGCTCGAGGTCGTGCGATTCTTCTCGAAGGTTTACGTCGACGATTACTGGAAGAGGTTCGGCTTCTCGGCGGACTTCCGCAGGTTCTGCACGACGATAGACCCGGGCTACATGAGGTTCATAGAGTGGCAGTTCCTCAAGCTCAAGGAGAGGGGGTTGCTCTTCCAGAAGCCGTACATGGGGACGGCGTGCCTGAAATGCGGGCCCGTCGCCGTCGACCCGTCGGAGACTGACATCTCGTCGGGCGGCAACGCCGAAAAGCAGGAGTACACCCTTTTGAAATGCAGGAGCGGCGACCGGTACCTGGTCGCCGCGACGCTTCGCCCGGAGACGGTCTACGGCCAGACGAACTTCTGGGCGAACCCCGGCACCGAATATGTTGAAATCGATGTCGAGGGTGAGAAATGGGTCGTCAGCCCCGAGTGCGCGGAGAAGCTCTCCCACCAGATAGATGGCGTCAGAATCACGGGGAATATCCCAGGTCGCGCACTCATCGGGACGGGGTGCAAGCCCCCCGTCATAGACCGCGAGATTCTCGTGCTGCCGGCGTCGTTCTGCGACCCGAACGTCGGCACGGGACTGGTCACGAGCGTGCCGTCGGACGCGCCGTACGATTGGATAGCGCTCAGGGAGCTTCAGGAGGACGAGGCGCGGTGCAAATCCCTCGGCCTCGACCCCGCGCAGGTCAGAGCCATCGAGGCAATCCCCATAATCAGGACGCCGGGCTTCGGGCCGCTCCCGGCGAAGGAGATATGCGAAAGGATGGGCATCTCCAAGCTCGGCGACCCCAGGCTGGAGGAGGCGACGAAGGAGATTTACAGCACCGGCTTCCACACCGGCGTGATGAACGACCTCTGCGGCGAGTTCGCCGGCCTGAACGTCTCGAAGGCCAAGGACAGGATGAAGGCGGCGATGTTCGACAGGGGCGAGGCCGCGCTCTTCTACGACATGTCCGAACCTGTGACGTGCCGCTGCGGCGGCAAGGTCATAGTAAAAAAGATCCCCGACCAGTGGTTCATCGACTACGGCAACCGTGAGATCACCGACCTCTCGAAGGAGCACGCCGCATCGATGCGCATAATGCCGCCAGAATACCACGCAAACCTCCCCGGAATCCTGGAGTGGTTCCAGGAGAGGTCGTGCGCGCGCCTGGGGAACTGGCTCGGGACGCCGCTGCCGTTCGACAGGCGCTGGATTGTCGAGGCGATATCCGATTCGACGCTCTATCCGGCATATTACCTGATATCGAAGTACGTCACCTCCGGCGAGCTCAGGCCGGAGGAAATGGACGAATCCTTCTTCGATTACATATTCTTGGACAAGGGCACACAAGCGGATCGCGATGGTGTAAGTGTAAGAGCAGAAATAGTGACACGGAAATATCGCAAAGGCAAATGGGAACACATCCCTAAAATTGCAGATAGGATAAGGCGCGACGTAGAATACTGGTACCCCCTCGACGTCAATCTCGGAGGCAAGGAGCACATGACCGTGCACTTCCCCGTCTTCCTGATGAACCACGTCGCAATCCTGCCGGTGAAGATGTGGCCCAAGGGCATACTGGTCAACTGGTACATCGTCATGAAGGGCGGCAAAATTTCCAAGTCCAAGGGCGGCGCGGAGCCCATCCCGGACGCGGTGAAGCTCTACTCCGTCGACGGCATGCGCCTCTACTACGCGCACTCGGCCAGCCCGTTCGTCGACGTGGAATGGGACGACGGCATCGTGCGCGGCTACAGGCAGCGCGTCGAGAGGATATACTGGCAATATCTGGATGCAATCGCAGCTATAAGAGATGCATCGCCACCGGAGAGCCGAATGGACCGGTGGCTCGAGGCGGAGTTTACAAGCTCTATCGACCGCATGCAGTCTTTCATGGACGCATTCGACCTCCGCGCAGCAGCCGGCGAAATATTCTTCACAATCCCCGACAGGATACGCTGGTACGAGAGGCGCGGCGGCCAGGGCGCGGCGATGAAGCGCATCCTTCCGCTCTGGGCGCAGGCCATGGCCCCGTTCGTCCCGCACGTTGCCGAGGAGCTGTGGGAGAGGCTCGGGCACAAGGATTTCGTCTCGACATCTCTGTACCCGGCGGAGGCCCCTGAAACTGATAGGGAGGTGGCCGCCGAGGAGGATTACATCGTCCGGCTCATGGGCGACCTCGCGCAGGTGCGCAAGGTCACGGGCATCGAGAAGGGGAAAGTGTGGCTCTACGTCGCCGAGGAATGGAAATGCGAGGTGATGGCGAAGGTCTCCGGGCTCCATGCGTCGGGCACGCGCGACACCTCCGGCCTCATCAAGGCCGTGATGCAGATGCCGTCCGCGAAGGCGCACGCCAAGGAGGCGGCGGCGTTCGTGCAGAAGGCTGCCAAGGACATCGCCGCCGGGCAGGCGCCCTCGCCGCCGAAAGACGAGCACGCGCTCCTCTCAGACAGCACCCAGTTCCTCTCCCGCGAGACGGGCTTCGAGATTGTCGTTCAGAAGGCCGGCGAGAAGGGCATCCACGACCCGAAGGGCAAGGCCAGAGCAGCAGCGCCGGGAAGGCCGGCGATATACGCCGAAGCGATTTAGATTGAAAATGTGGAAAATTGCCAGCGATAGATTGAATTCGAGCGTTTTTTATCTCAGCAGTTCGATAAAATTATCCTATGGCTTGCGCACCACTATCGCCGCATGGTCCTTCTCGAACCTGTCGAGCGCGACCATCTCCATTAGTTTTAGACCGCCGTTCCGCAGCGTCTCCAGCTCGCCTTTATAAACCTCAGAGGGGGCGCTCCCGACGTCGACGCTACGCGCCTTTACTATCAGGAATGCCGTTCCCCTATCTCTGAGGAACGCATTAGTGTTCCGCAGTAGGATGCGCGCCTGGTCGCGCTGCGCGATGTCCTGGTAGACGATGTCGACCTTGCCGACCATCTGCGCGTACGACTCGGGCTTAGTGGCATCGGCAAGAATTGGGAACATGTTCTTCCTCCTGCCACAGAGCTCCATCAGTTTCCTGAAGGGCTTGGGAGAGAATTCGACACAGTATACAGTCCCAGAGGGGCACAGGTCCGATACATGGCTGGCCGTCGTTCCGCTGGCCGCGCCGAGGTAGAGTACGTGGCTCTTCTCTTCGAAGGGGAAGGCGCTCCCTCCGCATCTGTAGTAGGCGGCGAGCTTGCTCCTCGTCGGGTCCCAGTGCCTGTATTCGGTGCCGCCGCGCGCCACGAGCCTCTCGCCGTAGACGCTCTCGCCAGGCGCGAGGTTTTTCGTCAGGACGTCCCTGCCGTCGAAATAGAGCCCCCTGAACTGCGTCGGTTCGACCTTCACGGCACTGGCACCCCTCATCTCTCCCATAAAGTTTTGCTAGACCCCCGCGAAGACTTTTATATATCATTCTGTGTTTTGTTCTCCGCATGAAGGGCGTGATAAAAAGGGAAATAAGGAAAATCAATCCCTCAAAGTTGGGTCTACGCTCAATGACAGTGGAGTCCTTTTCAGAGTTGGGTGTCGGAGAGGGCAATATGAATTACCTTTGTAAAATAAATAATAAGAAATTCATTTGTAGAGTCAACATTGACAGGAAAATGCCCAGCAAGGCCAGGGACGAGTACAGGGCTCTGAAAGCAGTCGAACATCTGGGCATCGCGCCGAAGGCTTTTTATTTGCACAAAGCCAGCACTACTTGCCTTTTTGACTTCATCATTCTTGAATACATAGAGGGGAAAGCGTTCCGCATGAAGAAAAGGACCTACTTAAAAGAACAAATAAAGGAGATGGCCAAAATCCTTGCAGGGCTTCATAACATAAAAGATGACAAGCTGGCCAGGAGTAACTATTCCTACAAGCATTACTTGGACGGAGGATTGGCATACATCGAATTGATTAACAAGCGCACTAACATGGGCTTTGAATCCGAACTAAAGAACCTTCACAATAAAATAAAGGGCCGCATTCCCCTTAGAGAGGCTCATGAATTCGGCCTAATCCATGGAGACATCTGCCCGCAAAACATCATCGAAACAAGAAACGGTCTCAGATTGATTGACTGGGAATCCCTGCAGTTCTCAGACCCCGCCAGAGACATTGCCAATATCATCATTGACATGGGACTGAAAGATAAAAATCTGGAGCTTTTTTTTGACAGAATACGCTAAAATCCGAGCGGATCACAACATCTTAGAAAGGGCGGAAACCTATGCCATTCTATTAAGATACCATAACACGCTTTGGGAGATTGTCCGCTCGTTTGAAATATTGAGCAGGGAGCTTCCTAAAGAATATCTGAAAAAAACCTCAGTGCAATGTCATATCAATGAGGCGAAATATCAGTACAGGAAATTGAACGAATTATTGGATGTTCCAGAGTTGGAAATCGACATGTTGCTTGCAAAGAGCCAAAAATCATTTCGAGATTAGGATTAGATTCATGGCATCACGGGAAGTTTATATACTCTGGAACGGATTAAGGGATTGGAAGCAGGCTCATGAAAACTCTGGTCCTCTGCATCGACAGGGACAACGACATCGGGCGCAAGACGGGCATCGAGGGCCCGATTATAGGCAGGGAGGAGAACCTCAGGGCAGCGGTCGCGCTGGGCGTGGCCGACCCCGAGGACGCCGACACCAACACTGTCCTAGCGGCGATAAAGATGTTCGACGATCTCCTGAAGAACGGCGAGGACGCCGAGGTGGCGACGATATGCGGCGACGTTGAGGTGGGCACGCGCTCCGACCGCGCGCTGATGCGCCAGCTCGAGGAGGTCGTCGAGGTCATAGAGCCCACGAGCGCGATCCTGGTCAGCAACGGCGCCGAGGACGAGTACATCGTCCCGATGATATGCGCGCGGGTGAAGGTCGACTCGGTGAAGAGCGTCTTCGTGCGCCAGAGCGCTAGGATTGAGAGCACCTATTATTACATCGTCAAGAACCTCAAGGACCCCAAGATGCGCATGAAGTTCGTGCTCCCCGTCGGGCTGGCGCTCATCCTCTTGGGCATCGTGTACTTGATACAGTTCCTGTCCGAGCTCTCGGGCAATTTCGCGCTCATCCTGGAGCCGACGAGGTACATTTTGCAGGTCATTTCCATCCTCCTGGGTAGCATAATCCTCTGGCGTGCCTACAACGTCAGCGACACCATCTCCCAGGGGTTCAGGGACTGGAGGGACGCGACCTATGCCGGGGACGTTTCCGTCATCCACGTGGTGGGGGCGCTGTTAGTCGCCGCGATAGGCGCTGGCCTGGGCTACTACGACGCCGCTGCGGCGGGCGCGTGGAACTGGTTCGAGCGCTCCCTGCTTTTCTTTTCGACCTCGATACCTTGGTTCGTCGCCGCGTACATCATCCTGGAGGCCAGGAAGGTCGTGAACGCGCTGCTGCACCACGACTACATCCCGAGCGAGAACTGGACCCTGATGGTCTCCTCGGCGGCCATAGGCTTCCTGCTCCTGGCCGCGGTGCACTTCCTGATGTTCGTCATCAACATGCCCGACAGCCTCGAGATGTTCTACATCCTCGTCGAGGGCGGCATAGGCGTCGGCCTGATGGTCGCTTCCCTCCTCTACCAGCGCAGGAAGAGGGGCGAGGTGGTGGCAGTTCGTGATCGATGGCGTAGATAGGACGGCTCAGACCCATACCAACAATGAAAGGGGTCGCGGCAGTGAGAGACAGGTGGCGCAGGTAAGTAGAAAAAGATAGCACGAGGAGGGGGCACGGTCCCCCTATGCACGTTTGGGTGAGGCATATCCCCTTCTCTCTTGCTGTGAAAATAGATGTAGCGCGAGGAGGGGGACACGGCCCTCCGATACACGTTTGTGCAAGGCCTATCCCCCTCCTCTCTTCGTTGTAAAAATAAATTTAAGCGCGAGGAGGGGGATTTGAACCCCCGAGCTCAAAAGAGCACAGGATTAGCAATCCTGCGCCTTACCGGGCTGGGCCATCCCCGCACTGGGAGGTATGGCGCTCCTGGCAATCCGGCGCCTCCGAAGGCGAGCCCGCAGGTTCGCCGAGGCCGAGCCTTCCCGAAGGGAAGTGCCGGTACCGGGCTGGGCCATCCCCGCCTAATGGTTTGAATACGAAAGCCATAGATAATCCTTTCTCAGATGGTCCCCGCCGATTTCACTGAGACCGAAACCCTCATTTCCATCCTCGCAATCCATGCGTCATGGACGTTTTCGACGCCATTGAGGGTAGGCGCAGCGTGCGCGCATTCAAAGACGAGCCGGTGGGCGACGATGTCGTGAAGAAGATTATCGGCGCGGGGCTCGACGCCCCATCGGCGGGGAATCTGCAAGCGAGGCGTTTCTGGATCGTCCGGAAACACGCCAAGAAGGAGTCCCTCGCGAAGGCCGCGCTGGGCCAGTCGTTCATCGCCGAGGCCCCCGTCTCCATCGTGGTATGCGCCGACCTCGCGAGGATAAAGCCCTACGGCGAGCGCGGAAGGGACCTCTACTGCATCCAGGACTCTGCCGCATCGGTACAGAACATGCTCCTGGCCATTCACGCGCTCGGGCTGGCGAGCTGCTGGGTCGGGGCGTTCGAGGAGTCCGAGGTCTCAAGTGCCCTGGCACTCCCGGGCAAATACAGGCCCCTTGCTATCCTTCCAATCGGCGTCCCCGCGCGGAACCCGAAGCGCCCCAAGAGACACCCTCCCGAGGAAGAGGCGGAATGGGTCCTGTAGGGCAAGCCTTTTAACACGGTCGATGATGTGGAAACGGAGAGACAGATGCCTGAAAGGCAGCCTTTGAGCGAAACGACGGGGAACTGGCGCCTCTACGCCAAGGTCAGCAACGTCGAGGTGATCGCGCGCCGGTACTTCGTCATGAACGCCTTCGACGGGGCGCTGACGACGCTGGGAGTGGTCATAGGCGCGTACCTGGCGGGGCGGCTCGACCCGACCGTCATCATCCTCGCCGGCATGTCGGGGGCAATCGCCATGGCCATATCTGGCTTCTCGGGAGCGTACCTGACGGAAACGGCAGAGCGCAGCCGGAAGCTCAAGAGGCTCGAGCGCGCGATGCTGAACCCCATGGACGACACTGTCCAAGGGCAAGCAGCGAGGTTCGCGACCACGATAACGGCGCTCGTGGACGCAATATCGCCGCTCCTGGCCTCGCTGTGCATCCTCATCCCGTTCGTACTGGCCGAGTACGGCTTAGTCCAGGTCTTCCTCGCCTTCTACCTCTCGATTGTCATCACGCTCGTCCTGCTGCTCCTGCTGGGCGCATATCTGGCCTATATAAGCGACGAGAGCGTCCTGAAGTACGGCTCGCGGATGCTCTTCGTCGGGATGGTCACGGCCTTCGCGTGCATCCTCCTCGCCCTAATCCTCGGCGGCGGGGGCATATGAGACATGAGAGTTCGAAGCTTGTACCAAATGCCATATTAATACCTACTAGCTATATCCGTTCAGAGGCTTTTATCTATTATTCTGCCCACATAATAGAACCCCCTCCCGCAAGGGAGGGGGAAAGCCTCCTCCATTCTTCATTTATTTCATTAGCCGGTGACTCCACATGAAACGGACGGCTGTCGTCCTGGCAGCGCTCATTCTCCTCGCGCCAGCCTGGACGCTCATCCCGTTCTTCACGACGCCGGGCATAGGGGCGGCAAGCGACGGCCCGGTCTTCTCGCGCGACTACACCAGCTACGCGCTCGACATGCAGGCCGGCCCATCGCAGCCCGACCAGGTGTCTTATATATTAAACGGTTACAGCATCACGAACGGCGGGTCGAGCGTGCTTGTCTTTGACCGGCTGGGCGTCCAAGGCTTCCAGGGCAGCGGAACGCCCGTCGATTCCGAGACCATGGTGCGGTACGCCGACAGCGCGCTGGACTTCAGGCTCCACAACACGCCGACCGCGGCAATAGAGATAGCCCTCGCTGCCGGGGGAAAGGTGTACGTGGACATGGCCGGTGGCATGAGCGCACTGAAGTCCGGCAGCGGCGTAATCGTCGGCGGCAACAACGTCTCCGGGGTCATAGTCGTCTCCGGCTCTGGCGTGTTCAGCGTCGCCAACGACTTCGTCATCGTCCAGCTCGCCCCTGCGTCCAAGATGGTCTTCAGGGCCACCCCGCCCGGTGAGGCCCAGGTCTCCGAGGGCATCCTGTCCTCCAGGATATCGGGAGAGATGTACGTCTCCTCCACGCCAGGAAAAGTCCTCCAGGGGGGCATCGCCTACGGCGGCGCAGGCATGGAGGCGCTTCTGACCTCCAACAACTCGTTCTCGGCGTCCGTGAACGGCTCCATCGGGGGTAAGGTCATGGTCATCAACCTCGACAGGGGCATGATGCCTGACATCGACTCGCGCAAGATAGCCGTCAGCGTCTCTGGCGCGGATGCGCAGAAGTCCGAGAACGCGGCGGCCATCGTATGGGAGACCGGGGGCGAGGCGAAGTACTTCGTGTCGATTGATGGCGAGATCCTCCAGATCCTGGTCTACGTCCCGGCAGACACTGGCACCGGCGTGATTTCGATATCAGAGCATGTGGACCAGGGCCCCGGGCTCGACACGGTAATGTCGGCCATAGCCGCGACCCTGGTCGTGGTTGTGGCCGCGGCTGCGCTCTACAAAAGATAGGAATACAGCATCACGCTCAAAATCCTTCGCGATGCGAGTTAGTATGTGTCATGTCGAGAGCCTAGTGGCTGCGCTCCCTGACAATCCGGCCGTAAACGCGCACGATGTCCCTGGCGAGCGCGACGCCGTGGTAGAGGAGCGATTCTTGAGTCTTTATCCTGTGGATGACTATCCTCTTCCCACCGACGTCGGTTATCTGCCCTATCTCGAACTCCTCGTCGGGGTGGGCGTCGACCGACGCCGAGACCGTCCTGGAGCCTCGGGCTATCGAGAAATTGACCTCGACGGTATCGAACCTCTTCGTCCATAGAGTGGTGATGTCCCTGGCCATCGACGCCGGCACCCTCTTGGGGCCGGCGTCGATGGCCGTGACCAGGAGGTTGGTGTCGTGCTGTATCTCGTCGCCGACGCAGACCTCGTCCGCGGGCAGGAGGTCTATCCTTATCTTCTCCGAGCCCCCCTTCCAGCTCACGACGGTGGGAATGGCAATGGGCGCCTCCTCCGTGATGTTGACGTTGTGGACCAGCCCGCACTCGGCGCACTTTGTCGTCGCCTCGACCCTGACATCCTTTCCCTTCCACATCTTGCCCTTCAGCACGCGGTGGTTCGTCTCGGTGCCGCACCCGGGGCAGAGGTATGTTATCGATGACGGGGCGTCCATGTCGGCTGGTAGTGCGCCCGAGCCTAAAACTGTTTCTGCGCCTCTTCGACCAGATGCTTGGCCACCTTCGCGGGGTCCGACGCTTCGTAGATGCTCCTTCCGACGATGATGTGGTCGGCGCCCGCCTTCAAGGCATCGGACGCGCTCCCGCCCTGCGCGCCCACGCCTGGGCTGAGTATCTCCAGCTTGCCGATTATCTTGCGGATGTGTGCTATCCTGTCCGGCCTCGTGGCGGGGGCGATGACGCCCTTGGCGCCAGCTTCGACGGCGACCTTGGCCAGCTCGTCGGCCAGCCGCCCTGTGAACTGCTGGCCTCCGGGGTGGCTCATCTCCGTGACGACGAATATCTCGCGCCCCTTCGCGGCGTCGACGCAGGCCTTGACCGAGTCCGAGCCGGCGAAGGCGTGGCAGACGACGCCGCTCGCGCCCGACGCTATGGCCCTTTCGACAATGAGCCTGTTGGTGTTCGGGATGTCGGCGACCTTGAAGTCGCATAGAACATAGGCATCCTTGGCCAGGTCTCGCACTATCTCCATCCCGCACGCCAGGGCGAGGGGGTAGTTGACCTTGATGGCGTCCAGGTGCCCTGCCGTCGCCTTGGCGATGTTCAGCGCGCGCCCCCTGTCCGTTACGTCGAGAGCCAGTATCAGGCCGGTCTTGCGCTCCATGCACCCCCATTGGCGACCGATTAGAAAAGCGTTGCCAGCGCAACCCTTATTAGGCCTTGGGGCATTGGCGCGCACATGGCAGAGAAAGTGGCGGTGCCCCCGCCGAAGAAGCCGGCCGGGGGAAGCTCGATGTTCATCATGATGTTCATGATGCTCTTCATGCTCATCATAACCATGGACCCGACGCTGAGGACGGGCATAGGCACCATAGCGGGCTTCGGGCTCACCCCCGTCCTGGGGTTCGAAGGCGCCTTCCCGGTTTGGACCATCGTGCTGGCCGCCTTCCTGGTGTCGCTCATATCCTCGCTCGTGCGCCAGTTCGTCGTCGACTGGGAGTCCGTGGCGCGGTTCCAGAAGAAGAACGCCTACATTGCCAAGCTCAGCAGCGCGGCTTTCAAGAAGCGCGACATGGAGAAGGTGGCGAGGATAGGCAAGCTCCGCCAGGAGATGATGGGGGATTCGATGGCCGTCCAGTCGAGCCAGATGAAGCCCACGGCGATAACGGGCATACTCTTCTTCGCGATACTGATGTGGATGTGGCTCTTCATGTCCAGCGTGCCCCACCCGTTCATGTCGATACCGTGGGCGAGCGGCTTCATGACCGGCCTCAACGTCTCGCACGTCTTCCCGGACTGGATGCTCCTCTACTCCCTGGTATCCATCGTCCTGGGCCAAATACTCGGGCGCGCTCTCAAGCTAGTCTATTTCGCGAGGGAGCTGAGGAAGCTCGCGCCCTCAGAGGGCTGATGGGATGATAGTGACGATCGGCGGTCCTCCGGGAAGCGGGAAGACGACCGTGGGGCGCCTCCTCGCCGAGAGGCTGGGCGGCAAGTTCCAATCCGTGGGCGAGATATTCAGGCAGATGGCTTCCGAGCGGGGCATGAGCCTCGCGGACTTCGGGGCGCTGGCCGAGCACGACCACACGATTGATAAAGAGCTCGACGAGCGAGTCGTTGCCATGGCCAAGGGGGCGATGGTCCTCGAGGGGAGGCTCGCGGCGCAGATGCTCACCAGGCACAAGGTGAAGGCGTTCCGCGTATGGATCGATGCCCCCATCGAAATCAGGGCGCAGCGCATCGCCCGGCGCGAGGGCGGCGATGCCGCGAAGCTTCTGAAGGACATCAAGGACCGCGAGCGCTCGGAGAAGAAGCGCTACAAGGCCATTTACGGCATCGACTTCGGCAGCACGAGGGAATACGACCTCGTGCTCGATTCTTCGACGGAAATCCCGGAGCAGATCGTGGGCCGCATTGTGAAAGCGATGGGGGTCTGAGATGGGCAAGGCTCCCATCGTAGGCCACCACGGCGTCGCGCCGGGCGAGAGGGCCATCGAGCAGCTTCTGGACGCCGGAATAGTCAACGTCGACAAGCCAAAGGGGCCGTCGAGCCATCAGGTCACGGCGTGGACGCGCGACATCTTCGGCGCCGAGAAGGCGGGCCACCTCGGCACGCTGGACCCGGGCGTCACCGGCGTGCTGCTTGTTGGGCTCGGCCGCGCGGTCCGGGGGCTGGACGCGCTCCTGCTCAGCGACAAAGAATACGTGTGCCTCATGCACCTGCACCAGGAAGTGCCGAAGCAGAAGCTCCATGACACCTTCAAAATATTCGTCGGGGAGATCTTCCAGACGCCGCCGCTGCGCTCGGCCGTCAAGCGCCAGCGGCGCTCGCGAACGATATACGAGATCGAGGTCCTCGAGATTGCTGGCAGGAGTGTCCTCTTCCGCGTCCGGTGCGAGTCCGGCACTTACATTCGTACCTTATGCGTCGACGTCGGGGAGGCGCTGGGAGTGGGCGCGAACATGCGCGAGCTCCGGCGCACTATGTCGGCCGGGTTTTCCGAGAAGGACTCCCATCCGCTTCAGGAGGTCAAGGACGCCTGGCAGGCCTGGAAGCAGTCCGGTGACGACAAGGCGCTGCGCAACATCCTCCTGCCGATGGAGACGCTCTTCGAGCGCATGCCCAAGGTGACGATAAAGGACAGCGCCGTCGACGCCATCTGCCACGGCGCGAGCCTGGCCGTCGTCGGCGTCACGCGCGCCGACGCCAGCATCGCGTCGGGGGGCATGGTCGCGATGCTGACGGCGAAGGGCGAGGCGATAGCCCTCGGGCGCGCGATGATGAACGCCGAGGGGATGGCCAAGACGGAAGAGGGGATTGCAGTCAAAGTCGAGCGCGTGCTGATGCAGCCGGGCACTTACCCTCGTATGTGGAAGGATAAGGGCATTCTCCCGAAGTAAAATACTGGGAATCGAATTCCCTTATCAACCCGGACAGTGTTCGTTAATCGGGCATTCTCTATTGTGTATCTACTTCAAGTCGAACGCCCTTACTTCGAGTATAAATATCTCCCTCACTTTAGGTGTTTAGGTCATCATGCCAAAAATACCAACCAGGCGCGAGGTCGCCGAGTCCTACGACGCCATGGCCGACGATTTCGACGCCACGCGCAGGAAGCCCTGGCCGGAGACGAAGGATTTCATAGACTCGCTTCCGAAAAATTCTCTCATTCTGGACGTGGGCTGCGGGAATGGTCGTAACGCAGCCCACGCGCTCAGGACCGGTCACCGGGTCGTCGGCATCGACATCTCCAAGCGCATGCTCGCAATCGCCCGCGCGAAATGCCCCGACAGGGATTTCATCCTCGCGGACGCCGTCCAATTGCCTTTCAAGGATGACACCTTCGGAGGGGCGATGTGCGTCGCGGTCCTGCCGCACATCGCCAGCCCTGCGGAGAGGGGTTTAGCTCTTAATGAGATGTGGAGAATTTTAAGGGTCAGAGGGGCGGCGCTCCTCGGCGTCTGGGCCGTCGAGCAGGAGCGGCTTGCCGGGAAATGCGACGGCGAGAACAACCTGTGGATGGAGTGGGCTCTGAAGGACGGCGCGAAGGCCAAGCGCTTCTACCATCTCTTCACAGAGGCTGAGTTCAAGTCCCTTGTAGCATCGTCTGGGATGACGCTCTCCCGCTACTTCTTCAGGTGCGACAACCACTATGCCTTGCTGGGCAAGGCCTGACGCCTCGCATTGGCGACCTTGACGCGCGCCTTGCGAAGGGTGCCCGAAGTCACGAGGCTCTCCAGCCCAGGTATCTTCCCGATGACGTCGAGCGCCCTCTGCTTGTCCAGGTGCCACACTCGGACGACGGCCACTCCCTTCTCCGATTCGATGAGCTTGATGGGGAAGGGCGCGCGCCCGAGCTCGCGGAGGGCGGAGTCGCTGCGGTATCTCACGACGATGTACCTCGCTCGCGCTCTGTCCCTGCGCTTGTCATCGGGCCCGCCGCTGCGCAAAGCACTCCCACGGGAGAGCCGCTCAGCGCACCACGTCGAAGCCCTTGCCGCTGTCGTCGCTGACCATCGGCAGGTCAGACAGTCCCTTGAACTTGACTCCTGTGAGCACGAGGAGTATCTTGACGGTCTTGTCGAGCGTCGGGTCGAGCGAGCAGCCCCAGATTATCCTCGCCTGCGGCGAGATGCGCTGGCCGACCATCTCCGGGGCGTGCTGCGCCTCCTGGACGGTCATGTCGCCGCTGCCGACTATGCGCACGAGCGCGCCCTTGGCCTGGCTGATGTCCACGTCGCCGAGGAGCGGGGACTGCAGCGCCTCGTTCACGGCGTTGTCCACTCGCTCCCGGTCCTCGTCCGATTCCCCGAGCCCTATCATGGCCACGCCGCCGTTCTTCATGACGGTCATGAGGTCGCTGTAGTCCAGGTTGACCAGCCCCGGCTTTGTGATGATCTCGGTGATCCCCTTTATGGAGTTCATGAGCAGCTCGTCCGCGACTTTGAAGGCGGCGTCGAGCGGCAGCCTTGGCACGAGCTCGAGAAGCTTGTCGTTGGCAATGACGATGGTAGTGTCGCAGAACTTGCGCAGCCTGTCCAGGCCCTTCAGCGCGTTCTCCATCCTGAGATGCCCCTCTGCCTTGAAGGGGAGAGTGACTACGGCCATTACCAGGGCTCCGGACTCCTTGGACATCCTGGCAACGTACGGTGCTACGCCGGTGCCTGTGCCTCCGCCCATGCCGGCGGTGATGAATACGATGTTGGAGCCGGTGAGGAACTTCTTGATGTCGTCCTCGTTCTCCTTCGCGGCCTGCTCGCCCACCTCTGGCAGCGCGCCCGCGCCCAGGCCCTTGGTAATCTTCCTGCCGATGAGCATCTTCCTCGGTGAATGGAGGGACAGCAGGTGAGCGGCGTCGGTGTTGAGTGCCATGAGCTCCGCGCCCACTACGCCGGACTTTGTGAGCCGGTCCACGGTGTTGCAGCCGCCTCCGCCGCATCCGATGATCTTGATGCTGACCTTCAGGGTATCGACGATGCTCTTCAGCTCCTCGTCGTCGGGGCTCGTTGAGACCCATTGTTCAGTGTCCTTCAAGACTTCCTCTTTCTTCTTGTCCACCTCGTGTTTCGCAAGCGCGCTCTCTATTATCGATTTCATGTGCAGCACTCATCCCTTTGTTTGTGTAGGGTAAGGTAAATCCGGTATATATAATTTAAGAAGGCGGCGGCTCAGTCCATTTGGTCGAGTTCGTAGTCGTCCCATTTCCGGGCCGAGAGGGCTATCTCCAGCTCTGCTGGCGTGAGCACAGGCATACCGAACATCCCATCCTCGTCTATGGCCAGGCGCGGGCATGCGGTGGAAACGATGGCGTCGAGCCCGAACCCGGCGATGTGCCCGGGGCTGGCCTCGTCGACCTCAAGCAGTATCGCGTCCCTTTTTTTATCCTCTAGGAGGCGCATCATGCGCTTCGCCTCAGCCTCCCTGCGCTGGCCGGACTTGGTGCAAAGGAGGACACCGAAGCGCTTTGCCGCCGAGGTTCTCTCAATCGCGCCATGCCTCCGGCGCAGGAAGCGGTCCGCGACCGGCTCGACGTCCTGCGCCTCCAGGGCGAACGGGTCGACGGCTATGACCGGCTTGCCGACCGACAGGCGCACCGCGAGCGGGTGGAACATCCCGCCTCCGATGTATAGGAACTGCTCGACCTTGCTGGCAATCTTCCGCGCCGCGCTGGCATTGCAGCCCAGGACCTGCCCCGGGTACTTCGTCCTCCCTCCGCCATCGCCGATCAGAGCGGTTATTCCTTTTTCTCTCAGAAATGGGAGGACCTCGTGCAGCCTGTGCGCGTGCTGGACGGTCGTCACGAGCCCGATGTTCTTCTTGAGCAGGGGGAGCGCCGCCTCCGCCGCTGGGAGGAGGGCGCAGTACGACCTCGCCTCGACGTAAATTGTATTTTCGTCGTCGTCCACGGGGGCGTGCCCGAAATGCACTAATATGGTGCCGTCGTCGACGAAGCAGAGGTCGCAGCTGCCGAAGCAAGAATCCCCGGAGACCCGGACGTCAAGCCCGGTCTGCTTGGCGATCTCCCTCGACACCCAGAGCGCGCTGCGCCTCAGCCCCTCGGGAAACTGGAGCATCACTTTCCGAGCGCCCGACTTCTTAATCTCATCGACCACCCTCGGTATCTCGAAGTCGAAGCCCTGCGAGCACTCGCGCTCCTCGCTCAAAGGGCCTTCAACTCCTTCGCCGCCTTCCGGAGCGCCTCGATGAAATTGTCCGCGACCTGCTTTGTGACGTGGGGCATCACGACGACGCGCAGGGAGTTCGGCTCCCTGGCCACGGACAGATGCCACCCTTCCCTCAGGAGCGCGGCCTGAACCCGTCTCGGGTCGTCGAAGGCGATGTTCAGTATCGTCAGTGGGGGTTCGATGCAGAGATGGAATCCCTCCCTCTGCAGTGATTTGGAAAGATGCCTAGTCACGTCGAACGCCCCCTTCACTATCCTCGCGTAGCCATCGAAGCCGATGCGCCTGATGGCCGCATACGTGGCCGCGACGGCCGCGCTGCACCTCGTCCCCGAGAGCGCGGTCTGCCTGTGCTGCGTGAGATAGGGCGCATCCACGGATATGGAGTCGAGCCAGCGCTCGTCCCTGAGCATGAGTGCGCCCGACGGGATGGTGGAGAGCCCCATCTTGTGCGGGTCCGTGCCGAGGGTGCTCACGCCGTCGATGGAGAAATCGAACGCCGGCGCCCCCATGCCGAGCGCGGGCATGAACGGCAGGATGAAGCCGCCGAAAGCGGCGTCGACGTGCAGGAAGGCTCCGTCCGCGGCTTCTGCCAGGGCCGGAATGTCGTCGATGGCGCCTACCTCGGTCGTCCCGGCAATGCCGACGACGGCTGCCGTGTCCTTCGAGATGGCTCTCCTCGCCATGTCAATGTCAATCGTGAAATCGTCGCCCATCGGGATTTCCACGGGCCTCATGGCCAGGAGGTCGCAGGCCTTCCTCAGCGAGAAGTGGGCGCTCCTTGGGAAGACCACCTCTCGCTTTCCCGGGCTCATGTTGCGCGCGAGCCAGAGCGCGGTGATGTTTGCCTCCGTGCCACCTCCTACGACCTGGCCGGAGCAACCTTTACAATGGTATAGGGCCGAAAGCCATATGATGACCTTATCCTCGAGCTTGCGCGTCCCCGGATAGAGGCCGGGGTTGCCCAGGTTCGCCTCTATGAACTTCGAATGAGCTTCTATCGCGATGTCATGCGGCGCCGTGCACATGGAGCCCAGAATCCGCCCGTCACCGAACCAGAAGTCCTCGTCGTATGCGTCATCGAGCTCGGATAGGACGCGCTGCCGGCTCGCGCCCTTCGCTGGAAAAATGCTTCTATCCGATACGATGGCCTCTGATCTTCGGGGCCTTTCATCTTTCTTGTGCGGCGTTTTCCCAGCCCTATCTCTCGCCATGGCTCCGCGACACCCCCTCGAGAAGTATCTTCTGCTCGACGCTGGCGACGGTCCGCGCCAGGTCCAGCAGGTGGGGATAGGGCGCGGAGACGCCGTCGACGCGGCACCTGATGCAGGCATCGAGGAGCGCCCGCGACGCGTGCAGCCCCTCGCCCTCGAGTATGACGGGCCTGCCCTGCGCCCTAGTCCTGCCCACGAGCTCCAGGACCGCCCGTCTCAGCGCCTCGTCGGCGGGCTGCGGATAGCCCGCGTCCCTGAGCGTCGGGGAGCCGGGGTCTATGGCCGAGATGAGGTTGCGCAGCCTGTCTATGTTGGCGACTATGCCGTCGCACAGCCTGGCGTAGTCCTCGGCCAGGAAGACGCTCCCCGCCACGTCGGCCGACAGCCATATCCCGAAGCTCTGCGCGCGCTCCAGGCCCAGCGCCTTCGCCCGCGACACGAGCCCGTGCGCCTCGTCGAGGCTGCGCACGAACGGCAGCAGGAGCGACAGGTTCCTCGCGCCGGAGGCGCGCGCGTCCGCGAGCGCGCCAAGCTCCGCGTCCAGAAGCATCGAGTACGCCGGCGAGAGATGCCTCCCCGTGCCTCTCATGCCTATGTAGGGATTTGCCTCGGCCTGCTCGTACCTTTCGCCACCCTGCACGGGACGGAGGTCGTGGCTGCCGAAGTCTGATAGAGAAACAAGGACGGTCCGGTCGCCGAAATTCTTACCCATCCGGGCGAGTTCCTCGGCCAGGCGCGCCCTCATCCCCGCGTACGCCTGTCCATTGGCGGCGAGCGGGTGGCCGCCGAGCTGCGAGAGCACGAACTTCTCCACCCTCACGGGCACGATGCCCTGCACGGCCGACGGAAGGGCGAAATCGACAGTGCCCAGCTCGCCCGACATGTAAAGCGACGTGGCAATGACCGGCCAGCGGTCGTCGGGCGCCATCGCTGGCATCGGAGCGGCATGCGCCGCCTGTGCCTTCGCCGGATGGTCCATGACGTCCATGACCCACAGCGCCGCGGGCCTGTCGCCGACCATGGCCCACACGAGCGCGGGCTCGGCGCCGAGCGCATCCCGGGCGGCGAGCATGAACGAGCACAGTTCCTTTATATCGTCGTCGTCAAGCTTCCTCTCGCCGCGCAGGCCCTCCGAGACATTGACACGCGAAACGCCCTTCTCGGTGAGGGTGAACTGCCACGCCTGTTGGGCCAAGTGCGCCTTCTGGACGGCCATGCCCGGCAATGCCACGACGTATCTGTCCCTCTCGATGCGCTTGTCCAGGAGCCCGTGCGGCAGTCCGTATACAGCTTCGATTTCGATGCCCTTGCCATCGAGGCCGATGCTCGCCGTGCCCGATGTCTCGCACTCGCAAGCCTGGAGCGCGGCAATCGGCGCCTTGAGAGAGTCCATGGAAGGGTCCAGCGAGGCGAGCCACAGCTCCCTCACGCGCTGCACGAGTTCCCCCTTGCTCACGGCCGGCGCGAGGACGGGCAGGCCCTTGCCCAGGCTCGGCGACAGCCACAGCGCCTTGCGGGCGTCCATCTCCTTCGCCAGCGCGACCTCCAGCTCCCAGGGCATCGAGAGTCCAGCGAGTGCCTCCCTGAAGCGCTTCGCGCCCTCCTCCCTCTCCCTGTCGCTGGTTTCCTTCTTTGTCCTAGCACGGGACAGTGCCTCGGCCGCGCCGGGGGCGCCCACGAACTCGTCCAGCGCCTCCTGCGTGACGCAGAATCCCTTCGCGGAGGCTAGGCCGCGCTGCGAGAGCGCCGCCAAGTGCGCGAACGGGGCGCCGAGCAGATCAACGTCCTTGGTTGGAGCGTCCTCGATCCTCGCCAAACGCCGCTTCATCGGATTGGGAATCGTTCACGGGTAGAAAAGCCTTCGCCACTCATGGGGCCTCTGCTGCGAATTGCTTCTTTTCGACCCCATGGGGACATCTTTCACAGATGCAAAGGATTTGGCTCGCATCCGAAAGCGCAATCACCCGTTGCCCGGTCGGCAGTCCATCACCAGGCGACGGTCCATACCGAATCGGTCGGGACGTGTATCCAGTATCCTTCGCCGGGCTTGAGGACATAGTTCGGCCCTATGGACTTGGTCTTGTACGGCGCAGTGGGATCGAAGGCCTCGACGATGTCGGCCCCCGTCCCCCAGAACGCGATAGACGCCGTCATCGTATCGTTCTGGGTTGGGTAGCCGACCATGTTCCAGCCCTTGTGGAGCGGGACGGAGGTCGAGTTCGCCCAGAGGCCCTTGACGGTCAGGGTGATGTTCGACGATACATTGAGCCAGAAGCCCATCGTGTGGTTCAACGGTGGCATGTCGTTCAGCGAAGGAGCCCATCCAGTGTAGTACTGCTTCCACGGGTTCGCAGGGTCGAGGGGGTCGTACCACTGCACCCTGTCCCAGCGGCCGCTGGTCGAGCCGAGCGCCTTCTCGAGTGAGGGGTCGACCTGCATCATCGGGAGCGATATCAGGTTCCAGCCCGCGGAGAGGTTCCTTGTCCACGAGCAGAGGACCGTGAAGTTCCATGTGAAATCGAGGTCGTTTCCCAGAGTATCGACGGCGACGATCCTGCAGCCCACCACCTGCCCCTCGGAGAACCCTTCTTCGTGCCAGTAGGAGACGATATAACCCCCTCCCACGGGCTCGAGCACGCGGACGACCTTGGAGCCGTTGACGTAGAGGTCTATGCTCGATTCCACGACCCCGGATGCGTCGGTCACGCGCACGCTGACGACCGGGGTGGTGTTGTAGGCATAGCCGCTTACCGATGGCGCTTCGTCCGAGTGCATCGGGGGCTGCGTGTCGCCGAGCACTATCGTTACATAGAGGCTCGCGTCCATGTCGGCGCTGTAATTGACCGTGTCGTAGCCGGGCTTGGTAACAGTCAGCTCGTACGGCGAATATTCGACCATGCCGGTCGAGTTCCACGAACGGGCGACCAGGCGCGTCCAGTTCACATAGCCGTTCGCGTCGGTCGGGTATTTCTCATTGTAGGTGCCGTTCCCGTTGTCCACCGCTCGGACATCGGCGCCCTCGATTGGCGCGCCCGAGGTATTCACCACCCTGACGTGGAGGAAGTAAAACTCAGTAGAGACTGAGGCCCCGTCCTCGAAGATGTACCCTGCCGAGCCGAGGGTGCAGTTCACCATCGCCAGCTCCGACGCACCGGCCAGCCGCGCGGGCGCATCCTCATCGGCGAACGATGCATTCTCCAGGGTGATGCTCGCGCCCTCGCAGAAGACGCTGTACTGCGACGAGCCCGAGAACTCGCTGCTTGCCACGACCGAGTCCAGGTCATACACGAGCGAGAGGTTCGCGGCGATGACCGTGCCGGTGGCGCTGCTAGCGATCTCCATCGGCACGTATGCAAGCGTTCCGTTCACGATGGCGTGGGCGCTCACCTCGCTCGCGAGGGCGTCCCGGCCGAGATGGGTGACGCCGGCGTACGTCCCAGGGGCTAAGAACTCGTCAGCACCGTCCGCGCCCACGTCCAGCGTCACATCAGATGGATAGCCGACGTAGCGCGAATCGTAGAGGTAGATGTCGGGCACGCCGCGACTCTGGTTCACGAAGACGACGCGAGGCCCCCATATAGCCGGGCGGCCGTCTATCTTGGCGTTCTCCTCGATGACCGTGTGCTCGCCGGTCGTGATGTTCTGCACGTGCACGCCCCAGTGATAGTTGCTGTAGTCGACCGAGTACCACGTCACCATGTCCCCCCAGAGCTCGGGGCAGAAGTGCGAAATCTTGTCGTTGGTCACGAGCGTCTCATTGCCCGTCGCGCGGTCCATAGCGTATATGTCCCAGTCGGCGACGCCGTCGCCGTTCCTGTCCCCGTTCCGGTTGTCCTGCCATGCCACCCAGCGCTCGTCCACAGCCGGTAGATGCTGGAGCGCCCCATCGGGCTTGCCAGTGATGTCTGAGGCATCGCCCGAGCTCAGGTTTCCCTTCCAGATGTCGGCGAATATGGGGCTCCACGGCCCCTCGCTCGAGAAGTTCCACCAGACAACCGCATCCCCCCACACGTCCGGGGAGAGGTCGTCGCCGTCTGCGTTCCTGTTGAATGGATAGTACGTGGAGTTGGCCAGCGAGAGCGCCCAGATGTCCGCATCCCCCGCGTCGTCGGCCGACCATACGACATAGTCCTCGCCCACGCACGGCTCCCACTCCTGCTGTGCCGGGTCGTCCGAGACGCACCACTCCGTGCGGTTCGCGAGCGAGTAGAGGCACGCCTTCGAGAGGCCAGAACCGAGGTCGGTCCACGCGGCCAAGTCCCCCCAGATGGATGGATTGTACTGGTTTGCCGCCGTGCGCGAGAGCCGGGTCAGGGCCGGGTCATCGTCGCTCTTGGGCCATTCCATGTAGTTCGGGACGCCGTCGCCGTCCGAGTCGACGCTTAGGTTATACGTGTAGATGTCCCAGTCGCCGCCCCTCTTGTCCATCCATACGACGCGGTCCTGCCATATCGCTGGCTTGAGCTGCGGCGCGTCGTCATAAGTCAGGGGCACGTTCTTCATCAGCGCGCCCTCGAGGTCGAGAGATATGTTCGTGAGCCTCGCCCGCGCCGGGTAGGATATCCCGCCCTTCTGCCACGCACCGCCATCGATGAACGAAGCCCTGATGTCGCCGGTCCCGGTGGAGAAGAGGGTCTCCTCGACCCCCCTCAGGTTCCCCGTGGCATAGATGCCGTAGTCGTTCCCTCCGAACGTGCAGTTCGAGACGAGCGGTCCGGAGCTTGACGAGAGCATGCCATATGTATTACCCCAGAATTCGGTGCCGTTGAAGACCGGGCCCGCGTCGCTCAGGTATGCGCCAACGCCGTTGAAGGAAAGGTTGGAACCCAGTACCTCGGGGTAGCAGTCTGTGATGAGGATGCCCGCGTTGATGTTGTCGTGCGCCCAGAGCCCGCTGACGGGCACTGTCGTGCCAGTGAGGCCCAGTCCGTCATAGCAGGAACTCAGGAGGGCGTTCAAGAGCGCGCCTGCGCACCCGGTGAACCGCGCGCCCGTTGTCGAGCGCGACACCGTGAGGTCTTCGATGAAGACATTGCTGTCGTAGGCGTTCAGGCCCGCATTGCTCGCATGGCGCGCATCGAGGCCGTTCACATCGAGAACGCTCTTGCCGTCGGCGTAAATGCCGTCCGAGCACCAGTCTATTGACAGGTTGGTCGCGTTCGCCCAGCTCGAGGAAATGGACACGGCCCGCTGGCCGGGCCAGAGGACGCTCGAGTTCGCGAGCGAAAGCGTTGACCTGTCAGAGATTAACGAGTAAGGCGCGTTGACAAGGGTCTCGTTCATCGTCGCCCTCGCCCCGTCCTCCACCTTGAACTGGAACCGCTTCGGGTTGCCGGGGGCATAAGCTCCGCAGGCCGAGACATTGCTCCGGTCCAGCGTCAGGTTGCCCTGCGCGACGCTTACAAATTTCTCCATGCCGTCTCCGGGCGCGAGGAAGAGGCTGACGTTGCGGAGCGCGAGGTCGCCGCCCTTCACGACGGTGACGTTGCCGTTCGTGTAGATTGTCTGGTTCGAGTATGATTCATTGGAATCTACGTAAATGCCGCCGTCCCACCAGTACGCCGAGGAGTTGGTCATGTTCAGCTCGACGTAATCGCCTTGCGAGAGTTTTGTGGCCATGCTCCCTGCCATGAACTCCGCGCCGTGGTAGAACCCCCTCAGCGTCGCGGGCTGTGCGCTCACAGCCCCCTCGGTGGTGAGGACGTGGTCCCTGAAGCCCATCCACGCCGGGCCGACGCAGACCCTCTCGTCTACTGGGTTGCCCGGGGCGTCGAAGAGGAACGCGCGCGCGCCGTCCAGGGGCGCGGGCGTCTGGTCGAATGCGCGCACGGAGACGTAGCCGCCGACCGCCAGGTACGACGAGTCCGAGACGCTCACTTTCCCCTCCGAGAACGAGGAGTTGAGCGCCGTCGGGAACGAGCGCGGCCCGACGTAGAAATGGGTGCCGCCAGAGAGAGTGCTGTTCGACACGACCGGGGAGGCGCTGTCCGCGTATACGGCGAAGGAATTCCCGGCCACCGTGCAATTGTCAATCGTCCCGCCGCCGTACCCGACGTAGACGCCCGTGTAAGGCGAGGAGAGGGAGGAATCGCGCGCGTCGAGCTCACCGCCCCATCCGAAGGCGGCGAAGCTTGCTGCGCCGCTGACGCTCGCCCTGTCCATCCTCCCGGTGCCGAACACGGAGTAAACGCCGTAGGTGGAATTGGTGATGCTCGCGCCCGATGCCGACCAGTCCGAGCCGTAGGCGTAGATGCCGTAGGGGGACTTGTCGATGGAGATGTCGTTCAGCTCGTTCGCGCCCCCGGTCAGCAGCACCGCCGCCGAGATGCTCCTGCTCACGCCCACGTTGTCCGCGGCCATCGAGCAATAGTAGGCGTTGATGCCCGTCTTGCAGTACGTGAAGCTCGCTCCGGACAGATTCAGGACGGTGTTCATCCCAGCGGACACGCCGTTTTGCGAGGCGAACGAGACGCCCCCGCCGCTCCACCATGTCTGCGGTGCGAGGAGCATGACGTCCCTGGACCACCTGATGTCCGGGTTCGTGAAGTACCCCGTCGAGGACTGGGAGACCGTGACCGCGAACGGCACGGGCGTCAATGGCCTGCGCGCCCCCGCGGAGCAGAGGAGCGAGCCCTCCACGGCCAGCATGCCACCGTCGGTGTAGAGGCCGATGGTCTTGTCCGGAGGCGGGGCGAAGAGCATCGTCGAGTTCCTGAGGGTTATCTTGGAGCCGGCCTGCACGTAGACGCCGCCCCTGGCCACGACTGTCATGTTCTCGTACGTCGCCTCGCCGCCGGGGAGGTAGGTGTCGCCGTCGAAATATCGCCAGTCAGTCCTATTTGCGACTCTGACCTCGACCTGCGGCATTGGAGCGCTCGCGTTCAACCCTGTCATCGCGACACCCGCCGACATTCCGTAGGCGTATGCGTGCATCGGGAGCCGCACCTCCTCCCTGTCACTGAATATCATCGAGCTGCGATAGGCCAGGCCGACGGCCAGGCCAGTCGCGTCGGTCGAGCCTTCGGACGCCGTCGCCATCTCCGAGTCGAGGATGGACACCTTCAAGCCGCCCACAGGAAGCCCCGTGGCTTCGTCCACGACGAGCGCGGACGTGTGCTCCCCCACCGAGACATAGGCACAGCTATCCATTGACAGTGCCGAGTGATTGAACGATACGTTCACCAGGCACGGGTACGAGTCCCCGACCGAGACGAACGCCGACGCCCCTTCGAGCGTGCCGTCGCATACGAGCGGCGAGGAGTACTGGGCGTAGACGGCCGCGACGGCCGCGCCCGCGACGGCCGCGCCGTAGATGCTTGGGGACGAAGACTGGAGGTAGATGCCGTATAAGCCGCCGCTCACCGACACCCTGGCGATGTCCGGCAGCGACGACGAGACGCCGAGCCCGATTGCGCATCCCGTGACATTCAAGTCCCGTATGAACGCGTCTGTCTGTATGAGCTGCACGCCCACCGAACAGTTCGAGACAGCCACGTTCGACAGGCTCGCCGACGAGGATATCAGCCTCAGCCCGGTTGTGGAGTCGGAGAGCGCTGCGTGGCTCATACTCACGGTCGTGTCGCGCGCCTCCAGGCCGTCGGCGCCGTTCCACAGGCCCGCACCGCTGACCTCGCTGTTCGTCACCTCGAGGCTCCCGCCCGAGGCTATCGAGAACCCGTAAGAGAAGGTTGAGTCGTTGCCCGCCACCATGGACATGTCGCCGTCGGTGGCGGGATCGCTGTCGAAGTCAGCGAGCCTCATCGAGCCGTTAACGAGGATGTGGTATTGCGCATCCGCCGAACAGTTCATCCGCAGTGTGGTGTTGATGAGGGCAAGCGAGCCCGTCGCGTTCACCGTCAGGTTGCCGGTCAGGTAGAATACGCTGTTGAAGTAGCTCAAAGGGCCATCGACGTACCAGTCGCCGTCGATGACGTATACGTCGCCGCCCGGTGGCCCGAGCACGGCGCCAAAGGGGCGGTCGCCTCCTATGGTCATCGGGAAGGCCGTCAGCAAAACCGACACGGCCAGCGCGAGAGCGAGCGCCCCTTTCTTCACGCCGGTAGTATTCGCTTGGGTGATAGATAAAGCTTGCCACTCCGGCGCCTAGAGCTCCTTGCTCCCCTGTTCCACGACGACGTGTATGGGCGACGGCAGTTTCATCCCCGCGCGCCACAGCGCCTCCTTGGCGTCGTCGTAGAAGGCCGTGTTGGTCCTCAGCATCATGAGCTTCTGCCCCGACTTGACGCGCACGGCGGTGCCGACGGGCTTGCCGAACGCGCCCCTCATCCCGCTAGAGACACGGTCCGCGCCCGCGCCCGTCGCCATCTTGTTCTCCCTTATGACGAAGTGCGGGTAAAGCAGAAGCTTGAGATGGTAGCCCATGGCCCCGGCCTTCTTCTGTATGAACCTGTTCGCGGCGATACGCGCGGCCTCGAGGGAGATGTCCCTTATCTGGCACGGCTCCTCGATGACGAGGCTCATCACTATCGGGAAGTCGAACCTCATGTTGCCCAGGTCGAACTGGCTGATCCTGCCGCCTGGAACCCCTCCCATGTATTCGCGCCTGCAATAGGCCTGTCCCTTTATCTGCCTGTACATTCGGGCCGGTTTTCGCACCATGCTGTCGCCCCCGGTGCAGGGTCGGATAGAGAGTCGCTATATAAATATTGGTAATATCAATTGCAATTGTACTATCCCGAAATAACTTCCGCTTCGGGATGCGGGGTCATAATGACCGACGAGATGACCCCGAAGGCATGCGGAAGCTGAACAAGCGGAAGGTTCGGTGGATCGTCAAGGAGATGGGTAAACGCGAACTGACGGCCC
>JACRNV010000053.1 GCA_016214785.1 Methanobacteriota archaeon
CCACACCGAGAGCCGCAGACCGCTATTGACATGGCCAGCGACGGAAGAATCAGCTTCGGGGACTCCTCAAAGGTCTCTGAACGACTTCGCCAACTAACCTTTGAGGATACCCCACCATTTATGGTGGGGAGCACTCATTGGTTGTAAAATTGTGCGATATTCTGGAGGAAGCATGAATTGAAATGCTCTACACAGTTCTTGTGCATACATTCCTCTTGTTGGTTTATCAAATTCGGAGGCTAGAGTTATTCCACCGCCTATTCCATAAATTGGTGGTGAGCTCACTATTGGAGATTGGAATGACTCTGAAAATGGGGGATCTTGAATTATATTTTTCTTGAGAAAATCATATACATTCTGTTGCCTTTTTGGAACTATGTTTTGATAAATATAATCACTTTCGAGGGAGTCCCATTCCTCTACTATAATTCCATGCATTGCAGTCGTGCTATACGAAGGTCCTACAGGAATTATTTGATGTTTCGATTTTTGTATCTGAATTAATTCATATTCTCTTGGAAGACCACATTTATTGTTAAATATAGCTAAAATTGGTGATTGAACGCAATTTCTTAAGGCAGAGAGAGCTATTATTTTTTGTGAATTATCGATGGATAAACGATCCTTAAATTTTAATCTAGTAGGAAGCGCATACATTTCAATTTTATCGACTGTGGATCCAACTTTAGTTCTCTGTAATTGTTTTAACCATTTTTGTGTATTTTGAATACGACGAACCTCAGCTTTTAAAAATTCAACATTTAGTAATGCTCTTTGCCATGGATCTCTCTTCAAATCACTATGATGTCGCCAGAGAAACCATTCATCCATAGATGCAGTCTCTCTCTTATTTTTTCGAGGAATTTGAGTCATATCTTCACATCATTACACATTATCTTTATATTAATCTTCTTAGCCATTAGTTAATGGCAACCTATTTCATCCCCCACCAGCTTTACTTGTTCGATGAAGTCCTGCTAGCGTGAGCCCTCACAGGTGTATATGAACTCTCCGCGATGTTGAGCTACATCCCGAACTTCACCCACCACCTTCTCTTTCCAATCTTCGTGAGGATGCCCTCCTTCTGCAAGTATTCGTCCCGCGCCCGAATGAATATTATTGAATCGAGTATCTTCCATCTCGGTGTAGGCCTCCTACGTATTGCTCTTTGAGTGCAGTCAGCGCTCCTCATTTGTTGGACATTGAGTAACTTCGAGGGATAATCGAATCTTCGCTTACATCGAGGACATGAGACCGGTATTATTTTTCTGGGCTTCCATTCGTAATTGCAGAAACGGCACATCATCATTTCGGTGAATGCTGTGATATTATAAATCTTTAGGGTTAATTGGTAAAGGGACTAACACTCTTTTTCATTTCAGCAGCAACCTTTTTCTCCCCCCGTCATCATGCCTTTGGCATGCAGCCCCGCTGGCGCGAGCCCATCCGCGAGCTTCCCATCGTTTTCTTCGTGCTCATAGCGCTCACCGTTGTCATGCGCTACATCTCCATCCTCATCCACGAGGTGATGGGGCACGGGCTCGCGACCGAGCTGCTGGGTGGCTCGTTCTACGCCGTCTACGCCAACCCGATGGGCGGCTATTCCTCGGTCTTCCTATACCAGGGCGCGGGCTCGCCGCTGATGTATATGGCCGGGCTCATCGTCACCTTCGTCCTCGGCGCCGCCCTGCTCTTCCTCGTCAGGGAGAGCCTGGTATCGGGGATGGCGCGCGTCTCGCTGCTCGTGCTCTGCGAGGCGCTCCTCGTGCCATCGGCGCTGTACTTCGCCTTCGGCGCCCTCCGTACGGACGGCGACACGTATGTCGCTTTCACAATGCTCCAGTTCAGCACGTACGCCGCGGTCCCGATAGGGCTCGCAATAGGGGCGGCCTTCTCGTACTTCCTTTCGAGGGAGTTCGCGCAAATATCCTTCCCCGGGATAGATAACGGGTTCGCGCGCTCGATGTTCATGTGGTCCCCGGGGCTGGCGCTCACGCTTCTCGGGACGGCCTCCTCGATGCTCCTTTCGGGCGGCTGGTCGCCCTACATGCTCTTCTACGCCCTCGCGCACATCGGCCTGGCGCTGGGCTGGAGCTTCGCTGCATCCAAGAAGAGCCCCACGTGGCCGGCCGCCCCGCAGATAAAGGGCGCGCTCGCCGCCGTCACGGCGCTGTCCCTCTGCCTCGCGCTGTGGCTCGGGGCGTTCGGCCTCTCGGCCGAAACCGCGCACGGCGTCATGCTCAAGGCGCCGCCGGTAGAAGCGGAATCGGCCTACATGAACCAATCGATAGGCAACGCGCGCATCCACCTGAGGGCGAACCACTCGGCGGAGGTGGAGATAAGGCTCAAGCCCGTGAAGACCGACGGCTCGCCGCTCGACAGGCAGATATTCTCGACCTTCGAGGCACGGCCCGATTTCCCCGTCTACGAGGCATTATCGACAAACATGGTGCGCAGGATGCTCAACCTCACTGTCTGGTACGCGGGGAACCTGACGACGAACGCCACGCTGGACGGCGACATCGTGGGGCTCAACTCCACGTGGCAGAACGCGCGGTCGTGCGCGTTCCAGATAGGGATGAACGCCAGCGGCACCTACAACTCCACCGCGAGCGGATGGGACGTCACGATCTATGACCCGTGGAAGGGCGGCGAGGGATACCTGGACATGCTGACGATAGAATGGGAGCCGGGGATGAACGTCACGGTAGCGCAGCCCGACGGGCTGGGCTACCGGTCAGGCAACGGGACGATGACCTGGACGAGCAACGGCCCCGGTGAAGCGCCCACGTACGTCTCGCTGAGAATCACTGGATAATCCGTTCGCAGGAGAACGAGCTCACTCGCTGATGCCCTCAGTGAAAATGAGCAGCGCGCCCGAGACGATGAGGCTGGCCATTATCGAGATGAAGAGGAGGTCCTCCTTCGTGACGATGTGGGCGACGATCAGGCAGGCTGGCAGTATTACCCCGAAACCCAGGAACGCCAGCCTCGCCTTGGATTCTATCTCCATACGTCACCCGCCATGCGCTCTCCATTAAAAAGCGTGTCGCTCGGCCGCGCCCCTGATTGCGTCGATGGCGCCCCTGACCCCGAGCGGGCTCTTGAAGACCGCTGAGCCCGCGACGAGTATGTCCGCCCCCGCCTCGGCGGCCTGGCCGGCGTTCTTCTCGCTTATGCCGCCGTCTATCTCTATCTCGAACGAGAGGCCGAGCCGCTCGCGCTGGGCCCTGGCGTCATCCATCTTCGCCAGCGCCTCGGGCATGAACCTCTGCCCCGCGAAGCCCGGGAAGACGCTCATGACTAGCAGGAGATCGAGCGAGTCCAGGTACGGTGTCGCCTCGGAGAGTGGCGTATCGGGGTTGATTGAGAGCCCGGCCTTCTTCCCCAGCCCGCGGATCTCTTGCAAGCCCTTCAACGGGTCGTCGACGGCCTCGAGGTGGATGGTGATTATGTCCGCGCCAGCGGAGGCAAAGTCCCTGATGTACTTCTCTGGCTCGGCTATCATGAGATGCACGTCGAACGGGACCTTAGTGCAGGGCCGGATGGACTGGACCACGCACGGCCCGATTGTGATGTTCGGCACGAACCGGCCGTCCATGACGTCGATGTGCACGAGGTCGGCGCCCGCGGCCTCTATGGCTCGAATGTCCTGGGCGAGCTTGCAGAAGTCGGCTGAGAGTATCGACGGCGCGATCTTCACCCTGCGGGACATCTCAGACACCCGAGATTATCCCGTTCCTCTGGCGCTGGATGCCGCGCCTCTTTCCCGATGTGGCGCCTATCTCCGCCTCGATGACAGACCCGAGGCGCTTCACACCCTCCTCTATCTTCTCGTCCGTGGGATGGGTGAAGTTCAGGCGCATGGAGTTCCTGCCGCCGCTGGCCATGGGGTAGAAGGCCGTCCCGACGACGTAAGCGACGTTGTTGGCGATGGCCTGGTCGAACATGACCTTCGTGTCCACCGCCGGAGGCGTGGTGACCCAGGCGAACATCCCGCCCTCGGGCTTGGTCCAGGTAACCCCCTTGGGGAAGTACCTTGCGAAGGCCTTGAGCATGATGTCGCGCTTGCGCTTGTACATCTTCCTGATGAGCAGGATGTGCCTGTCGACCATCTTGCGCGCGATGTACTCGTAGGCGACGTACTGCCCGAAGGTGTTGGTGCACAGGTCCGTCGATTGCTTCGCGACTGTGAGCTTCTGGCAAATCTCCTCGCTGGCGACGAGCCACGCACACCTGAAGCCGGGCGCGAGTATCTTCGAGAACGTGCCGAGGTATATCACGCGGTCCTCCTTGTCCAGCGCCTTCATCGAGCGCACGTCGTCGCCGTCGAAGCGCAGCTCGCTGTACGGGTCGTCCTCGACGACGAGCATGTCAAGGTTCGCGACGACGTCGAGTATCTTCTTCCTCCGGCTCTCCGAGATCGTGACCCCGGCAGGGTTCTGGAAGGTCGGTATGATGTATATCATCTTCGAGTTCTTCCCGTGCCTGTGCAGTTTCCAGAGCCTCTCCTCCAGCAGGTCGGGTATCATCCCCTGCTCGTCCAGCGGGACAGATTCCATCTGCGCCTGGTACGACGCGAAGGCGTTGGTTCCGCCGAGGTACGTGGGGGCGCTGACAATGATGATGTCGTGCGGGTCTATGAAGACCTTGCTGAAGAGGTCGAGGCCCTGCTGCGAGCCGCTGGTGATTAGGATGTTCTTGAGGTCCCCGTCGATGCCCTTGTCGCGCTTCAGGCGCGCGGCCAGCGCCTCCCTGAGCTCCGTGACGCCCTCCGTGGTGCCATACTGCAGTACCTGCGGGCCGCGCTTCGTGAGCAGGTCGTCCGTGATATTCTTAATGTCCTTGATGGGGAACGCCTCCGGGTTCGGAAGCCCGCCGGCGAAGGAGATTATCTCCGGCCTCTGGGTCAGCTTCAGGAGCTCCCTTATCTCCGACGCCCGCATCCCCCTTGCCCTCTCCGAGAAGAGGTGCGAAAAGCTCTGGACCATGTCCTCACCCTTGGCGGGCGCGGGCCCGGCCGTGCGCCCACCTATGGGACATCGCCGACATCGTATTTAGCCTTTGTCGGTGCACTAAGGTGTACCTGATGCTGAATTGCCTGGTTTTGCACCTAAACAGACCCAGATAGCTGAATTACGGTTCTGTGCCCCCTGCTTCTAAAATGCTTTCCCGCCCACCCTTCCGCCCCTCCGCTGGCCCCCTTTCTGCGGAAAGCCCGCCTGCTCGGGGCGGGCGACGCAAACCACTACTTAAACGTGCCGTGTTTGAATCAGATAAGACTTTTAATCTCCACGTATATAAAACATGTATCGATTATTCGATTGTTGGTTAAATGCCTGCAAGAGAATGTAATCGCAAGGTGAAAATATGAAAGTCAGAAACGTATTCGGAAACGAGTATTCGGGCACGATAGGGAAAGCGCTGACTGTCTGCACGAGATACGGGAGGCAGTACATCAGGAAGTGGACGAAGCCACGAGATCCTAAAACACCTTGGCAGTTGGAACAAAGAGAGAAGTTCGCAGAGGCGAACGAAGCTTGGAAAGCGTTGTCGTATGACGAAAGGCAGGGCTACAACGAACGAGCAAAGGGTATGAACATGAGCGGATATTGCCTGTTCGTATCGGAATTCGTCAAGAAAAGAGGCAATAAAGAATGGCAGACAACCAGGGCAATCCCTGGGAACTGATAGGGTACTGGTTAGGTATCGACTAGATATCGCCAGTCTAACCTTACTTCTTATCATCTACCATATGGTCGACTAATCTGGTAATTTGCTTCGTGAGCTCTGCGAGGTTGGTTTCGACATTATCCATTTTCTTTCCGATCTTATCGTATCGGCTAAGCGCATCGCCCAAGCGGTTATCAATAGAGCCCAATTTCTCATGAGTCGTTCTGGTTTCGCTCTTTAGGTCCGAGAACCCATCCTTTAAATCGGTGTGCATCGTTTTAATGTTAGTATTGACATCAGTAAGCATCCTACCTGCCGTCGCAAAACCTTGAAACATCTCTGCGCCCAGGTTGGAATACTTCACTTCGAAATACCTGAATTTACCTTTTGGCTTTGACCATTCGACCTTGACTGCCTCAACGTCGATGACGCCTTCGCATATGTCGAGCTTTTTTATGAAGCTCTTGATAGCTTTTTCTTCCCCTTCGCAGACAACCCTTACCGAGCCATCTGGCATGTTTTCGGTGTAACCGACCAATCCGGCCTTCTGGGCCAGGCGCATGACGGTGCCCCTGAATCCTACGTCTTGGACATCGCCAGATATCACGATGGTAGCGCGCTTTTTCATGGGAACCAGTTACTTATAGTCTATCGGATATATAAACGTGGTGATTTATCATGAGCCCTCACCAAAATTGACAGAAAGCTGACAAACATTTTCTAATGGCCATCCCGTTCAATCTTGGACCGTTCGCTTGGACATGGCATTCACGCTCCTCTCGTCAAATTCGGTTTGCTCTCGGGGGAGGTGGCTCACTACGGAGTGCCCGGTGGATTGCACTACGAAACGGGATGGCATAATGTAAGAATGTGCTATAAACCTCTACCACCACATTTAAGACATTTCTTTTTACCTTTGCATTCTCGACCTATCTTAGCACCATTGCAATCTGGACATGATTTATTCCCTGAACAAATTTTACATAATTTTTTTTTCCAAACCATCCAGTTACTTGGCCAGTACCTTTACATTCTGGACAAGTACCATTTCCTTCACAGGTTGCACAAATTCCACTACCATTACATGAAAAGCAAACACCGTCACCTTCACACGATTTACATTTAACACCCATATAATTTAACCATTTGATTGCGACTTTATTTTCAGGTTCCATTTTCAATGCCTTATAAAAAGATTTTTTTGCATTTTCCCAATTTGATTCTTTATCGCCTCCACCGACTTTCTCCCCGAATCGAAGAAGCCATAATCCTTTATAAAGATACACATTGATGTTGTTAGATTCAAAACTCTCAGCATTATTAATATGATTGCCGCGCCCTAATTCCCCATCCTTTTAGGTTGGGGATGTAGGGCGAGCGGGCACCGGCCAACCGGGCTATGTTTTTAGGTGTCTATGGCAATGGCGTCTCGGCGGTGCGCGCCGCGAAGCGGCGCGC
>JACRNV010000054.1 GCA_016214785.1 Methanobacteriota archaeon
CGCCATTGCCATAGACACCTAAAAACATAGCCCGGTTGGCCGGTGCCCGCTCGCCCTACATCCCCAACCTAAAAGGATGGGGAATTAGGGCGCGGCAATCATATTAATATAGTAATTAAGCATCACAACTCTCGATGATAATTTATGAGGGATCGTTTGGAGCGATATCATGGCCCTAGATAAAAAGACTGCTATTAAAATTGTCATCGCAATCACGATTATATCCATGGTGATATTTGCTTCTGTTGTCTATTTCTTTGCATCAGGGATTAAACAATTCTTTAACGATACCAGCATTAAAACCACTCCATCCAACGACGATGTCAACATCGTAATTTCTTTTTTCAAAGAGGGGCATCACGGGTATATTACTTGCTATCTCACCCTACAAATTTACAATAATTCCGGTTCTGTTATTTGGGAGAAAAGGGATATCCACATCGTTGAAGTGGAATCATGGAATGAAAGGGTCAATTGGTCTGCAATGAGCCCTGAACCCACTCATCATGAACAATTGACTGTCAAGGTGTCATGGGGTTTAGCCAGTGCCGGGATGCAATCAAATATCGCTTCAGACACATTCATCCGGCCATGATTGCTAAATTAAAAATTGTTTAATGTCATTTCGTTAGTTTGTAACCTTAAATTATTCCAGCGCTATCTTTTCCCCGGGCATCCCCCTCGGCGCCGCCTTCACCATGACCTTCTCCTGCCCCGCCGCTTTCAGCGTTCTCATCACCGTCGATAGCGCCAGCTCGGGGTGGTTGTTGTCGGCGCTCATGTGCGCGAGTATCACGTGCTTCGCGCCCTTCTTCGTGGCTTCAAGCGCGACATCTGCGGCCTCGTCGTTGGAGAGGTGGCCCAGAGGCCCTCTGATGCGCTCCTTCAGCATCTCGGGATAGCGCCCGTCCATCAGCATCTCGAGGTCGTGGTTGGCCTCGATCATCACGATGCCGCAGCCTTCCAGGCGCTCGAGCAGGTGGCCGTTGACATGACCAACATCTGTGGCTACAAGCGCCTTCTTCCCTTCTTTGTCTTCGATGAGGTATCCGAACGATTCCTCGGCATCGTGCGGAGTCCTGAAAGGTTCGATCCTGAGATTCCCGACATCGATCGTTTTTCCAGGTGCGACCCTCTTGATGTCGAATTCATGGGGGAGCGCGCCAGCCGTCCCAGCGCTGGCGTGGAACGGCGACGGGGTGCGCTTCCGCAGGACGGGGAGGCCGCTGACGTGGTCGTGGTGCTCGTGGGTGATGAAAACCGCGGCAATATCGTTCAAGGATTTGCCTGCGGAGCCAAGGGATGCGCTCAGGCGCTTGGTGCTGATGCCGTCGTCTATGAGAATGGTCGTGGTCCCCGATGAGACGAGCAGCGCGTTGCCGTTGCTCCCGCTCGCCAGCGGCCAAAGGCTAAGCCCCTTGTCTGAGTGCATCCAGCTCCCCGATGCGCCTACAGCTTCTTAACGATTGCCTTGGCCATGTCCAGCGTGGATGTCGTGCCGCCCATGTCGTAGGTGCGGGCCTTCCCTTCCCTGATGACGGCGGCGACGGCCTTCTCGATTTTCACCGCCGCTTCCTGGAGGTGCCTGTCCCCCTTCCTCTCGCCGAGCCAGTCGAGCATGAGCTTCCCCGCGAGAATCGCGGCGATGGGGTTGACCTTGTACTGCCCGGCGTACTTGGGCGCCGAGCCGTGCGTGGGCTCGAAGACGGCGTAGTCCTTGCCGATGTTGCCGCTGGAGCCGAAGCCGAGCCCTCCGACCATCTGGACGCAGAGGTCGGAGATGATGTCGCCGTAGAGGTTCGGCGCGACCAGCACGTCGTAGTTGTGCGGGTTCTTGAGCGCCCACATGCAGAAGGCGTCGATGTTGGCGTGGTCGAAGGCGATGCCCGGGTACTCTGGTGCCATGTCCTTGGCTATCTGGAGGAAGAGGCCGTCCGTAGCCCTCACGACGTTCGCTTTGTGCACGCACGTGACCTTCTTCCTGTTGTACTTCTTCGCGTACTCGAATGCGGCCCTTATTATCCTCTCGGAGCCCTTCTTCGTATTGATCTTCGTCGAAATGGCATACTCGTCGCCTTTCAGGCCGTTGAACGGGGCGAAGCTCTTGGAGTTCTTGTTCAGGCATGCGGCGACATCCTCAGGGACGGGGGAGAACTCGACGCCTGCGTACAGGTCCTCGGTGTTCTCCCGGAATACGACCATCTCGATGCCCTCCTTGTAATTGAGCGGGTTTCCGGGGTAAGCGTGAACTGGTCGCAGACAGACATAGAGGTCGAGGAGCTGGCGCATCCTGACGATTGGGCTGCGGTAGGCGAAGCCCTTGTCTTTGAGCTCGGGGGCTAGCTCCTTGGCCGCCTCTTTAGCGGGCTTGGACGTGATTGCGCCGAAGAACGCCGCGTCCGTGCTCTTGAGAAGGTCGACGGTGCGCTTCGGCAGGGCGTCCCCCTCCCTGCACCAGAACTCCCAGCCGATATCGCCGTGGATGTAGTCGGCCTTGAGCCCGACGGCGTCGAGCACCAGCTTGGTCGCTTCCGAAACGTCCCGTCCTATCCCGTCGCCCGGCAGCCAGGCGATCCTGTATTGAGTCATCTGAGCCCCTCCGTTGATTGAGGGGGCGTATCATGAGGCGCGTAGAAAAGGATTTAGGTCTCCCCTCGTCAATCTGGGCGGGGAAACAACAGCAATCCTCTTATATCCAATCCCCTTTAAGGCGGCTACCTTGGCGACCAAGGGGTCAGAGAGGGACACGGATGACGACGGCAAACGACGTGCCTGCGGACAGGCTGATTAAGAAGATGGCCGAGAAGCTCAAGGCCGACCAGAGGGTGAAGGTCCCGGAGTGGGCGCCCTTCGTGAAGACAGGCCTGCACGCGGAGCGCGGCCCGACTCAGGCGGACTGGTGGCACAGCAGGCTAGCCGCCGTCCTGAGGAAGGTCTACCTCCAGGGGCCCATCGGTACCGACAAGCTCAGCCAGACCTTCGGCGGCACGCGCGACCGGGGCTCCAAGCCCAACCGGGCCGCGAAGGGCAGCAGGAGCATATCCAGGCACTCGCTGAAGCAGCTCGAGGCGTGCGGCTACGTCGTCCCCCAGAAAAAGATGGGGCGCATCGTGACCCCGGAGGGGCAGAAGTTCGTCGACAACACCGCCCACGAAGTCATCCAGGAGCTCGCCAAGGAGAACCCTGCGCTGGCGAAGTACGCGTGAGGTAAGCGAGATGGAGGACGACGCCGAGATACAGGAGCTCAGGCGCAGGAAGCTCAGCGAGCTGCAGAGGAGGCAGCAGGAGGCTGCGGCCCAGGAGCAGCAGAGGGTGGCGGCCGACGCCCAGACGCAGTCGGTGCTGAGGCAGATACTCACGCCAGAGGCCAGGGAGCGCATGGCGCGGGTGAAGATCGCGCACCCGGAGGAGGGGAGCGCGGTCGAGCAGCAGCTCGTGATGCTGGCGCAGTCCGGAAGGCTGAGCAACATGATAGACGACAAGACGCTGCAGCAGATACTCGCGAAGCTCCTCCCGGACAAGCGAGAGATCAGGATCAGGAGGATGTAGAGAAGGTGGACAGATGACGAGGTACAAGCCATTGGCAAAGAAGCTGCGCCTCATGAAGGCGAGGAAGTCGAACAGGCGCGTTCCAGCATGGGTCATGCAGAGGACGAACAGGAAGTTCACCAGGCACCCGAAGCAGCGCAACTGGCGAAAGACCAGCCTGAAGGCGTGAGGGGATAGATATGGCCGAGGAAGGGATGGAGAAGCGCATCATCGTCGTGCCTTTGAAGAAGATAAGGGACGTACCAAGGACAAGCAGGGCCAACCTCGCCATCAAGGAGATAAGGCGCCACGTCGCCAAGCACATGAAGGCGCGCGACAGCTTGGACGACGAGGACATAGAGAAGGGCGTCAAGCCCGAGGACAAGGTCTGGATAGACGCCAAGGTCAACGAGGCCATCTGGGCGCGCGGGCGCGAGAAGCCCCCGGTGAAGATCACTGTCAAGGTCGTTAAGTTCGAGGACGGGCTCATAGAGGTTTCGCTCCCCGAGGAAGCGTAAGCGGCGGGGGAGCATGCTGAGGAAGCTCGACCTGCTCGGCAACCCGTTCCTAGGCGTTTTCTGCAGGGCATCGGAGCAGGCCGTGGCAATACCGTATGCCGCCCCTGAGGATTTCGAGGCGCAGGTCGCGGAGGCGCTCGGATGCGCGGCCGTGCGCATGAGCGTCGACTCCACTGATTTGATTGGCAGCCTGCTATGCATGAACTCGGCGTGCGCCATCGTCTCGCAGTTCGCCTACGACCGGGAGATCGAGGCGCTGGCCAAGCACGTTGACGTCGTCAGAATACCCCACAAGCTGAACGCCGTCGGGAACAACATCCTGTTGAACGATAAAGGCGCAGTCGTGCATCCCGATTACGGAGAGACGACCGTGAATTTCCTGGCCAGCAATCTCAACGTCGATGTCGAGCGCGGCACGCTCTCCGACATGGGCACGGTCGGTTCCGCAGCCATAGCCACGAACAGGGGCGTAGTCTGCCACCCGCGGGCCACGCCGCAGGAAATTGACGTTCTTAAGAAGGTCCTGCAGGTGCCCGTCACGATAGGCACCGCGAATTACGGCGCGGCCCAGGTCGGCGCATGCGTCATAGCGAACTCGAAGGGGGCGCTCGTCGGATTCAGGTCGACGCCAATAGAAATAGGCAGGATAGAGGAAGGACTCTACCTCTACTAAAGGTCGAAGAGCCAGACCTCTTCCTCGTCGGCGAAGTCCTCGCGCTCGAACTCGATCTCGTTGCCCACGTTCTTGACGATGACATCCTTTTTCAGAAGGCTCGTGAAATCTTTTAGCGATTTTATGCCCAGCGTCAGAGTGCCGAACCTGAAGTGCATCGGCACCACGACGCGGGGCGTCAGGAGCCTCGCCGTCTCGAGCGCCCTCTTCCCATCTATGGTGAAGACGTCGCCGACCGGCGCCATGAGGATGTCGATCTTCCCAAGCTGCCTGGCAATCTTCTCGTCCGGCACGTGGCCCAGGTCGCCGAGGTGGCAGAACCTCACGCCGCCCATCTCGAACTTGAAGATGATGTTCCGCCCGCGCTTCGCGCCCTTCTGGTCGTCGTGCCAGCTCTCGACGCCGAGGATTTTCACGCCCGATTCCGTGCGCTCACCCGGCTCCCGAATCACCCTGGGCTTGCCGTCTATGGCCTGCACCGCGTTGTGGTCAAAGTGGTCGTGGCTCACGAGAACTATGTCCGCCTTGGCTTTCGGCTTCTTCAGCCCCAGGGACCTGCCGTCATGCGGGTCCGTGACGACCGTGACCTCGTTTTCAACCTCGAAACACGAATGCCCGTGCCACCTCAGAATCATTTTTCGCCCCCCGGGGCAGACGGAATGCCCTAACTGTATTTAACTGATGCGGTCAACTGAAATCCAAAATATAAATCCATAAGAATTCTAACGCGATGGTCATGCGATTCCATCGCGGGATTTCTTTCAGTTCAGATTCTCGTGGCCGCAGACAGAGCACTTCTTCTGGCCTTTCGGCATGATGCGCCCGCACGACTGGCACTTCGGCACGGCCTTAGACTGCTGGATGGCCAGGATAACGAGCAGTACCCCGAGCCCCGTGTTCATCGCCCCTATCGCCGCGAGGACGAGCCCGTCGATGCCGCCGGCCACGATGCCTATAAGCAGTGTGGACAAGCCCATCAGGAAGATGCAGAACGATGCCGCTCCCATTACCTTCGGGCTCATCTACTCCCCTATGACGCGCGTGGCCTGGAACACCCCGTTCTGGAAGAGGAGGGTGTAGTAGTTCGTGCTGTGGCCGGTGCCCCTCATCTTGACGCAGCGGATGCGCCTCTGGACGTTGACGTCGTCGACCTTGTCCATCTTGAGGTGGATGATGCCATCGGAGAGGAAGTCCTCGCCCTTCTCCGCGTAGACGTCCGAGCCGGCCTTTGTCTCGGAGATTATAAAGGTCGTGACCTTGAGGTCCCTGAGCCATTCGAAGAAGTGGAAGAGGTCCTGGCGCGGCGTCTCTAGGTTCCCGAGCATCTCCAGCACCTGCAGCGAATCGATGACCAGCAGCTCGTAGTCCAGGCTCTCCTTGAGGTTGTTCGTGTAGGTCTTGAATATCTGCATCCACGTCTGCTGGCCGAGCTTGTCCATGTTCTTGCGGATGAGCGCCAGGTCGACTAGGCTGACCTTGCTCTCCACGGACGTGGGGTCCATGCCGAGCGAATCGAGCTGCTGCACGAGGCTCTCGCGCCCCTGCTCGAGGGTGATGTACGCGCCGACGCGCCCCTCGCACTTGGCGTTGTTGTAGAGCAGATAGAAGGCGATGGAGGACTTCAGGGTCCCGGGCTCCCCGGCGATGATGACGACGTTCCCCTTCGGGACGCCGCCGTTCATCTTGTCGTCGAACCCCTCGATGTAGGTCTTGATTTTAAGGACCAACCGCGCACCCATCCTGCACAAAGGTTAATAGTATAAAAACCTATAGCGGGAGCG
>JACRNV010000057.1 GCA_016214785.1 Methanobacteriota archaeon
GAATGAACTCGAACATCGAAGGAACCGTGAGAAACCTGTGGTTCGTGCAATGGGTCGGGATATACCAACCGGCCTACAAGATCGAGCCGAACATCACGACGCCCAAGATAGTCGTCCAGGTATGGAACGGCTCGACTTCCAGCGAGACGATAAAGGCCCTCTACTCCATCGGCGCGGTGGAGGATGTGTCCTATGCTTCGTCCGATGACGAATACGAGATCAGGATGCGCACCGACAAGTTTAAGTTGGCTGCAATCGCAAACCTCAGGGACGTCGTATGCGTCGCGCAAGTCGGAGAAAACCCAACCGTTATGGACGAGACGAGTTCCGAGATTGTGGGCGGGATATGGACTGCTGACACCCCTTACGGTGGGTTCGGTAATTACGCTAACCTCCAGGGTTGGGATGGGGCAGGCATCGTGGTCGCCGTGGCAGACTCTGGCATCGGCAATGGGGTGATCGGCAATGCGGGACATCCCGATTTCAACAGCAACAGGGTCATTGGTGGAACTGGATACACAACCCTTAAAACTTGGGTCGACGTCCTTGGCCACGGAACGCATTGCGCGGGGATAATCGCAGCCAACGGATCCTTAGGAACGGGAACCAAGTACGGAACGGCTCAAGCTTATTATGTCGGTGCAGGGGTTGCACCTAAGGCGAATCTCTACGCCCAAAAGGTAATCACGGACGACAACCAATGGATGGGTCCAACCAATGCTTCGGAGTATGATAAATTATTCCAAGATGCCTACGACAATAAAACCTACATCCACTCCAATTCCTGGGGAGTGCTCTCTGGAACTAGATACGAGTTCCGCGAGGTGGCTTACGATAAACACGTGAGAGACTGTGCGGCCTCGACGACAGGACAGCAACCGATGGTTATAACGGTTTGTGCAGGGAACGATGGACCAATCACAGGATCAGTTAATTCTCCTGGCAATGCTAAAAACGTGATAACCGTCGGAGCGACCGAGAACTACCATCTTGATGGCGCATCCTATGGGGACACCATTGATACGCTACCTGGCGATGCGGATAACATTAGTCAGGTTGCTTCTTGGAGCAGCCAAGGCTTGACGCAGGACAACAGGATAAAACCGGACGTGATGGCGCCAGGAACCGCTATATTGTCAACACATTCGCCAAGCGGAATGGTGACCAACGAGACGTATTTGTACACTCTAGATAATAGGTACGAATGGAAAAGGGGAACGTCTATGGCCAATCCACATGTTGCGGGCGCGGCTGCCGATGTGGTTCAGTGGTACAATGCGACATACGGAACGCGCCCTATGCCCGCTATGGTCAAAGTCTTACTAATCAACACTGCTAAAGTATGTGTTGCCTCAGGTGCCATACCTAATGGCCAGCAGGGCTGGGGCAGGGTATATTTGCCCGACATTGTAACCACTCCCGTACATACCGTACTCTATGATAACCCTCAGCTATTATCTACGAGTAATGTATTTACAAAATATTTGTCTGTTGACCAGCTAACAAAACCTCTCAAAGTCACGCTTGTATGGACAGATCCGGAGGCAGTACCCCTTGCGAACCCGACATTGATGAATGACCTTGACTTGAAGGTCACGAGTCCTGGTGGCTGGATTTATTATGGCAACGCATTTACGAATAATTGGTCTGTCCACAACCAAAGGGCCGGAAATACAAACATCGGCTCGAATTGGGATACGAAACCTCCGGGCAATCCTGATAATTTCGATGATGTCAATAATGTCGAGTGCGTTTACATTTATCCGACTACTGGATCAATGGAACTGGGTACCTATAGAATTGATGTGATTGCTAGGGACGTAAAACAAGATGCAGTTAGTGCAACTCTCGCGACCGATCAAGACTTCGCTCTTGTAATTTCAAACGCGGATGCTGTGCCGCCGACCAGCTCCGTTTCCAGCATCAGTCCCTATTGGACAGCAACATCCCCATTCGTCATTACAGCGACTGCGAGTGACGCAGAAAGTGGCGTTAGAAATGTTAAGCTGTATTATAGTTATTCTCTGGACGCCATATCTTGGTCTGGCTATACCCAAGTCGGTTCAGGACTCTCAACCGCTCCTTATCAATGGAGCTTTAACTGGCTGATAGGAAACGGTCATTACAGATTCTATACCATAGCAACAGACTATGCGAATAATGTGGAAGCCGCCCCATCAAATCCCGATGCAACATGCGGTTTCGATAATGTTCCCCCATCGCCGGCTCCAATGAATCTCTACCCATTGGTGGCTCAATCAGTAACTGGTTCTCCCTCCAATATAAATTTCGGATGGACTACAGTCACAGATTTAAGTGGCGTAAACTATGAATTAAACCTCAACGGGGCTACAGTCGCATACCCGACCACCAATTCTTGTACCTTATCTCTAAATACTGGTTCATACACATGGAAAGTTCGGGCAAAGGATGGCGCAGGCAATTATGGTACATGGAGCAGCACAGCCAGCTTCACGATTTATATATCAGGGACGCCTGGTACTGTTTCCGGGCACGTCCGGAACACGAACACGAATGCGCCGATTCCTGGGGCAGATGTGCATGTGATAAGTGTTCCCACATCTCAACCAAATCCGGGGCCTTCGGTGCTGGGTTCAGGCCAAGGTAATGTTGTGGATGCCACCACCGACGCTAACGGAGATTATACCCTTACCAACATTCCATCAGGAACTCAATGCATCGAAGCAGCAGCAAGCGGATACTCTACTTGTTCTCAAAATGTCAATGTTCCGCCTGGCGGTAGCGCTACTCTAAACTTCAATATGCTCCCTGTCTCAGGAGGTGATGGTGGAGGGGGAGGAGGTGGGGGCGGCGGTGGTGGTGGCGGAGGCTGTTTCATTAAAGGCACGAAGATAGCCACACCAAGCGGCGAGGCGAACATCGAGAGCCTCGGAGTCGATGACTATGTGCTTTCATATGATGTCCAGAGCGGAGTCATGGAACCGAACAGGATAATCAGAACGACCCGACACCCGCCGCAAGAGTATTTGCTGGTAAACGGCGTTCTTGGGGTAACGAGCAATCATAAGATTTACGTAAATGGCGAAATCATCGAGGCGCGGGATATACAAATTGGAGACGTTCTAACGGGCCTCGATAGCCCGGTAGAAGTAAATGCTATAGAATCAATAACAGAGCCCCAAGAGGTTTTCAACATCGAGGTGGAGAACAACCACAATTACTTCGCCGAACGGATTCTGGTTCATAACGAGATTAAATTAGAAGTATGGTGCCCGTTCGTTTACACCTGGGACGGGATCCAGTATTCAGATGACAACAACATCTTCCCGCAATCCTCCGATCCGAACAGAGAAACCCTGGACGTCCCGGACAATTACATGCTCAGGAATACGCTTGCGCCGCTCAACGGCACATACTCATTGCTCTTACATGAGAACAAGACCGAGAGAACGTTCATAGACGACGTAACGTTGATGACGATAGATTACTCGGAGAACGCCATCATGGGCATCACTCCAGAGGGCGAGATAGTGAGCGCCAGCGACCCGGTGGTTCCGGTCTCATGTCTCAACAATGAGAGCAGCGAGGTCAATTACGTCGTCGCTGAGATGTACGATGGCATAAGCTATGAAGCGCAGCACAACGAGACGCTACTTGTCACATTCCCGCCCATGACAGCCGCCTCAGAGGCGAAGCTTGTCATCAGGCACAGCTCGAAGGCCCTCGTGAGACCCTACTGGACGCCCATAAACCCATGGAGAGAATGGGAGAGGAAGCTATCGATCCACGTCCAATGGTTCGACGGTAATGAATGGGTAGAAATAGGCCGGGTTCCGGCAAGGATAAACTGGGTGATCGACATCGTCGACATTTCAAGCATCGCCGAAAAGCTGGAGAGTGGAGCGCCATTGAGGCTTTTCATAACAGGCACTCACTACATCGACTACATCGGCCTGGACATGTCAGATACAATCCCGGTTCAGATGACCTGCCTGCCGCCCGTTCACGCTGCATACACATACCTTGAAGACGTCGATCTGGTCGCTAAACTACAGCAAAATGACGGGGGCTACATAATCATGAACCCCGGCCAAAGCATAAAGGTCGATTTCCCTTACAATCCGTCCGTATTGCCGTTCAGGGCGTTTGCGTTGGTCGCCCATGGCCATTATTACACGCTCCCGGAAGTGAACATTGAACAATCCGTTTGGGTCGTAGCAGAGGTGCAGCAAGGTTCCGCAGGCACTGTCAATATACGGATAGAAGAAATAGTAGACAAGTTAACTACAAGAGAAATGGTCGGGCAATCAATGGATATGGGCCAGGGAACAGGCGAAGATATCGTATTGACCTTCGTCCAAGACCCCATAAAGCGATATCAGATATCTGTGCAATTCAATGGTTGCGATGAAACAACGATTGCAGTCGCGTTGTCCTCTTTCCGAGGCACTAGGACTATTGAAATTTGCTACGCTCCCGAGATGGGCCAGAACGTCACGCTTGGCTATCCCTTGGACGACATTTTATGGAACATTACGGGCGCGTCTTTCGATGAGTTCTCCGGCAGGTTTCAGGTGCTGAAGAACTCCCTGCTACAATTCGACCTCCATGATGACTGGGGTTACAACTCTTCAAATTGGAGTGAATACATGTGGAAATTCGGGGACGGCGAATGGACGCAGGATATCAGGCCCACCCACTCCTATGCGCAACCTGGGATTTACATTTTGAGCCTAAGCGTCCGGAACGTCAGCGCCGAGGGTTATTGGTTCTTTACTGCCACCGAGATAGAGGTCGTGCTCTCATCGCCGACTCCTGCCATCGAGGTATATCAAGAGGTCAACGTCACAATGAAGGTGACAGGCAGGAAAGGCAACACGGTCACAATGGTGATATTCGAAGACGGGGTCGAGATTCACAACGTTTCGATAACTAGGGCTGCTGGCCAACCGCAGACCGAAACTATAACCCTCAAGAAGTACCTAGGGAGGAGTTACGAGATACAATTGTACTACAGTGCGCCAAAGCAGGGCTGCAACCCCGTGGAGGTAATATTCGAGTCTGACGATAGGCGGGTAACCACGCATGCGACGTTTGGGCGCGCAGATGGCTTCACATATTACAGCATATTCTGCCATTATGGCGATGTCTGGTTCAGCGATTGTGACATAGCTCGTGGTTCCACCATTTCGACTGAAATTTATCCGATAGACGATTTGCTTGCGCATGTGACAAACGGCAACCATGAATTCTACTTCGACGCTTCTAAATCATATGATATCGACGGGCAGATTGTCTCATATAATTGGAATTTCGGAGATGGAACGGTTGGAACAAGCCTACTTATCGGACATACCTTCGCGGAGGCGGGAACCTATCAAATAGAATTGCGCGTCACGGACGACGACCAGGCGAGTGGGATTGCAACATTCAATTTAATGGTAACCACCGTGCATCGAGTTCAACCGCCGATAGTTCGCCCGCTGAAACACGGTTGCTAGCCAACCTTTAAAAGAGCATTTTCCCATTGAGGGCCGGTCTATCCCATGGAAAGCCCTATCCAGCTCGATAATGTAGCCATCCCCGAAAAGGTATTCAGGAGGGGCGCGGAAGCCGTGCTGACGAGGGAGAGGTGGCACGGGCGCGAGGTCGTGAGGAAGCACCGCGTGCCGAAAGGCTACAGGCATCCTGTCCTGGACGAGAAATTGAGGAAGGCCCGCCTGCGCATGGAGGCTCGGCTCATGTCCGGTGCAAGGAGGCTCGGCGTGAGCGTCCCGATAATCTATGACATAGACGTCGGTAGCAACGCCCTCGTGATGGAGTTCATCGACGGCCCGCAGGCCAAGGAAGCGCTCGGTCCCATGACGCCCGGGGAGCGGAAGGCGCTCTGCACCGAGATCGGCCGCATCGCCGGGAGGCTTCACGGCGGCGGAATCGTCCACGGCGACCTGACGACGTCGAACATGATTCTTAAGGGAGAAAAAGTCTACCTCATCGACTTCAGCCTCGGAGAGGTGAGCTCCGAGCCCGAGGCGATAGGCGTCGACCTGCACCTTTTGCGCGAGGCGTTCCACTCGGCGCACTCGTCGTTCGCGCCCGACTTCGATTACGTCCTCGAAGGGTACAGGGAAACGTTCCCGGGCGCGAAGGCTGCGGAGCGCACTATGCGCGAGATTGAGGACCGGGGGAGATACAGATGAGGATTCAATTCGCCACGTCGAACAAGGGGAAGGCCTTCGAGGTCGCCGCGCTCCTCGCCCCGCTGGGGCACGAGGTCGTCCAGCTGCACGAGCCCTATCCCGAGCCGCAGGCAGACACCCTGCAGGAGGTCGTCGCCTCCGGGCTGGAGTGGCTGGCCGGCAAGGTCGAGGGCACTGTGATGATTGACGACTCGGGGCTCTTCATCGACGCGCTGAAAGGGTTCCCGGGCGTCTTCTCCGCGCATGCGTACAAGACCATCGGGTGCGACGGCATCCTCCGCCTGATGGAAGGGGCGGAAGAGCGAAGGGCGCGGTTCGAGTGCTGCGCGGGCCTCATGATAGAGGGCAAGTGCTGGCTCTTCACCGGCGAGTCGGAGGGTGAGATAACGGGCGAATCGCGCGGGAAGGGCGGCTTCGGCTTCGACCCGATCTTCCTGCCGTCGGGCATGTCGCAGACCTTCGCGGAGCTGCCCGTCGATGTCAAGAACCGCGTCTCCCACCGGGGCCGGGCGTTCTCGGCGCTCGCGCAGTTCCTCGGGGTCCCTTGATGACGCTGCATGATGCGTCGAAACGCTTCCTTTGCCTCGTCCTGCCGGCGGCGATAGCGTTCCTGTTCGCCGGAATAATGTACCTTGCTCTCGATTTCCCGACCTTCGCGCTCGCCGGCGCGCTCATGCTCATCTACTTCATAACGCCCATAGGTAAATATATACTGATACCCGGCGCCCTGCTCGTCGGCGTGCCAGGCGTCATCGACGGGCTCAGGCCGCTGCACGGGCAGTCCTCGCCCTTCCTGGACATCTTCATAGTCGTTTCATCGGTCGTCATGATAGACTCGATGTGCTCCATGTTCCTCGTCCTGAACCTCGACGTCATACACAAGATTCCCGGCATCGGCCCCTGGATCGGGAGGATCGAGGAGCAAGGCAGGGAGCGCCTGAGGAAGAAAGGCAGGGAAGGCATCGCCTTCGCCGGGCTCACTGGCTTCGTCGCCCTCTCCGTCCAGGGGAGCGGGGGCATCGGCTCGACGCTCCTCGGCAGAGTGGGCGGCATGAAGGGCGCTCTCGTCTTCGCCGCGGTGACGATAGGCGCGACGATAGGCTGCACGGCCATCGCCGTCGCGAGCTGGTACGTCGGCGGGCCGCTCGTGGACGCGGCAGAGAGCAGCACGCTTCAAATCGCCAGCATAATTACGCTTGCTGTGATATTCTCAATCGTGCTTTACGTCCTGAGCCGGCGGCGCGGGAACGGGCGCTGACGGCGGCGGGAATGGCGCGCCGCACTTGACGCACTTCCCCATGGCGTTCCTGCATTCCCAGTGGTAGGGAGCGCCGCACGCGCAGCGGAACGGCGCCCCTTCGATGTCGGAATTGCACTGCGCGCAGGGCCTCACCCGCTCCCGTCGGCCGCTGACCAACGTTGCAACCATGAGCGTGACGCTCGTGACGAGCAGCATCGTCCCCCAGAGCCAGTCGAGCTCCCAGAACTGGACGTGGCCCGGCCTGCCTGTGCAATCGATTGGCATGAGCTGCGTGGTGGCGTTGAAGTCCCATCCCGTGCCGTTGGTCGGAGTCGAGCCCACGCACGGCCCGCCCAGGTAGAACGAGGCGAGCGGGTCGGCGACGAGCCAGACGCCCCCCTTGTCGGTGAGGTAGAACACATCGAGGTTTGTCCCGTAGTAAGCGCGGATGGAGGGGACTGCACCGTCCGGCCCTTCCCCCACCCAGAATGCCGCGAAGGCGTGGCTGTCCAGGAGGTAGAGCCTGGCGCTACCGTCCATCGCCATCACCATCGAGTCGAGGAGGAGGGCGTAGTCCTCGCAGTCCCCGGTCCCCAGCGACAGCGTCTCGTCCGGCGTCTGCCAGTAGTCCTGCCCCTCGGGCTCCCTGAGGTATTTCACATGCTCGCTCACGTAGTCGAAAACGGCTGAGAGTTTCTGGTAGGTGTAGCCCGCGCTGAAATTTGACGTTGCGGCCGAAAGCGCGGCGATCACGCCCGGGCTCTCCGGCTGGAGGAGCGAGTTCGCCTTGTCGTAATATGTGTAATAGTTATTCGAGGTCTCGTAGTGCGAGGGGGTCCCGAGGGGCGCGATGTCCATGCTCCCGGCCTCGAAATCTATCCACTGGCCCCCGTTGCGCGTGAGCCTGTGCCAGCCGCCGAATGCCATTACCAGCAGCCTGAGGCCGATCTGGTAGCGGTGCGGGCCCGCTCCGCCCGGGCCCGAGAGGGCGAGCATCCCAAGCCGCGTCTCGTTCGACGCGGCTATTTGAACGGATAGATCGCGCTCGCTCCTCGCGTTCTCAGGGAGCCAGGTGATTCGCGCGCCAATGGCGTACAGCTCGTAGCTCTCCTGGTTCTGGACCGAGAGCCGAACGGAGCCGCCCCTGCCCTCGTAGACGCCGTAGCTCTCGAGCCTGGCCTGGACCCTCACGCTCATCTCGATCGAGGCCAGGGCCTGCGGCGCGTCCGGAGGGGCCGGCATCGTCCCATTCTCCGGCAGTGCGAGCGCCGAGGAGCCGAACCCATCCCTCTGGGGGATTGTGGAGATCGACCAGAGCGTCCCCGTCAGCGAGAGGAGCATGAGCGCGAATGCGGCGAGGGCGAAGGCCTTCCTTCCGTCCATGGCAGCGGGAAAGATATGCCAGGGCAGATAAAAGTTCTCCCCCGATTATCGGAAAGGGATATAAGGGCGCGATGTTTCAAGCGCTGGTGCGGGCCCTTGGGCTAGCTTGGTCTATACTTCGAGCTTTGGGAGCTCGAGACTCCGGTTCGAATCCGGAAGGGCCCATTTTCTGTTTACATATAACAAGATTCGGAAGAAAATGGGTAAGACCACTATACAGTTAACAAATAATGCAACTAACTAAGTGGTCGCAACCCACGACGAGGAATCGTTTTCCAAACATCTTCTCGTCGTGATAGAATCTCTTGTATAGTGCTACGAAACGATTAAACAGCCCGAGCAATTATCCGTCATCGCAATGCCCATCTCCCGCGCCGGCTCCGATTTCGACATCATCCTGGTTTCAGCAGAATTCTGGGACGACCATCCCCTCTCCCCCGTCGGGATGATCGCCCGGGTGCTGGACGCAAAGGGCTTCTCCGTCGGCATCATCGAGAAGCCGGTCGAGGACGAGGACTTCACGAGGGTGGGGGCGCCGCGCCTCTTCTTCGGCGTCACTTCCGGCTCGATAGACAGCATGCTGAACAACTACACGCCGCTCAAGCGCCCGAGGTCCCAGGACGCGCACGCCGACTGGAACCCCATGCCGGACAGGGCGCTCATAGTCTACTGCAACGCGCTCAGGAGGCTCTTCAAGGGGTGTAAAATCGTCATCGGCGGCATCGAGGCCTCGTTACGCAGGTTCGCCCACTACGACTACTGGGACAACGCCGTGCGCCGGAGCGTCCTGTTCGACACGAGGGCGGACATCCTGGTATACGGGAACGGCGAGAAGCAGGTCATCGAGATAGCGGAGAGGGCGCGCGGCGGTAAAAGCCTCGACTGCATTCAAGGGACTTGCGTCATCTCCGACGAACTGCCGGCAGGCTTCGAAAGCCTGCCGCCTTTCGAGGCCGTGAAAAAGGATAAGGCGAGGTTCTGCGAGATGCAGCTCGCCTTCTCGAACTCGAAGGACATTGCGCAGGAGTCCAACGGGAGATACCTCCTCCAGCACGCATATCCCGAATATACAACCGCAGACTTGGACTGGCTCTATTCGCTCCCTTTCTCGCGCAGGCTGCACCCGGAGTCCCAGCTCGGGATGGCGCAGTTCTCCGTTGTAACACATCGCGGCTGCATCGGCGAGTGCAGCTTTTGCTCCCTCGCGCTCCATCAGGGAAGTAGAATCATCTCGCGCAGCGAGGATGGCATCATTCATGAAATCGAGCGGCTGACGAAACATCCGCAGTTCAAGGGCTACATCGACGATCTGGGCGGGCCGTCCGCGAACATGTACGGGATGGACTGCGGCGAGAGATGCGCCAATCCATGCCTCGAATGCGGAAAGCTCGACAGGAGCCATTCGAGGCTCATCGCGCTCATGAGAAGGGCCAGGACAGTTAAAGGCGTGAAGAAGGTCTTCGTGCGCAGCGGCGTGAGGTACGACCTCGCGCTCGAGAGCAAAGATTACATCGAAGAGTTGTCCCGTTTCCACATCTCCGGATGCCTGAAGGTCGCGCCCGAGCATTTCTCGGCGAAAGTCCTCGGGCTTATGAACAAGGACGGGCGCCGGTTCGGCGAATTCGTCCAGGTCTTCGGGAAGCTGAACGAGGGTATGGGGCAGTCACTGCGCCACTACCTGATGCTCGGCCACCCCGGCGAAGACGAGGGGACCCTGTCCGCGCTCCTGCGCAAGGCGGAGCGCATTGGCAACATCGAGCAGTTCCAGCTCTTCACGCCGACGCCGATGACCCTTTCCACCTGCATGTACTGGACGGGGGTGGACCCGCGCACGATGAGGAAGGTCAATATCATTTACGATTACAAAACGAAGAAGATGATGAAGGCGGCGTTGATGAGGGCCGTTGGAAAGCGTGGTCGTACCTCGCCCGATTCTATTACTTTGAAATAGATTTGGTTTTTCAACAGGTGGTACCGTCTATATTCGGCGATATGATGTACATGAATAGACATTTTGTATATATTCCGTTGGATAAAGCCCAGCAATCTTTATATCGTCCGACGCGAATAGCATCCGCGGGTGGTTCGGTGATGTTGGAATCCCATCGCGGCGTGAGGATGTGTATGGCGCTGCTTCTCGTAGGCGCGATGATAGCGACTGCACTGGCGATGGTTTCCACGCCGGCGAAGGCAGATTCAGTCATACCGAACACTGGCAGGTTTAGGATCGTGTACGTGCCGGCGACGATGGCGCCACCGAGCGACGCCTACCCACCGATATATGAAAAGGACTCGGCGGACAGCACCTACTTCTTACTGGGCGAGGGCGACAGCTTTAGGAACTACGCGACGGTCGCAGCGACC
>JACRNV010000027.1 GCA_016214785.1 Methanobacteriota archaeon
AGCGCGCCGCTTCGCGGCGCGCACCGCCGAGACGCCATTGCCATAGACACCTAAAAACATAGCCCGGTTGGCCGGTGCCCGCTCGCCCTACATCCCCAACCTAAAAGGATGGGGAATTAGGGCGCGGCAATCATATTAAAAACTGAAAGAATAATACCTAATGAAGTAGGAATTAAAGTTGTTAAATATGAATTTTGCCGAGGAAGAAGGATAGTAGGACAAATTAAAGCAGCTTTTATTCCAGAAGATTACCAACGAATCATTATACTTATTGATGCTGATGGAGAATCTAAATTTGAAAAGGAACAAAGTGAAAAAAATCATGTACTTAGCCCGTATAAAGAAAAGCTTGGATTAGTCACATTTGAATACGAAATTGAGGATTGGATATGTGTCAGTGAGTGTATTCCTCTCTCAAGTAAATCTTCTGAACTTCTTAAGAGTAAATTAGAACATGGATATGAGAAATACCAACTTCCATGTTATGCTGATAAATTAGATTTAACGAAAATGCGTACATGTGATACATTTAATGCATTTACAAATTATTTACGAACTCCAGTCCATTAGAATTATGTTTTATTCTCTCTCTACAATTATCTTCACCGCGAACTTTATCGGTTCATTTAACAATCTGATTCTCCCTTCCTGGCGCACCGGGAGCGCCGCGACCTTGTCCACCACTTCCATCCCTTCAACGACCTTGCCAAAGACCACGTACGGCCATTTGTAGCCGTCCAGGCGCCCGTTCTCAGCCAGGTTGATGAAGAACTCGCTCGAGCCCGTCCCAGCGCTCTCCTCCGTGTTCGGGTCGCCGGCGCGGGCCATCGATATCGTGCCTCTGGCATTCTTGAGGCCGGTCCTCTCCCATGCCATGTTGGGCGCTCCTCCGTCCGGTATCCCGCCCTGGACGACGAACCCGGGCTCGGAGCGGTAGATGCAGCCGCCAGCGTACATTCCCTTCTTCACGAGCCTCACAATGTGGTCTGATGTATTTGGCGCTCTCTCCGTGTCCAACTCGACCTTGATTGTTCCAAGCTTGGTTTCGATGAGCAAAACGGTAGCCTTCATGGCAGCAAGGAAAGGGTCGGGCCTATTTTTCCTTTATTGTTGGCACATGAAGTTCAACGTGTTATCGGGCGGGGCCTTCGGCTTCTAGAACTTTATCCCCGTGAGGGTCTTGGTATCAATCACACCCGGGATCGCTCGAACCTTATCCACGACGACCTGTCCGAGCACGTTGAAGTCCTCGGCCTCGATCTTGGCTATGAGGTCGTACTCTCCGAACAGCGGGTGCAGCTCCACTATCTCCTTTACCTTCAGGAGCTCGTTGTACACGTCGTGCTCCTTCGATGGCGTCGTACAAATCAGCACAAATCCTACAGCCATTGGTTCACTGTATGGATAAAGTCCTGGTCGGGTATAAAGCTTTTGAAGGGAATAGTACTTCCGCATATAAAACTCATTGGGCAACAGCTACCCACCGATTAGCCATAGCCTTTTCTGTTCGATACCCTAGGGAGTCTAACGCATCCCTCGAAGCGGAAGTTGCTGAGATGGCCCCACTGGGCTAGAACCGTTGGGACGCAACAGGCTCAGCTTCAGACTACTTGCACTTAGCCTACCTTGCGCCATCTTTGACCTTCTTGCTTTCTGTGATGTCCCTAACGAAACCTACGATGTACTGTTCGCCATGGACGTTGTAAGTGGATACGGAAATTTCTGCATGAAATGTACTGCCATCGCGTCGGATTCCCGTAAATTCGTATCGTCGTGGCGTGTATTTTCCACACAAGCGTTTCCCGGAATATTCGTGCATTCTTTTTCGGTCCCCCGGTGCAATTACCATGTCTATTGGCTTGCCGACGATTTCCGCCTCTTCATCGAAACCGAACAGTTTCACATATGCTGAGTTGGCATACACCAAAGTACCATCTTTTTCGACCCCGATCCCATCTATCGCTGCTTGGAATAGCGCGTTCAGGCGCTTTTCGGATATTCTAAGAGCCTCTTCGGCCTTCTTGCGCTCCGTGAGATCCTCCATTAGCGCGATTGTTCCTATTCTGGCTCCCTCCGCCGACATGAGAGGCGCGATGCTCAGGCATAGAATGCTGGTTTTGCCCCAGAACGAAGTGTAGGGGAGGTCGTCTACGACCACCTTCTCGCCCTTCTTTATGCACCTCTCAAACAACGGGGCAATGCCTTGCTTCACCAAAGTCTCTAATGTTAACACGTTGAACTGTTTTGTCTTTTCCTCGCTGCGACTGCCGAGGATTCTTAGTGCTGCAGGATTGACACTGGTTATGCCTCCGTTCAGATCAGTCGTCACAATGCCTGCGGGCGAATCCCGAATTATACTCTCGCTGAATTCCTTCAACTCTAATATTTTTCGCTCGGCCAGTTTGCGTTCAGTGATGTCCATAGATACAATCGAAAATCCTATTAGGTTATCGTTTTCATCCCTAATGCAATCTCTTGTTACACTTATGTCAATTAATCTTCCAGATTTGTGTTTTCCTTTTGTCTCGAAAGATGCTATCTTTTGGCCATTTACATTCTTACTTAAAATTTTCCTCAGGAAGCTTTTATCAGGATAAATTGAGAGTGTATAACCCAATACCTCCTCTTTCTTATACCCAAATAATTTCTCTGCGCTATCGTTCCAGAAAAGAGTTTCATTGTTATTATCGATGATTATGATGGCATCGTTTGTTTGTTCAATCAAATTCTGAAAGAATCTTGAGGAGAGAGCAATATCAATTGATTTCGTTTTTATTTCTTCAAAAAGTTGCATATTCTCTTCCAGCTCGGGCGACAAAAAATAAATTCTCCCATACCCGCCGATTCCACCAGTTTCACACGTGCTGACCATGCCATATTTTGAGAGGACATCGAGGTGATATTTAACTGTCCGATAATTCAGGTCTAAAATCTCAGCCAATTGATTGTGGTTGTAGGGGCGCTCCCTTAGCGATTCGATGATCTGAATTCTATTTTGACCACCTCTCTGCCCTAAAATCAGATATGAAAGTGTTTGCTTCAATGTACGTGGGCGCGTCAACATAATGTCTCTTCCATGTAATTCAGAAAAGTCAATAAAAGCCCCACCTGAAGTCCCATACTATCATCTAGAACTTTATTCCAGTTAGTGTCTTTGTGTCGATGACGCCGGGGATCGTCCTTATCTTGTCCACGACAATATGGCCCAATACGTTGAAGTCCTCCGCCTCGATCTTCGCGATTAGATCGTACTCCCCGAATAGCGGGTGAAGCTCTACTATCTCCTTTATCTTGAGAAGCCCATTGTAGACCTCGTGCTCCTTCGCCGGTGCCGTACTAATCAGTACAAATCCTACTGCCATTGGTTCACCATATCACCTAGGTCATTATCGAGTATAAAGCTTTCCGTTCGTAAGGTTAGGATTTGTAATTAATTTGTATGTGATATATCTACAAAATGTGATTGTTTTTCAATAGATTTTTGAAAAAACAATAATAACGATAAGGGTGATTAAAGGTTTCCCTATCGTTCAAGGACATCTCAATGATGTACCTACGAAATGGAAAAGCAGGCCGAGAACGATGGGGCAACGGGGGTAAAGGAATGCAATCGAATCATAATTCAGAAACAAGGACGACGTCACGGTCCGAGATGGATAAGGAGAACTTGATGCATCGAACGAAGAAGGACCTAGTCCTTCTGGCAAGAGCGCGCGGAATCAGGGTGGATGACGATTCAAGCAAATTGACGATATCCAACGCAATCCTTGCACACGAGAAGTATCAGAGTTCAGAACAAATATCAGAGGACGAAAAAAGAGGGGGTATTGAAATGGTGAAAAGGATGAAAAGCAAGACCGGTGGAGGATGGCTAAAAAGTCCATCATCTGAAAAAAAGGAGGATAGCGGGAACCGGTATGTGGCATTGTTTGAGACCTGGGACAGATTTTCGAACGCTATGGGAACAGAGATGGCTAACATGGTAGAAGAAGGCCAGAATAAATACGGAGCGCTAAACAACCAGTGGCTGGAGCTCTACCAAAAGACTGCTAACGACATGGCGAAATCGATGCAAAATGGGGACGTAGCCGAGATCCAGGTCGTGGCAAACGTTTGGAAAAACTACAACAGCCGACTGCTGAGCCAGATGAACAAGATTATCGAAGAGTGGAGCAATGCCCAAAATACGATCCAAAAAACTTGGCAAACATACGTTCCGAAGATAGGGGAGCAGTTGTTAAAGACGACAAAAGGGACGAACGAGGACTTGCGGGTTGATGACCTTTTCAAGACCTGGACGGATTTCTCCGCGCACATGGGGCAGGACTTCCTGACGCTCGTAGACGCAATCATCTCCGACTCGCAAGATGTAATGGGCATATGGAACGAGCTCGACAATGAGATGAAGGGGCAGATAGAGAGCACCAGGGCATTGAACCAGGGGGTCTACACGGAATTGAACAAGAACTGGACGGAAACCTCGGAGAGGATGGGCGCCGAGATAAATAAGTTCATGAAGGATTATACACAGAGATACAAAGAACTAAGGATAACTTGGTTAGAGTACGCTTCCACCATGGTTAAGCAATTCGTGAATGTAATAAACGTCGGCAGTCCGGATTTCGAAGATATGTATAAAACCTACATGGATCGCACGTACCAGTTCCTCAGGATGCTCAACCCATCGATGATGACGACGGCGTCCCTGGCGAATGAGGAGATTAGAGAGCTAAGGAAGAAGGTCGAGGAATTGGAGAAGCGAATCGGCAACACGCGCACCGATTGACATTACAAATATGCTAGTGAAACTTACATTCTCGGTAGCTTGAGAATGACAAAATACAGCGAATAGGTCAAATACGAAACCATCAACTTAGGGCCTCCTTTATGTGGTCAGAAGGCCAACAATTACCAAATCTTTATATAAAAGGAAAGACACTTAGACACTGTGCTCTTGTGTCTCCACATCGAGGTACGAAGACATGAGAGTCTTGGGGGCGGGGTATATGCCTAAAAAAACTCAAACAAAAAAGAAAGAGGTAGGAAAATCGGAAAAGGAAAAAGAAACAAAGGAGCAGAAAAGCTCTACAAACCTCCTCAATGATTTGAGGAAACAGCAGGTGCGGGTGCTGGAGCAGGTGAACGAGGGGATAACGTCCCAACAAAAGGTGTACGGGGACATCTGGAACAAGTGGCTTGGGTTCTCTGCGGACACGTACAAACAGATGACAAAGATTGCCACGGAAGAGGGGAAAAAATACTCGGGCGTGTACGATCTCTGGAACGACTACTACGAGAAGCTGAACGCAAAGATGTTGAATCTATCCAGAAAAAACATGGAAGAATACCTGGGCGTCGTTGACAAGTGGAAGGAGATAGCCGGCGTCCTGGAGGGGCTATTCTCTTCTACTCAATGGGATGCAGCAAACGCAGGAATGGAGGAACTGCAGAAGAAGTACGTCGAGTTCTCGAACCACATAGCAAAGAAAGCCTCTGAGTCTGGAGACGGGGCAGTCTCTGATTACGTTGAAATACAAACGAGCTGGCTCGATTTCACTGAAAAGATGGGTAAAATGATGGGGGAGATAGGTGCAGACGACGAGATGTACAAGTCGATAATGGAGAGATGGGAATCAATGTTTTCACAAATGACAGACGAAATATCTAAATTTGTGGAAACGTCCACGGAGGAGAGCAAGAGATCTCAGGAGATGTGGGATGAAATACTTTCTACATCGATGAACGCTATGATGAAGTCTGCGAAGCCATTCCTCGGCCGGAAAGAGGGGGCCTAAAGGCGTCATTGAGAGGACTGAATAACCCCCTTCCTGAAAGCACACATCGTCGAAGGGGTGTGTGAAAAAAGAGGGTTATTCAAAGTCCTCCATGGTCATCCACTCAGGAATCAAATGGAGGAATATGATATGAACGATGCAAAGACGAGCTTTTCGGTCGCCTGGAACGATTTTTATGAGAATGTGGCGGCGGAGGTCGAGGGTAACATGTGCAGCTACAGTAAATTCAACGAGAACCTCACCGAGAAATGGAGGAACTTCTCGAATGTCGTCGGCACGACGATCTCCGATTACGCGAAAGATGACCAGGAAGGCGCCCAAGAGCTTTACAACCTATGGAAGAACTATCAGATCAAAATGAATGCGAGGATACAAAGGGCGCAGGAGACAGAGGCCGCAAGGTACAAGGAGATCCTGGAGATATGGAGGGCAAACGGCAAGAAACTGGCCTTCCCAGTAAGGACCGATTCACAGGAGGAGGGGATCGATGAACCCCTGTACTCGGCCTGGATGGAAATAACAACCGCAATGACCAAACAGATAAACAATGTAATCGCCGAGAGCAACAACGAGTACAAAGAGCTTACAAAAACATGGTTCGAGTTCCTCGATAAAATGAAGGAGGGGGTATCCGCGCTCAACCCTGCCAATCCTATGAGCGGTGAGGTCACGGCGAATGTGCGGGACATGTGCACGGCTATGAGCTACGAGGTGTCGAATTACATAACGATGAGTTCAAAATCCGCCGTGAATTTCCAAAAAAACTGGATGAACATGCTGACATCGACAAGGAACATGTTTTCGAAACTCTTCCCGGAGTTGAACTACGAGGAATTGTATTCCGGCTTTTTTGACAGAAGCGCATGGGGCGCCTCAGGGGCCTTCGTGCCGACCACTAAGGTCAAGAAGCTGGAAACCGAGGTCAAGGAACTGAGTGCGAAGTTAAAGGAGCTCGAGGAGAGGCTAGAGAAGGCTCCCTGAGGGCCTTGAACGGAGGAATATGATATGAACGATGAAAAAACGAACTTTTCCGCTGCCTGGGGCGATTTTTACGAGAAGGTTGTGGCAGAGGTCGAGGGAAACATGAGCAGTTACAGCAAGCTCAACGAGAACCTCACCGAGAAATGGAGAAACTTCTCGAATGTCGTCGGCACGATGATCTCCGATTACACGAAAGAGAATCGGGAAGGCGCCCAAGAGCTTTACAACCTATGGAAGAACTATCAGATCAAAATGAATGCGAGGATCCAAAGGGCGCAGGAGACAGAGAGCGCGAGGTACAAGGAAGTCCTGGAGATGTGGCGGGCAAACGGCAAGAAACTGGCCTCTATCATGGGAAACAACATCCCAGCGGATGGGATAGATGAACCACTATACATGGCCTGGATGGAAATAACAACCACAATGACCAAACAGATAAACAACGTAATTGCCGAGTCCAACAACAATTACAAAGAGCTTACTAAGATATGGTTCGAGTTCCTCGATAAAATGAAGGAGGGGGTATCCGCGCTCAACCCTGCCAATCCTATGAGCGGTGAGGTCACGGTGAACATGCAGGACATGTGCATGGCAATGAGCCACGAGGTGTCGAATTACATAACGATGAGTTCAAAGTCCGCCGTGAATTTCCAAAAAAACTGGATGAACATGCTGACATCGACAAGGAACATGTTTTCGAAACTCTTCCCGGAGATGAACTACGAAGAGCTATACTCCGGATTTTTTGACAGAAGTGCTTGGGGCGCCTTCGGCCCGTTCATGTCCACCAATAAAGTCAAGAAGTTGGAATCTGAGGTGAACGAATTAAGCGCGAAGTTGAGAGAGCTCGAGAAAAAGCTAGAGAAAACGAAATAGGGGGATGATTGCATGGCGGACAATAGCCACAACAGTGAAAAAACTGATGCAGGACTTGAGAATTTTCTCACCGAGATATGGAAATACCAAATGGAATTTTTCAAGGGGGTGTCGATCCCGACCCCAAGCTCTTCCAAGGAATTCTCAAAGCTGTATGAGAAACATTGGAAAAGGGTCGAGGAAAAGACGAAGGAACTTCCTCCCGATCTTTGGGATGCAAAGAACCTTCAGATACAGAAGGACCTCTATATATACTGCATGCAGTCCTACTCGCAGATGATCCAGGAGTTCTTAATGAGCCCGACGTTCCTCTATACCATGAAAGAATCTCTGGGCAACAATCTTAACAGAAAGATCCAGATGGACGAGGCAAAGGAGGAGATACTCAAGTCCTGGGGCATGCCCACGAGAAAAGACATCCATGAGATCTATTACAATCTGTACCTAATCAACAAAAAACTTGACAAAATATCTGAAACTATAGAGGGCGGGGAGTGATTTGGATGGCGCAAATAGAGCCAAATAAAGAATTTTTCGAGGCGAACATAAAGATGCTCAAATGCCTTCAAATAAGTATGAATCCTCCAGAGGTGGACGTCGGAACAACGCCCGCAGATGTGGTATTCGAGCACAACAAAATGAAACTCTTGAGGTACAGGCCACTCGCCGAGAGGAAGTATGGCCCCCCCCTCCTGATAGTATATGCGAACATAAACAAGCCGTACATCCTCGATTTGCAGCCGGACAGGAGCGTCATAAGACGATTTCTTGAGAATGGTGTGGATGTGTACATGATTGAGTGGGGAGACACCACCGAGGCGGACATGTTCCTCACTATCGAGGACTACATCGATTCCTACATCAGACGTGCGGTCGATTACGTTAGGAAAGAAAGCGGCGCGAAGAAGATATCGCTCATGGGCTATTGCATTGGGGGCTTCTTCAGCACGATTTTCGCGTCGTTGTACCCGGACCGCATTAGAAATCTCATCGTAATGTCCGCCCCCATTAATTTCGACACGGACAAAGGCCCCCTTCATGTTTGGACGAAGCACATCGACCCACAAAAAATCGTGAGAGCATTCAACAACTGCCCTCCCGAGTTCTTGAACACCTCCTTCCTCTTGTTGGGCCCCCTGGAAAACACGTGCCTGAAATACATCAAACTCTGCGATAACATAGAAAATGAGGAATATGTAAAAAATTTCTTCCGAATGGAAAAATGGCTCCACGATGATGTGGCAGTTCCTGGCAGATTTTACGAGGAATATATTAAAAACGGATACCAGCAGAACCTGTTAATAAAGAACGAATTGGTCATCGGGAAAAAGAAAGTGAATTTGAAAAACATAAAGATGCCCCTCCTCGTATTGGTAGGGACAAACGACAACTTGACGCCACCGGATGCGACCACCCCCCTCATAAAGGCGGTCAGGAGCAAGGACAAAAAAATTCTCGAGAACGTTTCGGGCCACATAGGCGTCTCGGTCGGTTCGTACGCGCACAAACACCTCTGGCCGCGGGTAGTTGACTGGCTGCAGAAGAGATCTGACAAGGTGGGGGATTGAATGGATACCGCTAGCTACAAGAACATCATACTCGATGTCAAAGAAAATGTTGCCACGCTTTACCTCAACAGACCCATGCAGCTAAATGTCCTGAACGAGGAGACCCTCACGGAGATAGATCATGCGCTGGATGCCATCGCGATAAATTTGAGCGTAAAGATCGCCGTGCTTAGAAGCAATTGCAAAAAGGCATTCACCGCCGGTGCGGACGTGAGGGAGATGAGGGAGAAGGACGTTCAATGCGCAGTAAAATTCGCAGAGTTGGGGCATAGGATTGGATATAAGCTTGAGAAGAAGATGCCGCCGGTAATAGCTGTGTTGAACGGTTACGTTCTCGGTGGTGGCCTTGAGATAGCATCCGCATGCGATCTGCGAATCGCTACCCCGGATGCTGTTTTCGCGCAGCCAGAGATAGACATAGGGATCATCCCCGGCTGGGGGGGCACGCAACGCCTCTGCAGGCTCATAGGGCTCGGAAGGGCGAAAGAGCTGATATACATGGGCAAGCGCATCACAGCGGAGGAGGCGTTGGAGATCGGCCTTGTGAACATGGTCGTATCGCACGATAAGCTGGACGATGCGTTAAACTCGCTGTGCAGCATCATAAAATCAAAAAGCAGGATCGCCCTGATGGCCGCGAAGAGGGCAATCGAGATGAACGTCGAGACATCGCTCGACATCGGCCTGTCTTACGAAGTCCAGACGTGGGCGACGCTGTTCGCAACCTATGATCAGAAGGAGGGGATGACGGCGTTCCTCGAAAAGAGGGTGCCACATTTTATCGATAAGTGAGGAGATGCACATGAAAATGCTGGAGAACAGGAACGCCCTCGTTACGGGGGCGAGCCGAGGGATCGGAAAGGAGATCGCAAAGGCATTCGCCAATCAGGGCGCGAGCGTTGTGGTGAACTACCATACGAGGGAAGAGAGTGCCGATGATGTCGCGACGGAGATTGAAAAAATTGGGATGAGGACATGGATATTTCCGACCGACACGAGCAATCTCCAAGAAGTGAAAAAAATGAAAGGCGCGATTGAGAAGAATTTTGGAAAGATTGATGTCCTGGTCAACAATGCGGGCATAAACGTCGATAAGACCTTTGCGAAGATGACCGAGGAAGACTGGAACAAGGTCATATCGGTGGACCTGACCGGCGTCTTCAACTGCACGCACGTGTTCCTCGACCATGTGACGGAATCGAAATACGGCCGAATCATCAACATCACATCAATTGTCGGTCAGATGGGAAACATAGGACAAGTGAATTACGCAGCCGCCAAATCCGGGATCATCGGCCTGACCAAAGCCCTGGCAAGGGAGATGGCGAGAAAGAACGTCACTGTAAATGCGATAGCGCCCGGCTTCATAGAGACCGATATGGTGCGGAACATGCCTGACAAAATCAAGGAAAAGGTCCTGCCAACGATTCCAATGGGCAGATTTGGGAAGCCCGAGGAGGTGGCGCATGCGTGCGTCTTCCTCGCCTCGGACATGGCCGCATACATAACTGGGCAGGTCATAAACGTCAACGGCGGCATGTACATGTAACGACGTTTCCGCGGACTTTCCTTTTCGTTAGCGCCATAGAAACCCTTATTACGCCTCGGGGGGATGGAGTGGCGATGATGGTAAAGGTCGATGGCTGGGAGTGCGGCATCACCTTCTCGGCGGCGCATTTCATCCCAGGACACGACAAGTGCAGCCGGCTCCACGGCCACGCCTACGCCCTGCACGTGAAGGCGCACGGAGACAAGGGGGCGGACGGCCTGCTGCTGGACTTCGTCCGGCTCAAGGAGGCCATGCGCGAGGCTGTCAAGGAACTGGACCACAAGGTCCTGCTCCCCATGAAAAACGACGAAGTGAAGATTGTCAAGAGCGGTAACGGTTACTCGGTCTCTCAGGGCGGCAAGGCGTACCTATTTCCAGCGGAGGACGTCGTGCTGCTCGACATCACGGTTCCCACGGCCGAGGAGCTGGCCGAATTCCTTTTAGAGAAGGTCATTGATAACATCGGGGGCATGAAAGGGCTTACGCGAATCGAAGCCGGGCTCGACGAGGGAAAGGGGCAGGGCGCATGGGTCGAAAGAAGGCTGTAGCGCTCATCTCTGGAGGGCTGGACTCGGCGAAGGAAGTGAGGTGCGCCCATGCAGTAGGGAAGAGCCTCGGAGTCAAGGAACACGTGACGCTCGCCCTTGACATGGCGCGAATCGGCGGCTCCGCTCTGACCGAAAAGGGCGCGAACGTCCCCGACTTCGAAGGAAAGAAGGGCATCCCGGCCACCTACGTCCCGGCGAGGAACATGATATTTCTATCGATTGCGGTCTCGCTCGCGGAGGCGCGCGGCGCCGACGCAGTCTTCATCGGTGCGACCGCGATTGACTACTCGGGCTACCCGGACTGCCGGAAGGAGTTCCTGGAATCGTTCGAGAAAACCGCCGCGCTGGGCACGAAGCGCGGCATCGAGGGAAAGAAGATTAGAATAATCGCCCCGCTCGTCGCGCTCAGCAAGGCGCAGATCGTCCGGAAAGGCTTAGCCCTGGGCGTCGACTTCTCGAAGACATGGAGTTGCTACCGGGGCGGGAAGAAGGCCTGCGGGAAGTGCGCGTCCTGCCAGTACCGGCTGAAAGGATTTTACGAGGCCGGGGAGCGCGACCCGGTGCCGTACGGCTAGCCCTTGCCCAGCTCCTCGGCGATGATGTCGCGCGTGCCGCGCAGCTTGTCGAGGTTGCCGTCCCAGTCCGCGAGGAGGTCTCCGAAGGCCAGCTCTACCTTTGTAAGGATATCCTTGGCGGTGTTCAGGAGGCGCCTCTCATCGCCCTTCCCTCTGTACACGAGGGCGATGCTGATGTTCTTCGTGCCCGAGTGCTCTATCATTATCTTCTGGTCGCCGAACTCCAGCTTCTTCAGGTCCCACTTCTTCTCGTCCTTGAAGCTGTCCTTCACGAAGTCCTGGATGGCTGTTAGCATTGAGGTAAAAATCTCCGAATCCATGTCCGGGATGACCTTGCTCGTCGCGTGGGCGATGAGCGCGCCATCCTTGTATATCAGGAACGTCTGTTCGATGAGGGGCTTGCGCCGCTTGTAGATTATGAAGGCGATGAGTGCGACCATTGCTGCGATAATTATGGGTATGAGCCATGGAGGGAGCAGTTCCGACGGCGCGCCGAGAACCGTGACGTTGAACTGCATGTAGGACTGGAGCTTCCCGTCCGAGACGGTAATCGTGACTATGTCCAGAGGGGTGGCGCTCGGGAACCTGAGCGTCAGCAGGTGGCCGTTGACCGTGACGTGGCCGCTGTCCGTGGTCACGACCAGGTCGGAGAGGTTGTTGTCGACGTCGCCGATGTAGGGGCTCAGGTCGAGGGGCCAGGGCGTCCCCGCAATGCCGCTCTGGTCTTCGATGGGCGTGATGAACGGCGGGTCGTTGACAGGCCTGACAGTGATGTTGATGATGGTCTCGACGAGCGCGTTCGAGTCCACCTGCGCGGCCCTGAACCTTACCCTCTCCATCCCGAACCAGTCGCGCAGGGCGGTCACCCTGACCGTGCCGTTGTCGAGTATGCCTACTATCGTGCTGCGGTTCCCAGAGGCGAAGTAGAGCGAGTCCCCTTCCCGATCGAAGAAGTATTCGGTGATGTTGAACGGGAAGGCTATGGTGTCCTCGTCGAGCGTCACGTCCGGCATGCCCTTCAATATTTCCGGCGGGAAGTTGTTGACGACCTTCACCTTTATGACCTGCCAGTCGGAGCCGAGCCCGTCCGACACCGTGATGTTCAGGCTCAGGGTCATGCCCAGGTAGGAAATCGAGTAATTGAGCACCATCAGCAGGTTGTTGCGGGCGTCGACCCTGGCGCTCAGGCTGTCGGAGAGTATGAGCGTCAGGTCGGTGAAATTGGTGTCAGGGTCGGTGATGTACGGCGAGAGGTCTATCTTGTAGTCCCAGTCGTGGTGGACGATAAGGTCCGGCACGCCATCTATCGTGGGCGGGACGTTACTCCCGGCGGTTGCGGATATCGTCACGAGGACGGTGTTCGAGCCGACTGAGGGCATCGCCCCGTCCGCCTGATCGGAGCATGCGATGGCGAAGAAGTTCGACATGCGCGTGCCGTCGGCCGCACCGGGGTTTGCCCGCACTGTGACTATGAACGAGTGGCTCCCAATCGGCAGGGAGAGGAAGAACCACGAGTGCGAATTGCCCGAGACCGAGTGGATGGCCCCCGAGCTGTCCCACACATATTGCGCATCGTCCGGCAGAGTGTCGTTTATCCAGACGTTCTTCGCGGCCTCGGTGCCGTTGTTATTGAAGTAGATGACGTAGACGAACGTGCTCCCTGCCGCCACGACCATCTGGTTGGCCGCGAGCGTGGCGGTCATGCGTGGCAGGGTTCCGGTCGCGTTGAAAAGCACGCGATTGACGCCTGCGCTGCCTATCTCTGCGCTGACCGTGTTCGCACCGGGGCTCGCTCCGAGCGTGAGGTTCGCCATCGCGCGGCCGATTGCGTTGGTCACGGCAGGGGTCGTCCCAGCGACGGTTCCGCCCCCGTATGTTACATTGAACCACACGCTCACGCCGGAACGGGTCGCGCCGCCCTGGTCGCGCACCTCGACGACCAGGGGCGCGGGGAGCGTGGCGTTCGCGGTGCCTGTCTGCCCGTCGCCACTAATCATTATCAAATTCAACAGAACGGACAATGCCTGCGCGGCGAATCCAATTGGTTCCCCGGCCAGGCTCAGCGTGGCGTTGGTCGCGTTGATGTAGTACAACCCTGGATTATTGCCGAGGGTCAAGAGCGAGCCAGCCACGCCCGAGGCGTTCGTTAGGTTCGATGCCGGCGACATCACATGCCCTGTGGCTCCTCCAGGGAACCCATCGACGGCCCAGTCTATCTGAACGCCGCTCACGGGATTGCCGTAACCGTCCTTGACGACGACGAGGAATGGCTGGCCGAGGGCCTCGCCCGCGTTCCTGGTCTGGCCGTTGCCGGAAAGGTAGGCAATGCTGAACGGCTCTCCAGCTGTTACGTCGATGTTAACGGTGGATGAGAGCACGCCCTGAGTAGCGCGGATGATATCTGTCACCCAAGCCATTCGTCCAGAAGTATATATTGCGGAGTATGTGCCATCACCGTTATCGGTGACCGCGCCGAGCACGGCGTTCGGCGCGCTCGGGTTCGTATCGAAGGAGAGTGAGACTACGTAGCCGGGGCAGCCGTTGCCGAAGGCATCGTTCAGCCAGACCGTGAGCGCGGCTGTCTGCTGCACTGGTACGACCGTGAGGTTCGTGCCGATGGCGATAGTCGCTGGAGCGCCGAAGGCAGCCGTGGAGTTGTACTGCACGCTTTTCTGCGCCCCCGGCAGGCTCAGGTTTACGCATGTGAAGTTATACCAGCCTGGCAGATTGCCGAACAGCAGCCTCGTTGAGACGAATCCGCTCGCATCGCTCACGGAGCTGTTGTTGTAGAGGAACTGGCCGGAGGCGCCGGCGGGATTGTCCGTGATGTTCCAGTACACATCCACGCCTGCGATGCCATTGCCGAACTGGTCGACGACCTTGGCCCACACAGGTGCCAGCGAGGCTCCCACGACACCACTTTGAGGGCTGCCGGAGATGTACTCTAACTGGTTCGGAAAAGGCACCGATGTCGCCGTCGAATTGAACCAGATGGCATTGTTTCCCGCGAGAGTATTGTTCTCGCAGGTGACGTTGTACCAGCCGGTAAGGTCGCCCAGCGTGAGCGTCGTTGAAACGAGGCCGTCGGCATCGCTGGTACTTGTGAGATTCGAGAGGACCATGCCCACCGCGCCACCGGGGTTCGACGTGATGTTCCACCAGACGATGGAGCCGGATACGTTGTTCCCATAGAAGTCGGTGACGCGCGCCCAGAACGGCAGGAGCGCGGTATTGATGGGGCCGCTCTGCCCGTCGCCGCTGACGTATGTCAGATTGTAGGCGGGACCGACCAACGCTGTCTCGTTGTACCATGTGGAATTCGGTGAGCCAGTGAAGGACGCGTTCCAGAAGCGCACGGTGTAGGTGCCGGGCCTGTCGCCGAGAGTGAGGTTGGTGGAGACGAGCCCGTCCCCGGCGCTTGTGGATGTCGCATTGGATAGTGAATATATACTGGCGCCACCTGGCGTTGCCGTGACGTCCCACGAGACGTTCGCCCCGGAGACGTTGTTGTCGAACTGGTCGACGACCCTGGCCCAGAGGGACCCAACCTGCGTCCCCACGGTCCCGGATTGTCCGTCGCCAGCGATGTACTCGGCATGAAGGGTCGAGCCGGTCATGGCCGTGGAATTGTAAAGGACGGACTTTTGCGCGCCCGGCAGCGTGAGGTTCTCGCATGTCGTGTTGTACCAGCCGTTTTTATCGCCCAGCGTCAGCGTGGAGGAGACGAGGCCGCTCGCATCGCTGCCGCTCGAATTGTTGGAGAGCCAGTGCCCTGAGGCCCCTGCGGGCGTGCTGGTAATGTTCCACCATAAATTGACATTGGAAACGTTATTGTCGTATTGATCTACGACCCTCGCCCAGAACGGGGGCGGGGTCTGCCCAACCTCTGCCGATGCGCCGTCTCCAGAAATATATACGACATGGTCAGCCGGGCCTGCATAAGCCGTTGCGTTGATAGTGTCATTGTAGGTCAGCCCCGCGAGCCCGGGAAATGCGCCGCTGACGTTCACCCAGTAGTCCCCGACCTTCGTCCCGAGGTGCAGTGTGGCGCTCGCGTTGCCGCTCGCATCCGAGGTCGCGACATACCAGGGGTTCCCGCTCTCGGTGAAATATGAATTGTTAGCCCCAGACGGGGTCGAGGTTATAGTGAAGTTGACCTGCGCGCCTGGGACTGAAACGTTCGTCGCGTTGTGGACATTGAAGACGATCGGAGCGGCGCAGTTCGTATCGACGATTCCTGCCTGGTCGTCGCCCGAGACATATTCGAGGTGGTCAGGTGTCAATACCGGCGGGGAGATGAAGACGAGGTCGCCATAGTTCGCCGCGTTGTCGCAGTATTCGATCGTGGGGTTATTTTTCTTTTCATATTGGTCGGGCCACCACACATGCTCATTGTCGGCCTGACCGAAACCATGCACGGTGAAGCCAACGGTGCTGCCGTTCGCCGGAGCCGGAGTCCCCCACGCGGCGGAGACTGGCAGCTGGAACTCGTAGGTCGAAATGGCCCTCATTTCTCCAATGGTCGCGTAGTCGGCGGGCCAGGGGTTGGGGAGGCCGGTCTGGTCGGAGTAGAGGGACCATCCTGCGCCGCTGCCGTTGTATAGTGAATAAAGGTTCACGCCAATGGTGGTGCCAGCACCCTGAATCTTCAGGTCGGAAGCCTCGGGTGGGGCCAGATTGTTGTTATTGACATCGAAGGCCAATTCGCAAAAGTCATTCGGGTTCAGCGAAGTGTCGGGGATGAGCTCGACCCCGACGAAGAGATACGATAGATTATGGAAAATGCGTATGCTAAGGTTCCAGCCTTCGAAGGTATCGGTCGTCAGCCTGAGTGCAGTATTGGGATCGCTCCAGGCGGGCTCGTTGAGGTTGCCGTCCACTACTATCGCCGGGCTGCCGATGTACGAGGCGTTGAGGATGTAGGGAGGGCCATTCACTATGTTCCCATCCGATGAATCGACACTTGACCGGTCGCCGTCCTTGGAACCTGACGACGCGACCTGAATGGAACTGATACAGAGCATGAATAGAATGAGCCCGATTAAAATGCGGTGTGTAGCGGGTTTCGCTTTCATCGTCATTTCCTCGCATGGCGTATCATTTATATCTTTCTTTGCACGGCGAACACGCACATCTTGTCGCCCCTGGACGTGCACTTCTCCTCCTCACAGTAATGCGGCTTGTTGGTGATCCCCGAGAGCAGCCCCGCCAGGAAGCCCCTCGTGAAGTCGCAGCCCCTGCCCTCGAACGAGGATTCGAGCGTCTCCTCGAGGCGGATTGTGTGCGCGTCCCCCTCGCTCTTCAACGACACTAGCCTTGCCAGGCCCATCTCTGTCCATATCTCGTGCAGGTTGGCTATCGCCGTATCGCCCTGCCCCGTGAGGCCCATCTCCTTCGCGCAGCCCTGCCCGTTCTTCCACCCGAACCTGAACAGGACGCTCCTGGCCAGCTCTATCCCGACGAGCGCGACGAGCTCGTCCTGAAGGGTCTTTATCGCCTCTCCATACATGAGGAAGAAGCCCCGGCGGTTTTCCCTAGGCATCGAGCATCTCCTCCGCGAGCTTCTGGAAAGCCTCCTCCACTTTCTCTCCCGTCTTCGCGCTCGTCTTCAGCCAGTCGAAGCCCTTCTCGCCCAGCTCCTCTGGCTCGAAGTTCCAGTCGAAGATGTCGGATTTGTTCGCCAGTACCTTCACTGGGACGTCGCCGGACTTGTTTTTCAGGGCAGATTGCCATGTGTCGAGCGACTGAAGCGTCGAGCGCCTCGTCAGGTCGCAGACCATGAGCGCGCCCTTCGCCCCTGAATAATAGTTGGGGTGCAGCGAGTAGCTGTGGCCCGCGATGTCCCACACCATCATGGTGAGCCTGTTCCCTTTTACCTGAAGAACTTTCTTTGTGGGCTTGGCGCCAACCGTTTCTAGATACTTGTCGTCGAACATATCGTTGACGAACCTGCGCACGAGCGAGGTCTTCCCGACGGCCGGGTCACCGAGCATTACGACCTTTGCTATGTAGTCTGTCAGCCTATCACCATTTGACTCGTTCCAGCCCCTTCATCATGTTCTGCCTGAACTGCCCCGCCATCCCCGGCCCTTTCGATTCGGCCGTGAGCGTGGCAAGCCTCTCCATTAGCATGTCGAGCCCTCGCTTGTCCGGCCTCTCGAAGTTCACACCGAGGTCCTTCACCTGCTTCCGAACGATGCACATGCCCAGCTCGTAGTCGCCGAGGCTCCGGCAGAAGCTGTCCATCATGTAGTCCAGCATCGTGGACGGTTTCTCAAGCTCGGAGAGCCCGTTCGCGGCGTCGGCAACGGCCTTGCGGGCGCTGCCGTTCCTTTCTATAATGGCGTTGGAGAGAACCATGAAGGAGTCCTCGACGTTCTCGCCTGTCTTGGCGCTCGCGGAGTAGACCGTGCAGTTGAGATCCGCGACCCTCCGTAGTATGTCCTCGATGTCTTCCTGCTTCTCGACCAGGTCTATCTTGTTCAATAGGATGACAATAGGCAGGTCCTCCCCCGCAGCGCCCCGGATGGCCTCTATCCATTCCCTCAGGTTGTCGGCGGTCTCGGGCCTGGTGACGTCGCACACGGCCAGCGCGCCCGTCGAGTTCCTGAACGCTGCGTTGTGGATGCGCTTGAACTCCGGCTGCCCCGAGATGTCCCACATCATCAGGGTCAGGTTGGTGTTCTTGCTTTCCACATTCACGGTCTTTTTAGACACCACAGTCCCGAGCGTGGATATATATTCATCGTCGTACTTCCCAATCACGAACCTCCGGACGAGGGAGGTCTTTCCCACGCCAGGGTCCCCGCACATGCACACTTTCCTTACAATCTCAGTCATTCCGCACCTCGCTCAGGACGTCGCGCTCGTACCGCTCCGCCATGCCCCGCAGGGAGGACGTGCCGTGCTCGAGGCTCTTGGCCCTCCGCTCCCTGGCTTGCCTTTCGGTGTACCACTGGATCATCGCATCCCTTACGGCGTCGGAGAAGTTGATGGAGTTCTCGTCGCAGAAGAGCGCGAACTCGTTCACCGACTCGACGAAATCCCTCGTCACGATAAAATGAATCTGGTCCCCTGCGCGGTACTTTTTCCCGGGATTTCTCCGCATGGGAACATCCGAATGATTCGCAGCATAAAACCTTTTTGGTATTTATGTACATATATGTATATGTTACAAAAGGGTTAATTTTATACGACAAGAGTGCATTCCTCCGACGATGAAGGTATCCGAGATATTCCGCTCGCTGCAGGGAGAGGGGCTGCGCATGGGCGCCCCCACGGCCTTTGTCAGGCTCGCTGGCTGCAACCTGAGGTGCGAGTGGTGCGACACCAAGTACGCGCAGGACGGCGGCGAGGAGATGCCACTCGAGAAGGTGCTGGAGATGGTGAAGGCTCTGAAGTGCCGCGACGTCTGCATCACCGGCGGCGAGCCGCTGCTGCAGAAGGAGACCGTCCCGCTCATCTACAATCTCTTGGACTCGGGCCACCACGTGACGCTGGAGACCAACGGGACGATGAGCCTCCAGGAGATGCCCTGCGAGGAGCGCATGCTCGTCAGCATGGACGTGAAGTGCCCCTCATCGGGCATGGCGGACAAGTGCGACCTTGCGAACATCGAGTACCTCGGGCCGGTGGACCAGCTCAAGTTCGTCATCGCCGACGAGAGGGACTACGAGTACGCGAAGAAGGTGCTGAAGGAGCGCAAGCACAACTGCACGGTCATCATGATCCCCGTCGGGGGCACGAACCTGAAATGGCTGGCCGAGAAAGTGCTGGAGGACAAGCTAGAAGCGCGCGTCCTGCCGCAACTGCACAAGCTGATATGGGGCGATAAAAGAGGGCGCTAAACAAGGGGCATTGCTCTGTTCACGCTACTCAGCAATTCCCCCTTGACCCCCAAATCCTTTATCGGGGTTCTAGGGGAATTCGATTAAGATTGTATTCCGGAGAAGAATGCCCCTAGAAAGGATGCCCCTATACGCCGATCCAGATGTTTCCTGTGATTTTTCTGACTGCCGATACCGCCGACAGCGCCGCCAGGTAGCTCGTCCTCGGGTTCTCGGGGAAGGGCTCGTTGCGGCACCAGACCTCTATCTCGCCGAACCTGCCCTTGACGACTATCCTGTGCATGTTCTTCGTGGCCTTTGGGTCCACGACGATCTTAACCCTCGTGCGCTCGAACCCCACTCCAGCCAGGCTGATCGTCGCCGCGACGTTGATGTTCTTCGGGAAGTGGCGCACGGCGTCGCTGGCCGTGCCGTCGAAGATGACGGTGGGCTTCGTGACCTTCGACAGGTCTATGCCGCGCTTTCGCAGGTACTCCACCGACGCGAGCGCGTTCGGGTTCTTGTATGAGATGAGGACGACCTCCTCGATGTCCTCCTCGGCCGCGGCGCATATGCCCTCGATGCCGCAGACCGCGCCCGACGGCACGAATATGTGCGCGCCGCGCGCCTTGGCCAGCTCCTTGCACCTGTGGCGGAAGTCCTCGTCCACGAACGCCCCGACGCTCATGACCAGGACGTTTTTCCCATTTTCGAGGACCTTGGGGATGAAGGCCTCGACCGCGCGCTGGCTGGCCGCCTCGATGACAAGGCCGACCTCGCCCAGCACATCCTCTATGTCGTCCGTGGCCTTGGCCTTCGCGCAATCTTGGACGAGCGACTCGACCTTCGACTTGCTCTTGTCGAAGACGTAGAAGCGCTCGACCTCATCGAACTGCTCGAGGGCGCGGGCTATCGTCCTCCCGATGGAGCCGGCGCCGATGATGCATACCTTCATCGGAAGCGCATTACCTATGGGCGGTAATAAAGGTAGCGCAGGCTACCAGTCGACCGTCCATACCGTATCCGACGGAACGCAGATCCAATAACCTTCGCCGGGCTTCATGAGATATGACGGGCTGACGACCTTTGTGCGGTATGGCGCCGCGGGGTCGAAGGTTTCCACGACCGTCGCGCTCGTGCCCCAGAGCGCGTCGCTGACCTTGGTCGTCGTGTTCAGCGTCGGGTAACCGACGAGGTTCCAGCCTGCGCGCAGCGGGATCGAGGTTGTGTTAGCGACCGTACCGTTAACCTTAATGAAGCCGTCCCCGACTGCCGTCACGTATACCCAGGCCCCCATCGTTTGGTTGACAGTATTGAGATCACTGAGCGAGGGCGACCAGCCAGTGTAGTATTGCCTCCATAGGTTCGACGGATTGAAGGCATCGTACCACTGCACCCTGTCCCATAGCGTGTCGCCGTCCCTGTCTGTCAATGCCCCAGGGAGCTGGGACGAATACGGGATAAGAGGTGAGGAAATGAGGTTCCAGCCGGCGACGACGGGGATCATGAACGAGGGTGCTTGTGGCGGAGCGGCATTGTACGGGCTCATCAACGGATAATTATCGCGCGAATCGGTGTCGATAATAAATGGAGTATCGCCGATGCCATCTGCGCCCGGGATATCCTGGAGAGGTCCGGACATGACATCGATACCCGTGTAGTTGGACCAGTAGTTGCCTCCCGATGGATAACTGTCGTTCCATAGATTGTTTCCATCATCATATGCCTGGTTTGTATTATTGATGAAATTGTTATGAAATACTACATTGTTATCTCCAAAGGTGAAATAGGCTCCCCATCCATTATTCGATATTTTATTATTTATAAAGGAATTATAATTACCTGAGTAAAGGTATATACTATGATTTTCACTCTGCGAGATGATATTGTCTTTAATTGTGCAATAATTACACGAATCGTAAAGATAGATTCCATTGTAGTTGGAATATAAAGTGTTGTTCGTTATATTATTATTGTCAGAATATGTCATATAGATTCCTATTCTAGAATTTCTTACAGAATTGTTGGTTACAGTATTATTCGATGAGAATCCGAGTTGAATAGCGAAATCGCCAACGCTGATATTTTGACTCTCCACCATTACATTCGTACAATTAGCTAGGATTATCTCGCCCGCTCCAGCGGGTATTGTACCTCCTGTCTGATTTTTCCAATAATATACCGGTTTCCCGCTGATTGTATTCGATGTGTCAATATTATGAGAGTTCCAATATCTAAGCAGATGCCCTCTAAGAGCAATACCATCTGCTGCCATAACATTATCAATCAAATTTGTGTCACAAGAGAAATACAAGTTAATTCCTATAGATTGGTTGAAGAAGCCTGAATTGTTGTTGATTGTATTATTACTGGAGTGTTCAGAAAAGATGCCATTGTAGTGGTTTGACCACACACTATTGTCGGCAATCGTACCGTTTGTAACATTGCTAATCGTCAATCCCGAATCTTCATAATAAGGAAAGCTACCTACCCCGTTGGCTTCATGTAAGTTACATTTTCTCACTTCAAAATACTTCGTCGTGTTCCCGATGTAGATGCAATACCCATATCCCGTTCCATTGATGTCGTAATTCTCTATGATGTACGGGTTCCCCTGCGAGCCATCCCCGACGCTAACCCCTCTCTCCGGCGTGAACTCCGCGTTGCTGTTGATACGGATGGGGGGGCGCTGGATGTGGCCATTGAGGATGGGTTTCATCAGAGGGTACGAGTCGGCCACATATCCATAAGATGTATCGCCGATCCCATCGCCCCCGGGTTGATTCTGCAATGGCCCCGAATAGATGTCAGTGCCGCCGTAATCGTCCCAGTAGTTGCCGCCCGACGGATATCCGTTGTCCCATGTGTTTGTCCAATCATAATCGTTGCCGTTTGTGGGGTTATTATAGACTTTGTTATGGTAGATTAGATTATAGTCCGCTCCACTCCACATGTTGATGCCGCAAAAGGAGCTCAGGCTTACGTCGTTGTTGACGATTGTGTTATAATTCCCGGAAGCAGACATGTAAATGCCGCTGTCACCGTTGGATTTCACGATGTTGCCATCAACTGTATTATATTGGCTCGACCATGCGATCACGATGCCGCAATTGCTATTCCCGAATACATAATTCCTTCGAATAGTGCAGTTGACCGAGTACTCGAAGTAAATTGTGTAGTCTGTATTATAACTGAGATTATTGTTTAAAATGCTACAATACGAGCAGATGTAAAAGTAAATGCCCAGCAGGTGATTGTACTGGATCGTGCTATTTGTTATTGTGCCGTTCTTTATTGAATAGCAGATGATCCCCGTGTCCCAATAGTAGGGAAAACTATTTACGCCGTTGGCATTATGCAAAGAACAGTTCTTGATTTCGAAGTAGTTGGTTGTGTTTCCGATATAGATACAATAGCCATATCCCGTTCCATTGATGTCGTAATTCTCTATTATCCATGGATTGACCTGCGTTCCACTGCCTTTTGTCACGCCATGCGCCGCATCGAACTCGGCGTCCGAGTTTATCCTTATCGGCGCGTGCGCGATGTAATTCGCGCCCTGCGCGGGCAGCGTCGTCGCATCCACTTTGTCATGCCCCTGCTGGCCTGCCACGAACAGAGCGCTCAGGATAGTCATTGCGCATACGGCAACCGCCGCTAGCTTCCCCGATATGCCGCCCACCATTGCCATGTCTATGTACAGCGCGGTATATTTAGGTTGCGCTGCTCTATCGCTTGAAGTTTATGTGAGCGAAGGTTTACGCGTACCTTCCGTCTATCAGATCCATGACGTACTTGAACGTCCCGGTGAGCTTGCCCATCTCGCCGTCCCAGGTCTCGAGCGCGGCCTTGTACTTCTCCTCTATGTCCCTCACGCACTTCTGGACCTGGGGGCGCAGGATGTCGAGCTCCTCGCCCAGCACGATGGCGCAGACTATGATGTACTTGCCCCTGCCGAGGAGTATCTGGAAGCGACCGAACTTCATCTCGTCCAGCATGCCTTCCTCGCCCTTGAACGAGTCCTTGATGAAGTCCTGCACGGCGACGAGCATGCTGCTCAGGATGTCGCTGTCCATGTCCGGCCTCAATCGCCGCGTGAAGTGCTTGATGAGCCTGCCGTCGTTGTACATGAGGAATATCTCGTCTATGACCGTCTTGGCGCTCTTCGATCTGCGCTTCCTGGCGGCAATTAGTACGATGGCCACTATGACCGCAACTGCGACTATCGCTGCGATGATGGCCATCCACAGCCACGCCGGAGCGCCGCCACCGGCCTCCTTCTCGATGGTCAGGCTCCCCATGGCCGCGGTCTGCGCGCGCAGGACCTGCACGTCCTGCGTGAAGCGCCTGTAGCCGTTCGCGACGACTACGATGGTGCGGCTCCCGGTGGGCACGCCAGTCAGCGTGAACCTCCCTAGGGAGTCGGTCGTGGTCTCGATTGTCGGGCTCGTCCCGTCCACGTAGACGGCCGCGCCCGCGACGGCGTTCCCGTTCGCGTCGAGGATGGTGCCGGTCACTGTCCCGGTGTTCGTGGCCACGCTAACGTTGACCCACGTCCTCGCCGCCGCGGTGTTGCCCCCGAAGTCGCGGAGAGTGAGCGTGATCTCGAAGGTCCCGTTGACCGAGAACGTGTAGTTCGCGAACTTCCCGTACAGGCGCCTGATACCGTTGTCGTTGAAAGACCATGTGAAGTTCTCGATGCCGAAGTTGTCCGCGCTCAGGCTCGCGTCGAGCGTGACCGTCGTCCCGCTCTCGACGGTCTGCGCCATCCCCGCATCGGCAGAAGGCAGCTGCGTGTCCTGCGACCTCGCCGTCCCGGACGTGGCATTGCCATTGCCCTTCGCGTCCACGGCCCAGACGACGAAGCTGTAATCGCCCAGCAGGTCGCATGTGAAGTTGTAGTAGTATGCGTTTGCGCCGGCGCCCTTCTTCATCGTATCGTTCAGGAGCCATGCGCCCGGCGATGTGATGTTGATGCGGTAGGTAGCCACCCCGGACAGGTCTGAAATTGTCGCGCTAACGTTCACAGCGCCCAGCACCTCCTGCGACGAGGGGTTGGCGTAGAGGCCTGTTATTGACGGCGCAGTCGTGTCCTGCACGACGATAGAGACGCTGCTCGAGTTCCAGTGCCCGAGGGTGTCGTTCGCCCAGATGGTGAAGTTGAGGGTGCCGGTCGCGCCCGGCATGAAGATGAGCCAGCAGGCCGCCCCTGAAACGTTCATCGATTGGTTGGCCAGGAACGCGCCATTGAGAGAGACATTGAACCAAGCGCCACCGACGCCCGAGAGATCCGAAAGGGAAGCCGAGACGTTGATGGAGCGACCGAGCTCGCACGGGCTCGGGGATGCAGAGTGGCTGGTAATGGCCGGCGCATCGATGTCGTAACCATGGCCTGCATCGGCCCCGGTTGGCGCAGCCTCGTAGTAGCCTGCCGTATCGCTGGCCTGGGTGTAGAACTCGTAATAACCCGAGCCATTGGCCGGCGCGAACTGCCACGACCAGGGAGCGGCCGTGTCGTTGCCGAACATCGACCAGCCTCCCCACGTTACATTGCCGGCGGAGAACCTGTACCAGAACTCCACGCCCGTTACCCCGCTCACTGTGTCCGTTGCACTTGCATTGATTGTGAATGGCGAGGCGGTCTGCCAGTATGCGCCAGTGACATCGACGGAGCTCGTAGGCCCAACGCTGTCGTACGCGCACCAGGCGTCCCAAGATGAGTTGGTGGCCTCGTAGTTGCCGGCGGTGTCGTTCGCCCTGCTGTAGAACTGGTAGTACCCGTTCGCCGCCGGCGCGAAGCTCCACGACCACGGCGATGCCGTGTCCGTGCCTATCGCCGTCCACGCGCCCCAGGTCGCGTTGTCCACCGCGTACCTGTACCAGGCCGAGACGTTGTAGACGTTGCTCGCCAGGTTGTCGTTCGCAGTCGCGGTAATCGTTATCGGCGAGGTCGTCCGCCAGTACGGCACGATCGCGTCGATCACGCTGGTCGGCGCTACGTTGTCGTACGCGCACCAGGCGTCCCAGGATGAGTTGGTGGCCTCGTAGTTGCCAGCCGTGTCGTTCGCCCTGCTGTGGAACTGGTAGTACCCGGCTGCGGCCGGTACGAAGTTCCATGTCCATGGAACCACGGTGTCCGTGCCTATTGCCGTCCAGGCCCCCCAGGTCGCGTTGTCCGCCGCGTACCTGTACCATGCGGATACATTGGCGAGAAGAAGTCCATCGCTCGCCGTTGCCGCGATCGGTATCGGGGAGGCCGTGTTCCAGAACGGAGTAATAGCGTCGATGCTGCTGGTAGGTTCTGTGCCGTCGTACGCGCACTCCGCGTCCACGACGGGCGGAGCCTCCTCGACGCAAGACTTGTTGTCCCTCGCTATCGAACAGAACTCGTAGTATCCCTCGCCATCAGGGAACCCGAAGCTCCAGGTGACGCCGTCCCACGGGTAAGAGTCCCACGCGCCCTCGGTCCAATTACCCCACGTGACATTGTCTGAGCTGTAATCGTACCAGAGCGTGACGTTGTTCGCGTCCCTGGCTGAGAAATCGCTGCTGTCGGAAAGCGCAATGGACGATGTGGTCCGCCAGTAGGGTGCGATTGCACCGACCTTCGTGTCGTATATCTCTGTCGCGTAATTGCCGATTGACGGGCTCTTCGAACTCGCGCCCCGGACGTTGCTGGCCCAGATTGTGTACGTCACGATTCCCGTAGCGGCCTGTGCAGGTATCGTAGCGAAGTACGTCGGCGTGCTCGCTATCTTCGTCATAGGGACGGAGACAGGAACCAAGTCCACTCCGGTATAGTTCAACAGCACAGTATTGACGCCGCTCTCGTCATGGGCATCGACGTAAATCTCGTAAGACCAGTTCACGAGCGCGCCGTTCACATTAGTATGGCTTATCGTCGGGGGCACCGCCATGAGACTGAAGTCCTGCTGGACGGATGCGCCCATGGTGATGCCGACATTGACGGCCATACCTGGGACATATCCTACCTTGGTTGCTGATATGTTGTAGCCGCCCGGCGCGAGTGCGTTGATAATGTAATATCCGTCCCCGTTCGTTGTCGCGCTCGCGACTGCTGAGCCGGAGGCGTTGTCGTAGGCGGTCACCGTCACGCCGCTGCGGTCGGCGCTCCCCTGCAGCGTCAAGAAGCCCCATACGGAGCCGAAGTTGGACGCTGTCCCGCGCTGCGTGAAGTTCAGGACAATCCATTCGGACGTATTTGTGTCGTTTGTAACAGGGTCTGTCAGAGGGTCCACGGTTGCGAGGTCGGTGTTGTTGCCGGTGATGGTGACGTTCGCGGTGGATGCGTTCGCGGTATTCGCCCAGTAGCCAGGCGACTGGACATAATAGACGTAGCTGACGTTGTTGCTGTCGGAGTCCATCTTCGAGGGCGTGTTGTCGTAGGTTGCGTTCAACAGCATTCCATGGTTCGGGGCCGTGGGTATCGTGCCGTTGGCCGTGTAGTTGCCGATGATGTCAATGGCCACCGGGTCCAGGGACGTCACGGGCCCTGCCGCGACGAGGCTCCTTGTCACGTTCGCGGAGTCCAAATCGTAGCGGAACCCGTCGACGGTGAAGAATTCCGAGCTGTTCGTGGGCAAGTTCGGCCACGGCACCACGGCGCTTATCTTCTTCACCTCGTCCTGGCTCAGGTACCCGTCGCCGTTCCCCGCCCACCAGTAGAGGATGTCGAAGGTGAAGCGGATGGTCCTGTTGTCCGCGTCGGCGTAGATGAGCGAGTCGACGGTTGTATAGTTCCAGTCGCTCGCAACCGGGAAGGTCACCGATATCTCCGATCTGTCGAGCCCGGTGAAGTTCACTGTCCTGTTCACGAACTTCGTCTCGCCTGCCGCCAGGGAGACGTTCGCCAGCTCGCCGTTGTACACGCTCGGCTTCGTTTCGAAGTCGTCGAAGGCGACGAGCCAGTCCCCGGCCCACCCGCCGAGCTCGTACCATCCGGACACATTGGTCTTCGTGGAGTTCATGAAGCGGTTGGTTACGTTGTAGAGCTTGACGTCGAGCCCCTGGATTGGCACGCCCGTGGCGTTCAGGGCGCGCCCCTTGACCGTCGCCCCTATCGGGTAGTGCTGGAAGATGCCGAACTCGTACGGGGTGTATGTCTGGAACACCTGCACGGGGGCGTTCCCGTCCGCCGGCAGGCCGTTTATCAGGTACATCTGGCAGCTCCCCAGGTCAGTGCCGTCGGCGTAGATGGCCGTTCCTTCGAAGGCCGCCTGGATGCCGTGGCTGCCGACCGGATAGTAGTCCCATCCGAGGGTCTGATCGACCTGGCTGCCGGAGACGTCCATGAGCCCGCTGCTGGTGGAGTAGTTGCCCGGCGCATTGACGAGGAGCGTGGCGTTCACGACGAGCAGGTTGTACAGCCCATCGAAGTCAGTGTCTACGAGCCACTGGCCCGACGGCCCGGTTATCCTCGCCCCCGGCGGGTCGAACTCCTGCCAGCCATGCCGCGCCGTGAAATGCTCCGTGAGGTCGATGATGTCGGACGTGTTGGCCGCTGTCGTGAGCGTCAGCTTGACGTAGTAGCCGTCAAGCTTCGAGGACCAGAGGGCCGCGCCGCCGAACGGGACGGTGACGTTGTGCGGGCCCGGGCCGAGCGGCAGGTTTTGCTCCGAGCGCGTTATGGTGCTCGAGAGGCTCCTCCCTTCGCTCAGCTCCCCGACGATGCGATATGTGTCGGAGACGCTCACGTCGACGCCGACGAAGACGTCCAGAGTGTCGTAGAGCGTGTCGTTGTCAAGGTCAGTTGCATTGTCGGAAGTGTTCCCGGAGAACCACGCAGGAGCGACAGCTAAATTGATGTCGAGGACCTTGCTCTGGTAATCGGCCACGAACTGGTTCGTGAGAGTGCGGTTGATGCGGAAGCCGGGCGCCCTCGCCGATAGGTCGAAGCTCCCGCCGGAGGTGTTGAGGGAGTAGTTCCCCGCGCCGTCGGCGACGACCGTGCTGGCGGTGTCAGTCTTTCTCATCGTGACGTTCGCGCCCGGTACCGTAGAGGCGTTGGTCGTGTTGTAGATGGTCCCCGAAACATGCGCCGTCGCGTCCCTCGGGAAGAAGCTGAGGTTCAGCCACTTGTCGGGCGCGGGCTTCACGATGAACTGCGCTTGCCCGGGGTCTACGAAACCGTTCCCCCAGGCGTCGAAGCCCATGACGACGACGCCAGGGGGTATGCGGGTATCGAAGTCGCCGTTCTCGTCGGTCTCCAGGTCCTTCCAGAGCGGCATGTCCCTCATGTTGAGGGTGACCTTGGCGTGCGGAATGGGCGCTCCTGTGTATATGTTGTCGAGGTGGCCGTAGACCCTCCCCGTAGCGAACGCGCGGTTGAGCGTGGCGTTGAGCCAGTATGTCTCATCGGGGAGTATCTCGATAGAGCCAGTCACGTACTCATGGCCCGTGGCATAGATTACATACGTGGCGTTCCCCTTCGCAACGGAGCGTTGGAAGAAACCAGAGCTGTCCGATCCCACAGCGCTGCTCCATCCCCCCGCGCCGTCCAGCCAAACGGTCGCGCCCTCCACGGGGCTGCCCAGGTCGTCCTCGACAATCCCCCTTATCTCCTCAGCGATCTGGACAGCGGTCAGGTTGAAGTCCTGGCGGTAAGCCAGTGCGAAATAGGTGTCAAGCCGCCCGTTCATAGTATCGTAGCCGGCTTTGCTGGCCTTCATGTCGAGGGGCGCAATCGGCACTGAAATGTTGTAGAACCCTGCGGCGTCGGTCTTGTTGGCCCAGGTGTACCTGCCAAAGTTTGCGGAGATGCTCACATCCTGAATGGGCGTGCCATTAAACTTCACATAACCGACAATCCACGCGCTGTTGGCCGACGGCGCGAGGGTCAGGTCAATGCTGAGGATTTCCCCGGGCCCCATCGAGAACGATTCGAAATTGGACATGTAGCCGGCTGTGGAAGCCTCCATCCTGAGGCTGCCAGGGACGACCTGGATGCTGTAGAATCCTGTCCCGTCCGTAGTAGTCCCGCCGTTCCACGTGCTGTTGACGAGCCCTACGTTGACAGACACCCCAGCAGCCGCGCTACCGTTCTCGTACCATGTGGCGTTCCCGAAGACGGTAGCCATCACCGGGAGGCTGTCGAGCCTGAAGTCCTGCGTAGTGGTCCGGTTGCAGTATGTCATCACGGTCAGGGACTGGCGCAGGTGGTTGCCCAGCGTATCGTAGGCCTCGACCTGCCATATCCCCCTCGTGAGGTTGAACAGGTACTCGCCGGAGGCGTTGACGGCATGCGTGTATTCGATGGTCCGGCCATCGGTCGGTCTCTCGACGTAGCGGTAGACGTGCACCTCCGCGGTGGTTATGGGGGTCCCGCCCTCGTCCTTCGCGGTCCCCGTCAGGGAGGCGTTCATCGGCTCGAGGAAGAAGTCCATGCGTATGTTGTCGAACATGTTGAAGCGCCTGACCTTGTTCTGCCCCTCGTAGGTCAGGTTGGGGAGGACATAGTCGGCGATGTGGACGGTGTATTCCCTCCCGGCGACGAGCCCCATGGAGTACATGCCGGATATGTCGGTCTGCGCCGAGTTCATGTAATCGCTCGAGAGGCCAAGGACGCCTACGCCCATCATCGGGACGAGCGTAATGGCGTCGTAGACGTACCCCCAAACCTGCGCATTGTTCCCCCCTGTCGCCTGCAGCGTTATGTTCACGTTAGTGAGATTCAACCAGACGTCGAGGGTGACTGTGGTCGCGTTGTAATAGTAGTCCTGGTGGAAAGCCGTGAGCCTGAAATTCCGGTTGAAGGGCGTGTAGATGCCGAGCCTGTAATATCCCGTGGCGTCGGTCTTCGTGGCGTTCTGGCTGCTGCCGTCGACGGTGTCCTGGATGATGACAGTCGCGTTATCGATCCCGGTGAGGTTCCCGGCCATCTGGACGTAGCCCTCGACCCAGGCGTTCGGCGGGTTGGCGGCCTCGGCCCTCATGCCGATGCATGACGAGACCAGCAATGCCATGGCTAGCGCAATCACGAATCCCTTGCCTGTGGGCGGCACGCCCCCGTTCCTGGCCCGGGTCACTTTTTCACCTTGAAAGGATAGAATATTACTCGTATATATAATGATAGACAACACATATTCTATATATGTACAATGGGCGCGCCGCCCTGGATGGCCTGCCACGAGCTGCGGCCTCCCGATAACAATTATATCATGGCGCGCCCTCCCCTGTCCAATGGCAAAGCGCCCTAGCGTCGACGAATACTTCATGGAGATGGCCAAGCTCGTCAGCACTCGCGCGACGTGCATGCGCAGGTCCGTCGGTGCTGTAATAGTCAAGGACAAGCGCGTCCTCAGCACCGGCTACAACGGCGCGCCGAAGGGCATGAGGCACTGCGAGGAGGTCGGGTGCCTGCGCCAACGGCTCAACGTCCCTTCCGGCGAAAGGCACGAGCTCTGCCGCGGCGTCCACGCCGAGCAGAACGCCATCATACAGGCCGCTCTATTCGGCGTGAGCATCAAGGGCGCGACGATGTACGTCACGAACTACCCGTGCAGCGTCTGCGCGAAGATGATGGTGAACTCCGGCATCGAGGAAGTCGTGTTCGGGGACGGGTACCCCGACGAACTCGCGCTGCAGGTCATGGCCGAGGGGGGAGCGAAAGTGCGTAAATTCCCTGCCGACAAGTGAAAATGCCAGACACAATATATTTATGTAATAATAGGGGGATGACCCCCCGCACCCGGTAATGATGGCGATGGGATGCTCCCTTCGAGGCTGATGGACAGGGGAAGCGCCCGAGCGCCGGTGCCGGATGAGAAGGTGAGGCGATGGCTTTCGACATTGAGGGCACGGGCAGCATCATCCTGCTCTTGGCCACCGTGGTATTTGCCGTCCTGGCGATAGAGCTCAGGGACATGGTCAGGTCTTCGATATGCCTGGGCATAGGGAGCGGGATTCTCGCGGGCGTTTTCTTCGTGCTCGGGGCGCCGATAGCGGCCGTCTTCGAGCTGAGCGTCTGCGCCGGGCTCGTCACCGTCCTGCTGCTGTCGGCCATTGGCATGCTGGACATGAAGGAGGAGATACTATGAGCATCCCCAAGCCTTACGTCACGTACGGTTTCGCCATCCTCCTGATACTCGGCATCATCGCAATCTTCTCGGGCGCGTTCACCGGCGGGATAGAGACACCGGAGACGACGGCCCAGGACTTCGGGCCGGCGCTGTGGGGCAGCTGGGGGCTCGTAGTAGTCATCATCGGATTCATAATCTTCGCCGGCGGGATGGGCATCCTCGCGCTACTGGGGGGTGACTGGAAATGGCAGTAGAGGTCTACCTCGGGTTCGCCATCGCCATGCTCTTCCTGGGCATCTACTGCGTGATGACGAAGAAGAACGTCATCAAGAGCGCCATCGGCATCAGCGTCATGGTCAAGGGCGGGTGCCTGAGCTTCCTCGCGACTGGCGGCGGGACGGCGCAGGTCGCCGTAGTGATGATAATCGTCGTCGACGCGATACTCGCGGCGGTGCTGCTGTCGCTCGCGGTGAACGTCTACAGGCAGACGGGGAAGCTGGACTTCGAGTCCCTGAAGCAGCTGAGGGGATGAGCGGATGCTGCTGGACACAGAGACACTGATTTGGCTCGCACTCGCCGTGCCGTTCCTGGGCACCGGGCTCGTCCCGCTCGTCGCGAAGTTCGGCAAGGCCTTCCGCGCGTACTTCGCCGTCGCCATGGGATTCCTGACTGCGCTTATGGTCGTCCTGATGCTGCCCGATGTATGGTTTGGCAGGGCGGAAGGGTTCGCGTACAGCTTCAACTGGGCGCCGTCCATCGGGCTGGCATTCTCGGTATATATCGACCCGCTCTCGGTCATGATGGCCGTCGTCGCCGGCGGCATCGGCTCCCTTGTGCTCCTCTATTCGACGAAGTACATGGAGGCGAGCGCGGGCCTCAGCCGGTACTACGCGCTCGTGCTGCTATTCATAGGCGCGATGATAGGATTGGTCTTCGTCGACAATCTCCTCGTCCTTTATTTCTTCTGGGAAGTCGTCGGTCTGTGCTCGTACGCGCTCATCGGCTTCTACAACACCGACCCCAAGGCCGCGAAGGCGGGCATCAAGGCGCTGGTCACGACCCGAGTGGGGGACATAGCCTTCCTCATCGGCATCTTCGTGCTGTCTGCGGGGGCGATGGCCGCGCTAGGCGTCGGCTTCTGGCAATCGCTGAGCATCCGCTTCCTGATAGGGAGCGTCAACACACTGATGGCCATGGCCTACACGCCGCTGGCCATCGCGGGCTTCTGCTTCATACTCGGAGCCGTGGGCAAGTCGGCGCAGGTGCCGCTGCACGTGTGGCTGCCCGACGCGATGGAGGCGCCGACGACGATCAGCGCCCTCATCCATGCGGCGACGATGGTCAACGCCGGCGTCTACCTGATGGCGCGCACGTTGCCCCTCTTCGCGCACGTGACCGGATGGACCGACGCGCTGATGTGGATCGGCGGCATAACGGCGTTCCTGGCGGCGACGATGGCGCTGGTCGAGCCCGACCTCAAGCGCGTGCTGGCTTACTCGACCGTCAGCCAGCTTGGGTTCATGATGTTCGCCATCGGGCTCGGCTTCGCGGGCTTCGCCGGCGCGACCTTCCACCTCTTCAGCCACGCGATATTCAAGGCCCTGCTGTTCCTGGGCGCCGGCGCCGTCATACACGCCGCGGGCACGCGCAACATGTACCAGATGGGCGGGCTGAGCAAGGAGATGAAGGTCACATTCGCGACGATGCTCATAGGAACGCTGTCGCTCGCCGGACTCATAGGCCTCGGCGGCTTCTGGAGCAAGGACATGATCCTCGCGGCCGCGTGGGAGACGGGCAACTACTTCCCGCTCTTCGTCGTGGTCGTCACGGCCACGCTCACGGCCGCGTACGCCTTCCGCATGCTCTACCTCGTCTTCTTTGGCGAGAGCCGCAGGGAGAAGGCCGCGCACGAGGCGCCGTGGCAGATGTCCGCGCCACTCCTCGTCCTCATGGTCGGTACGCTGATTTCCGTCCTTGTTGTCGGCTTCCTCCTCAGGGCGTACGCCTCGTTCGGGTTCCACGAAGTGCAGGCCACCAACCTCGGCGAGTTCATCGTCGAGACGTTCTCTTCGATGGCCGTAGTGCTCTCCATTGTGGCCTTCTTCGTCGGCGTCCTGCTCTGGCTCCTGCGCAAGAGATGGGCGGGCTCGTGGCTCGGCGCGAAGTTCGTCCTGGCCGCGCAGGCGGGCTACTGGTTCAACGAGTTCTACGAGGGGCTCGTACTCGGGCTGCGCGAGATATCGGTCCGCTTCAGGAGGACGCACACCGGCGACCTGAACTACAACATGGTCGGAGTTGCGATAGGGATACTTGTGATTGCGATCGCGCTCTTCGTCCTCGGAGGCGCCTAGATGTACGCCATACTCCCGCTCCTACTGCTCATATGCGGTGCGTACCTCGCGTACGCGTTCGGAAGGCTTGAGAAAGCCTACGGTAAAAAACACCTGGCCGCGGGCACGGCCCTCGCCTCCTTCGCCGCGGCGCTGGTGGTGCAGCTCTGGCTCGCCTTCGATGTCTGGAGGGTCGGTACGATCCTCTACACCATTGGCGGAACGACGCTGGGCATGAGCGCCCTCTCCGTCTTCCTCTCGATAGTCGCCCTCGGGCTCGGCAGCGTCGTGTGCCTCTATTCCGTCAGCTACATGTCCGAGGACAAGGGGCTGGAGTACTACTACCCGCTCCTCCTCCTCATGGTCGCCGGCATACTGGGCATAGGCCTGGCGACCGACTTGCTCGTCCTCTACCTCTCCTTCGAGCTCATGGCAATACCATCGTACGCGCTCGTCGCCTTCCGAAGGAGCGAGTGGCGCTCCGTCGAGGCCGGCATGAAGTACATAGTGATGAGCGGCGTCGGCTCCGTCCTGGCTTTCTTCGGCCTCTCGCTGATATACATGCAGGCCGGGACGCTGACCTTCGGCGCCCTCGTCGGCACGATGCACGCCAGCGTCCTGATGCAGGCCGCGCTCGTCTTCATAATCGCGGGCTTCGGCGTGAAGGCGGCGATGGCGCCGCTGCACACGTGGCTGCCGGACGCGCACTCCGCAGCGCCTTCGGGCATCAGCGCGATGCTGTCCGGCATCGTCATCGCGGCTGGCTTCCTGACGCTCCTGCGGACGGCCATGGTCTTCTCTGGGGCAGGGCTGGGCGTCGGCGAGGTGCTGACAGTCATGGCGCTGCTGACGATGACCGTGGGCAATCTCATGGCCTACGTGCAGACGGCCCACCAGAAGCCCGACCTGAAGCGCATACTGGCCTACTCGAGCGTGGCGCAGATGGGATACATCATGCTCGGCATCGGCGTCGGCATGGCCTACGGGATAAGGGCCGGCTACGAGGGGGGGCTCTTTCACATAATGACCCACGCCTTCATGAAGGGGCTGGCCTTCCTCTGCGCGGGCGTGCTCATACACCAGATCGGCACTCGCTACGTGGACGAGATGAGGGGCGCCGGGCTGAGCATGAAGTTCACGGGGTTCGCCCTCGCGCTCGCGCTGCTCTCGCTGGCCGGCGTGCCGCCGCTGAGCGGCTTCATGAGCGAGTGGCTCGTCTTCAGCGGCAGCATACAGGCCTACAGCTTCATAGGCGCCTGGGCAATCCTCATCGCCGCAATCGCGCTCCTGAACGCCGTCCTCTCCCTCGGCTATTACCTGCCCATCATCAAGACGCTATACCTGGGCTCGAAGGACAAGAAGGTCATAAAGGCCCGCGACCCGTCGACCATCATGGTCGTCGCCATGGCCATACTCCTCGCGCTCACGATCATACTGGGCATCTGGCCCGAGCTGGGGCTGATGGCCGTGAAGCCCGTGGTAGATGGCATGGCCGCCATGGGAGGAATCTAGATGTTCGAGATAATCGGGGAGTTCTTCTACCCTATCGTGACCTTCCTCGCCTGCCTCGTCGCCGTGCTCGTCTGGTACCTGATAGCGGGGAAGCTTGGCCCTGCGTACAAGGAGGCGAAATACAAGCTCACGCCGTACGCATGCGGCGAGGACTACAAGGGAGGCAAGGCCCACCACAGCTACAACTTCTTCCACGTGGCCTTCTTCTTCACTGTGCTGCACGTCGGCGCTCTCCTCATCGCGACGGCGCCGAGCGGTGAGGGGGCCCTCTTAGGGGTAGCCCTGATAGGCTCGATGGCCATTACTGCGGTGGCCCTCTACACTGGAGGTGGCAAGGATGCTTGAGAGCCTCGTTAAATGGTCCAGGCTCAAGTCCCCCTGGATACTGCACTTCAACAGCGGCTCGTGCAACGGCTGCGACATAGAGATACTGGCCGCGCTCATCCCCCGCCTCGACGCGGAGAGGTTCGGCGTCCTGCTCAAGGGCACGCCGCGGCACGCCGACGTCCTGGTCTGCACCGGGCCGGTGACGAGGCAGATGAAGGAGCGGTTGAGGCGTGTATACGACCAGATGCCGGAGCCGAAGTTCGTCGTCGTCGTCGGGCAGTGCGGGTGCTCGGGCGGAGTGTACGCTGGCGCGTACGGGGTCGTGGGAGGCATAGACAAGGTCATCCCCGTCGACGCCTACATACCGGGCTGCCCGCCGCGGCCGGACGCAATCCTGGACGGCGTAGTCAAGCTCCTGGCCAAGATCGAGAAGGGAGGTGGATAGATGACAAGCAAGGAGGAGCACATCCGCGAGGAGATGCACCGCAGGCTCGCCGGCGAGGCCGAGGTCCACATCCAGCGGCACAGGCGCATATTCGTCAAGGTCCCGCGCGAGGACCTGCTGAAAGCGGCGCGCATCCTGGCCGACGACATGAAGGTCACGCACATCTCGGTCATCACGGCCCGCGACAACGGCAAGGAGCTGGAGGCGCTCTACCACTTCTTCGCTCACGGCATCGTGATCACGGTGAGGACGTCGTGCCCGTACGACGACGCGAGGCTCGACAGCATCGTCGACGTCTTCCCGGGCGCGGTCCTCTACGAGCGCGAGTACAAGGACGTCCTGGGCATCGAGCCCGTCGGCCACCCCGACCCGAGGCGGCTATTGCTGCCCGACGACTGGGCCGAGGGCTTCCCCCTGCGCAAGGACTGGAAGCCGGCGGAGGTGAGATGATGGCCAGGGTGAGGATACCGATAGGGCCGCAGCACCCGGCGCTGAAGGAGCCCGAGAACTTCACCATCACCCTCGACGGCGAGAGGGTCGTCGGCGCCGACATCCGCATAGGATACACCCACCGCGGCATCGAGAAGCTGATGGAGAGCAGGTCGTACATCCAGAACCTCTACCTCGTCGAGCGCATCTGCGGCATCTGCTCCTACACGCACGTCTACAACTACACGCACAACGTCGAGGAAGTGCTTGGCCTGAAGGCGCCGCCCCGCGCCGAGTACATCCGCACCCTCTTCCTCGAGCTCGAGCGCCTGCACAGCCACCTGCTGTGGGTGGGAGTGGCCGGCCACGAGATCGGCTTCGACACGCTCTTCATGTACACGTGGCAGGACCGCGAGCTCGTGCAGGACCTGCTCGAGATGATATCGGGCAACAGGGTCAACTACGCCATGAACACCGTCGGAGGCGTCCGCAGGGACGTGAGCGAGGAGCAGCGCCAGAAGGTCCTCAAGGCCATGGACGTCGTCGAGAAACGCTGCAAATTCTACCAGGAGATGGCCACGAACGAGAAGACGCTTCTCTCGAGAGCGGTCGGCGTGGGCATCCTCAAGCCTTCGGATGCCATCAGGCTCTGCGCCGTCGGCCCGACAGCCCGCGCGTCCGGCATCGATATGGACATCCGCCGGGACGACCCGTACGCCGTGTACCCCGAGCTGAAGTTCAACGTTCCGACCACAGACACCTGCGACGTGATGGGCCGCGTGGTAGTGCGCGTCCTCGAGCTCTACGAGATCATCGGGATGATACGCCAGCTGATGCAGAAGCTCCCCGCCGGGGACATCAAGGTCAAGGCCCCCCGCAGGGTGCCCGAGGGCGAGGCGATAAGCCACACCGAGGCGCCGCGCGGCGAGGACATCCACTACCTGCACGCCGACGGGACCGACAAGCCCGAGCGGTACAAGGTGCGCACGCCGACGATGGCGAACATGCCGTCCGTGGCGAAGATGCTCGAGGGAGTCTATCTGGCGGACGTGCCGATAACCCTCGCGGCCATCGACCCGTGCATGGGCTGCATGGACCGCGTCCTCGTCCTCAAGGACGGGAAGGAGGAGCGCAACGTGCTGGAGTGGGACAGGCTGCGCAAGTACGGCATCAGGTGGTACGCCGAGAGGGGGTGGAAGCAGTGAACTGGCTCCTCTCGATAATCTACCTCGTCGTCTTCCCGGGCATACTCTTCGTTCTCGGCTTTGCGTTTTTCGCCGAATGGCTCGACCGGAAGGTCTACGCCCGCGTCCAGCGCAGGGTCGGCCCGCCGTTCCTGCAGCCGCTGGCGGACTTCATCAAGCTATCGTCCAAGGAGGACGTCGTCCCCGAGAAGGCCGATAACGCCATCTTCACCGCGGCGCCGATCATCTCGCTCGCGGCGATTCTCGCCGCGTTCCTCTACGTGCCCGTGGTGACCGCGACGGCGCTCCACGTCTTCGAGGGGGACCTCATCGTCGCCCTCTACCTGCTGACGATACCCACGCTCGCGCTCTTCCTCGGTGGCTGGTTCTCGGGCAACCTCTTCGGCCAGTCCGGCGCGATGAGGGTCGCATCTTTGCTCTTCTCGTATGAAGTGCCGTTCTTCCTCGCGCTCCTGGCCCCGGCTCTCATGGCGGGCACGTGGAGCATGTCGGGCATCGTCGTCTACCTGTACGGCAACCCGCTGGCCTTCGTCGTCACCATAGGCGCCTTCTTCATCGCAGTCATATCCCTCCAGGGGAAGCTCGAGCGCCTGCCGTTCGACATTCCGGATGCCGAGACCGAGATAGTCGGCGGCCCGATGTCCGAGTACTCGGGCCGGAGGCTCGCGCTCTTCAGGCTTGCGAGGGATGCGGAGATGGTCGTCGGCGCTGGGCTCATCGCCGCTGTCTTCCTCGGCGGCCCCTGGTGCCCGTTCATCAGCCTCGACCCGGGCTACATCGCATGGGCCGTTGGCGCGGCCTTCTTCATACTCAAGACGCTCATCGTCCTCGGCCTGCTGATACTGATGAAGTCCGCCGTAGCGAGGATTCGCGTGGACCAGATGGTCAACGTCGCGTACAAGTACCTGATACCCCTTGCGCTGGCGCAGATGCTCGTCGTCGTCCTGGTCAAGTACATGGGGTGGTTCTGATGAGGATGCCGGGAAAGATGCTGCCCAAGATAGTCGGTTTCGTCTTCAAGAAGCCCGCGACCGTGCTCTATCCAAAAGAGCGCCTCACGCCGCCGAAGGACCTGCGCGGGAAGATGAAGTTCCACAAGGACAGGTGCATCAGCTGCGGGGCGTGCGCGCGCGACTGCCCGTCCGGGGCGTGCACGATGCAGCCCAAGTCCGACGGCAAGAAGCGCCCCGAGTTCGACCTGGACTTCTGCACCTTCTGCGCCCAGTGCGCGGAGAGCTGCCCCAAGGACGCCATAGAGATGACGGCGGAGTTCGAGCTCGCGCACTACAGGCGGGGCGAGGCGGTTGTCAAGGAGTAGGGCAGTCAGTCAGAGAACCGAAAACCCTTTACATTCTATCTTGAAGGGCGCCCGCCGTATCGCCGTCCTCGCCATGGGCAACGAACTGCGCGGCGACGACGCCGTCGCGCTCGAAGTCGCAAAGCGTTTGAAGATGCGCGAGGGCGCGGCTTTAAAAATCTTCGAGGCTCACACCGTCCCCGAGGCGTTCGTCGGGCCGGTATGCTCGGCGGCGCCGTCCCACGTTCTCATAATCGATGCCGCCGAGCTCGGCGGCAAGCCCGGCGACTGGCGAGTCCTGGAAAAGGACGAGATCGACGACGCACTTGTTTCAACCCATCACATGCCCGCCACTGCGATGGCTGGAGAGATCGAGCGCAGGTGCGGCGCGAAGGTCACCTTCATCGGCATCCAGCCGAAGAGCAGGGAGGTGGCCGTCGGGCTCTGTTCTCAATGCGGGAAAGCGGCCAACGAGATTGCTGAGAGCATTTTGAAAGCGCGATAGGAATGATATAGGCGATGAGTGGTATTCGATAAGGAGCGAATTACGGCGAAGAATACCACGAAATTGGCAATTATCGTCCGGGGTGATAGGGGAATTCGCGCTCATTGTTTTCCGGCTAAGAATGTCCCTATATAAAACGCTCGAACCTGTCCTTCTTCGCCTTGCACACGGGGCACACTTCCGGGGGCTCATCTCTCGCGCACAGGTACCCGCAGACCTTGCACCGCCACACAGGGTATCTCAGGTCGGTCATAGCCCCTCCTTTGCCGGATATCGTTTTTCCGGCAATGTCCTTCATCGCGGCGGTGCGCTCCTCCGGCGGCGGGCGCCTGTCCGGTATCGATTCCAGCATCCTCTTGCCGTCCAGAATCTCCTGCGTGACATAGAGGGCGCAGTAGCACGAGCCGTACTCCCCCAGGTCAGGGTCCCTGTAGTCGCAGGGGCAGATCATGTCCAGGTCCTCGTCCTTCTTCCCCGACGCCAGCCGGCACGGGCAGGCCTGGTATCCGTAGCGCCTCTCGTTGGCGATGAGACCTTTCACCAGGTCATTCACAAAATCGATGTCATTGCTGAGGCTGTAGCCCCCCGCCTTCGCTTCGCGGTCGAGCTTTGAGCGGAGCCTCTCCACTTCCTCGTTTGTCGGCTCTGCGCTCATAGCTTTAACGCCTCGGCCATCTCTTTCTCCTTGAACCCGACGATGGCCTTCTTGTTCCCCAGGACGATCGTCGGCAATGAGCAGCGCGGGTTCCACTTCGTGACCTCCTTCATTGTCTCCTCCCTGTCCTTGTCGCCCAGGAGGTCCACGTCGATGTACGAGTAGGCGATGCCGTGCCTCTTCAAGTATAGCTTCGTCCTCTTGCACCAGCCGCAAGTGCTCAGCGCGTATATCAGAACATCTCCCGCGTCCCTGCCCTCGACCCTCGTTGGTTTCACGGCCATTGCCTCACCCGTTCGACCTGGGAGGCGGGTAGCCCTTCATAACCTTTATTGCTGAACGGGGAACCTGTCGATGTAGGCGAACTCGCCGAACGGCTTGCGCTCGGGCCGCTCGGCCTCGCGCTGACCCTCGGAGAGCCCGGAGAGGCCCTGGCCCTTCTTGCCGACGTTTATCAGCGTTATAACCTGATATATATCAGGTATGCCCAGAACCTCGCGCGCCTTCTTCGGGCTGAACCCTGCGATGGGATGGGCCACAAGCCCGAGCTCCGTCGCCCTGAGGATGAGAAGGCCGACGGCCATGCCTGTGTCGAACTGATGGTACTCGCGGTCCTTGATGACGCAGTCGTCTTCCTTTTTCGAGAAGACTGCGATAATCATTGAGGCCTTGAACGCCCATTCGTTTCCCTTGCTCATGACGCCGCGCATTTTGGCGAGTTGCGCGGAGTCGCGCACGAAGACGAACCGCCACGGCTGGTTGTTGAAGCACGAGGGCGCGAGCTGCGCGGCGGAGGCCAGCTCGCGGACGGTGTCGTCTGATATTTCAACGGGGTCGAGCGCCCTGTAAGCACGCCTCTGCTCAATCGCGTCTTTCACGTCCATTTCAGTCACCTCTGATTATTTTTTCAATTATCTTCACTCTCTCGGCGCGCGGCATCCGCTTCGCCACGGGGTTCCAGTCGCCGTAGAGCGACCCGTGGAACGGCTCCTTCCTCTCCTGCCACAGGACGCCGATGGGAATCTTGTCCGGGCGCTTGGCAAGCCGGATGGCCTCCTCGCGCGTCTTCGCGGGCTCCGCAACCGCCTCGACGAGCCCGTTGTAGAGCTTGTAGGTGTCGTTGAAGCTCACGCACGGCTGCAGGACGTCGATGTAAGAGAAGCCCTCGTGCTCGACGGCGCGCGCGATGATGTCCGCGAACTGCTCCGTTTTCCCCGAATATCCTCTGGCCACGAAGGTCGCGCCCGCCTCCAGCAATATCGCGAGCGGGTTCAGCGGCTCCTCTATGCTGCCGCGCGGCGTGGAAGGCCCCTTGAAGCCCTTCCTGCTCATCGGCGAGTACTGGCCGACCGTGAGGCCGTAGACGCCGTTGTTGTGCACGATGACGGTGATGTCAGCGTTGCGCTTGGCGGCGAAGAGCATGTGCTCCAGCCCTTCCCCGTACGCATCGCCATCGCCGGCGAAGGTCAGGACTTTCGCATCGGGGTTAGCGAGCTTGATGCCTTGCACGGTGGTCATGGACCTGCCGTGCAGGGAGTAGAAGCCGCTCAGCGCGAGGTAGTCGAAGATCTTCCCGTGGCAGCCGATGCCCGCGCTCATGACAAGACGCTCGCGCGGGACGCCCCTGGCCTCGAGCTTCTTAATCGCGGACTTGACGGCGCTGAAGATGCCGAAGTTGCCGCAGCCGGGGCACCACGTGTTCTCGCAGTACGTCGTGAGGTCGTCCATCAGAGCGCCCCCTTGAGCTGCGCCGCGAGCTCCGCGGGCTCGAACGGCCTGCCGTCGTATTTCAGGATGGTTTTATCAATGTCGATGTTTCCCTTCTCTTTCAGTAATGTGGCGAACTGGCCAGTGGAGCTTACCTCCACGGCCACGGACCTCGCGCCCTTGTATCTCTCCATCTCCCATACAGGGAAGGGCTCGAGGTAGATGGGCTGCACGACCTTCGCCTTCAGCTTGCCGTGGCGGACGGCCTCGAGGACGCTCATCGTCGTCGAGCCGTAAGCGAAGATGACCGAATCGCCGTCGCCGTAAGTGTTCACCGTGCGTTGGGACTTCATGTATTCGAGCAGCGTCTGCGCCTTCCGCCGGCGCTTGTCGTGCATGCGCGCGATTCCCTCCGGAGCATCGATAGTGATGCCCTTCTCGTCGTGCTCGTAGCTGTTCCACTTCACCAGCTCCTTCGACGGGTAGAAGAGCAAGGGGGAGACGCCGTCCTTCGTGTCCAGGTAGCGCTTGTATTCGCCGCCGGAGTGCATCAGCGGCTCGGGGCGCGCGGCCTTGGATGCGTCGATGTCGACGCTCATCCTGCTCTCGGACGTGTGCTTGTCCGTGAGCAGGATGGCCGGCGTCTGGAACCTCCAGGCCAGCGCGAGCAGCTCGGCGGAGAGGTAGAAGGCCTCCTGGGAGTTGCCCGGAGATGCCACTGGCATCGGGAACTCGCCGTGCCCCTGGCCCAGTGCGTACTTGAGGTCGGCCTGCTCGGTGTATGTCGGCACGCCCGTGGACGGGCCGGGCCTCGACGAAAGGATGCACAGCAGCGGAGTCTCGGTCATTCCCGCGAGCGACAGCGCCTCCTCCATCAGCGCGAAGCCGCCGCCGCTGGTGCCTACCATGGCGCGGGCGCCGGCGCTGGCCGCGCCGATGGCGATGTTCGCGACCGCGATCTCGTTCTCGGGATGGACGACGGCCAGCCTCAGGGTTTCGGAATGCGACGCGAGGACATGAAGAATCGACGACGCCGGCGTCATCGGATATGCGATATAAATGTCGAGCCCGCCGGCGGCTGCGCCTAGGGCGATGGCCTCGTTGCCATATAGCATCGGGAGGGGCTTGCCGCCCTTTTCGAGCTTGAACTTCCCTCCGAGGAGGGGGGACGCCTTGCCGTGAATCGCGGCGGCGTAGGCGAGGTTGTTCTCCAGGCCGCGCTTGTATGCCGACGAAACGAATTTGTTCAATTCTTCGGCGCTCATTCCCACCGCGACCGCGAGCGTTGCGACCGCGCCGAGCCCGACCCTCAGCCCGGGATCGGGGTATCTCTTCGCCTCTGATGTGAAAGGCATGCCGACCCCTTCCCCCTCCTTGACGAGGTCGGAGTTGAAGACGGCAATGCCCCCTTCCGCGAGATGATTTCTGTGAATATCGTAGCTTCTCGCGTCGAGGTTGATTGCCAAGTTGGCCCTCATGTAATGGCTCGTGATTTCCCTCATGGACGCGCTCACGACCGAGAAGTTGTGCCCGCCCTTGATGAGGCTCTGGTAGTCGTCCATCTGGAAGACGCGCAGGCCGCGCGAGGCCAGCAGGTCCGCGGCGGCGTTGCCGGCCTTCTTGACACCCTCCCCGGCCTTCCCCCCGACAAGGAACGTGAAGACGTCCATTTTACCCCTCGCAATCGGCAAAAGCGGTGATATGATATAATAATAGCCCCGCATCGCGCGCTGATAATCCTCTTATACAGGTTGCCCATAAAGGAGGCCGATAGCATGCTCGACACCAAGCTCGTGCGCGAGAGCCCCGACCTCATCCGGAGGGACCTGGAGAAGCGCAACGCCAGCGACAAGCTCGAGCTCCTGGAGCAGGTCATAGGCATGGACGCCGAGTGGCGCCGCCTGCTGGACGAGGCGAACCGACTCAGGGCCGAGCGCAACGCAATCTCCAAGAAGATTGCCGAGGCCAAGAAGAAGGGCCAGGACGCATCGGCGCTGACGAAGGAGGCGTCCGCCCTCCCCGGCAAGATAGAGGAGGCGAACAAGCGCATAGAGGAGCTGCGGGGGAAGATCGACGCCGGCCTCATGCGGCTGCCAAACATCCTGCACGAGAGCGTCCCGATCGGCAAGGACGACTCCGGGAACGAGGAGGTCAGGGCCTGGGGCACGCGCAGGCAGTTCGACTTCGAGCTCAAGTCGCACGCCGAGCTGGCGGAGGCGCTGATGGGCGCGGACTTCGAGCGCGCCCGGAAGGTCTCGGGCGCGGGCTTCGTCTACCTCCTCGGGGACATCGCGTTGCTGGACCAGGCGCTCATGCGATACGGCATCGACTTCCTCGTCGGCAAGGGCTACACGCTCGTCGAGCCGCCGATAATGATGCACCGCGCGCCTTACGAGGGCGTCGTGGACCTCTCCGATTTCGAGTCCGTGATGTATAAAATAGAGGGCGAGGACGAGTACCTCATCGCGACGTCGGAGCACCCGATGGGCGCGATGTTCATGGACGAGATAATCGACGAGGCCAGGCTGCCCGTCAGGCTCGCGGGGGTGAGCCCGTGCTTCAGGCGCGAGATTGGCGCCCACGGCGTCGACACCAAGGGGCTCTTCCGCATGCACCAGTTCAACAAGATTGAGCAGTTCGTCTTCTGCAGGCCCGAGGAGTCGTGGCAGATGCACGAGGAGATCATAGCCAACGCCGAGGCGCTCTTCCAGGGCCTCGGGCTGCCGTACCGCGTCGTGAACGTCTGCACAGGCGACATAGGCACAGTGGCAGCGAAGAAGTACGACCTCGAGGCGTGGTCCCCGCGCCAGCAGAAGTACATGGAAGTGGTCTCGTGCTCGAACTGCACCGACTACCAGGCACGGCGCCTAAAGCTCCGCTGCGGCAAGGTCGGCGGCGACAAGCGCGTGCCGCACACCCTCAACAGCACTGCAATCGCGACGTCCAGAGCCCTCGTGGCCATCCTGGAGAACTGCCAGAACGCCGACGGCAGCATCGCCATCCCGGAGGCCCTGCGCAAGCACATGGGCGGCAGGGATAGGATCGGGTGAGCGGGCGCCATGCGCGAGTTCGTCCTCTTCTCAAGGCAGGGTTTCACGAGCAGCAGATTCAAGGGCTTGCGCGACGCCGGCCGGCTCGATACCGTATACCAGTGCATCCTGATGGCCCTCTTCAGGTCACACGGCATCCGGAGGGACGTGATATTCCACGCCTTCCTCAATGGCCCGCCGAGCCCGCCGCTCCATCTCGTCGTCGATGGGGCAGAGCTGCGGGACGCGCGCGTGGACGAGGAGACATGGGAGGTCATCCTCAGGAACGCCCTGGGTCGCGGGGCGCACCCTGGCGTGACTGTCGATAAGACAACGTTCCAGCAATTCGTCAGGGAGCGCGCCGAATCCGGCAGTCAGATATACGTCCTCGAGGAGAAGGGCGCCCACATCCGCCAGACCGAGATAGGGCCAAAGCCGGTATTCATCCTGGGCGACCACGTCGGCCTGCCGAGGAAGGACGAGGGGTACGCGCTCAGGTATGGCACGAAGCTATCGCTCGGTAAGGGCAGGTATCTTGCAGCGAGCTGCGTGGACATAATAAATTACGAATTAGACAACCGAAACGCGAAGGATTGAGGCCGTCCCGAACTTTTTTATACCCATTCCCCCTGTTTATCCTGCTAGGCTCGACCGGGGCGTTCGGCGTGCCCTTATACACCGAAATCGTCGACAGCGGGGGTGACAGCTGGGGACGGCGTAACCTGCCCTGCGCGCGCCCTGCACCTGACTATGAGGCCCTGTCCTGCCGGATGGGAGGTGGCTCTGCGGCGCAGCCGGAGGGCGGCGCTCTCTGCCTTGGCCGCGGGGAACGGGTCAGGCCCTGACGGGAGCAGCCTCACCGCGGATTACCCGTGCTGGCGGGGAAACGGGGCCGAGGAGGGTGCGGACAAGCGCGCGCAGGAATGGGCGACAACCTCAGCAGCCTAGCTTCTAATTTTCTTCTACTCGGCTGCTGAGAAGAAAAAGGATTTCCTTCTAATATTTATTAAATCTAATCGGTGAGGCATTCTTTACTTGGTGTTTGTTGATATTCGAATACCTCTATCGAGCGTGAGCGGGCGCATTTCATGAACGTTTATGCCTGTGATTATCCGCGGGCTTTGCACAGTAAGTCGGTTCTGCACAGAAAGTCCGGCGTTTAAAGTGCTTTATATGCAAAGCCTTATCCGCGCAAAAACCCTAATACCCCTACCCATTTACCTCCCCCGGCGATTCAATGACCGGGAAGCTAAGCAGCGCGGACGGAGTGAAGTGGAACCTCAACGATCTGTTCAAGGGATACGACGACCCGAACCTCGACAAGGCGCTCAAGAAGGTCCTGGCGGACGTGCAGACCTTCGAGAAGAAATACAAGGGCAAGCTCGGCAAGGGCATGGAGCCCAAGGAGATGCTCGACGTCATCAGAAATTATGAGAACCTCACCGTAGACTTCGTCAAGCCGCTGGTATTCGTCGAGCTGCTCTTCGCCTCGGACACGAGCAAGCCCGAGCACGGCGCCGTCCTCGCCAAGGTCAGGGAGCAAGTATCGGTCGTAAGGACGCATCTTCTTTTCGTGGAGCTCGAATGGTGCGCCCTCGACGACAAGGATGCAGACGTATTCATCAGGGCGCCGGAGCTGGAGAAGTACAGCAACTTCCTGAAATCCCAGCGCAGGTTCAAGCCCCACAAGCTCAGCGAGCCCGAGGAGAGGCTCTTGGAGATGATGTCCAACACGGGCAAGAGGGCGTTCGTCAGGCTCTTCGACGAGACCGTCAATTCCATGGAGATCGAGGTCACGGTCGATGGCGAGACGAAGAAGATGCCCCTCGAGAGCGGCCTCTCCCTCCTCCACCACCCCGAAAGGAAGCGCCGCGAGGCCGCCAACAAAGCCATCACCAACGGCCTTAAGCCCAACGCGAAGCTCGTGACTTACATCCTGAACACCATCGCCCAGGACCACTTCGTCGAGGACAAGATGAGGAGGTTCCCGAACATGATGAGCGAGCGCAACCTGCAGAACGAGGTCGACGGCAAGGTCGTGCAAATCCTTCTGGAGGCCTCGAAAAAGAACGTTCAGATGGTCGCCCGCTACTACAACCTGAAGCGCAAGCTCCTCGGCCTCGACAAGCTCTACGACTACGACAGGTACGCGCCCGTCGGCGTAGACCTCCCCCGCTGCGACTACCTGACCGGGAAGGCGATGACCCTCGAAGCCTACGAGAGCTTCTCGCCGAGAATGAGGGACATGGCTCAGGAGTTCTTCGACAAGAACTGGATCGACGCGGAGCTCAGGCCCGGGAAGGAGGGCGGTGCGTTCTGCGCAGGCACGACGCCGGACATGCACCCCTATGTCAAGCTCAACTACACCGACCAGCTGGGCGACGTGATGACGATGGCCCACGAGCTCGGCCACGGCATCCACGGCCACCTCTCGCAGAAGCAGGGGATGCTCCAGATGGACACGTCGCTGGCCGTCGCCGAGACCGCCAGCGTCTTCGGCGAGATGCTCGTCTTCAGGATGATGATGGAGCGGGAGAAGGACCCGAAGGTCAGGCTCGCGCTCCTATGCAGCAAGATAGAGGACTCATTCGCAACGGCCTTCAGGCAGACGATGATGACCGAGTTCGAGAGCAGGGTCCACGCCGCGCGAAGGGACAAGGGGGAGCAGAAGGTCGAGACCTACAACCAGTACTGGATGGAGGTCAACGAGGCGATGTTCGTCGGCTCGGTCGAGCTGACGGAGGGCTACGCATGGTGGTGGACGTACGTCCTGCACTTCTTCCACTACCACTTCTACACGTACGCCTACGCCTTCGGCGAGATACTCGTGCTCTCGCTGTATGCCAAGTACCAGAAGGAAGGAAAGCCTTTCACCGACAAGTACATTGAGATGCTCGAATCAGGCAGCTCGGTGCCGCCGAGAGAGCTGGTCGCGAAGGTGGGCGTAGACCTGGAGGACCCGATGTTCTGGCAGAACGGCTTCGACCTCATCGGCCAGATGGTCGCCGACGCGGAGAGGCTCGCCAAGGAAATAGGAGGTTGAAGGGATGGCAGAGGGGATAACGACACTGACGGACGCCGCGTTCGAGGCGTTCGTGAAGAAGAACAGGCACTGCATGATAGACTTCTGGGCGGAGTGGTGCGGGCCGTGCATGCGCATGGCCCCCATCTACGCCGACGCGGCCAAGAGGCTGAGCGGGAAAGTGGCGTTCGCGAAGATGAACATCGACGAGAACCAGAAGGTCGCCAAGGAGTACGGCATCATGAGCATACCCACCTTCCTGGTATTCAAGGACGGCGAGCACTGCAGCACCCTCGTCGGGATGAAGAGCGCGGCCGAGCTCGAGGCCGCGCTGAAGTGATTATGCCTGACGCGGCCTATGACCTGGTGATAGTCGGCGCCGGGCCCGCCGGGCTCTCCGGCGCCATTTACGCGGCGAGGGCCGGCCTGCGGGCGGTCGTGCTGGACAGGGGCGTGGCCGGCGGGACGGTGATGCTCACCCCGATGATGGACAACTACCTCGGCGTCGGCTCGGTGAAGGGGATGGCGCTCGCCAAGGAGATGAAGGCGCACGCCTCCAGGTACGCCGAGATACGCGAGGGCGTAAATGTCTCGGATGTTTCATTGTGCGACGATATCTTCTCCGTAACCACCGATTCCGGCAGTCTGCAAGCTAAGGCCCTGCTCATCGCCACCGGCGGCAGGCACAGGACCCTTGGAATCCCGGGGGAGGAGAGGCTCGCCGGGCGCGGGGTGTCGTACTGCGCGACCTGCGATGGCTTCCTTTTCAAGGGGAAGAGCGTGGTTGTCGTAGGCGGCGGCAGCACCGCGCTCACGGAAGCCGCGTACCTGGTTCGGCTGGGCATCGACGTGACGCTCGTCCATCGCAGGGCCGAGATGCGCGCCGAGCGCTCCCTCCAGGACGATTACAGATCGCTCAACGGCAAGTTGGCGCTCAATTCCGTCGTTGAAGAAATACTCGGCGAGAAGAGGGTCGAGGGCGTGAGGCTCAGGCGCCTCGACACGGGCAGGGCCGAGGTGCTAAAATGCGACGGCGCGTTCATATCCATCGGCTACGAGCCGAGCAACGAGCTCGCGAAGCGGCTCGGCCTTGAATTGAACCCCGACGGCACAATAAAAACGGACAGGGCGCAGCGCACGTCGATGCACTACGTCTACGCGGCCGGGGACATCACCGGAGGCGTCATGCAGGCCATCACGGGGGCGGCGGCGGGCGCCGTGGCGGCGCTCTCGGCGTACGAGGACCTCGCCAAGCCTTACTGGAGGAGAGCGATAAAGTAGGCGCAGCTGTTGACAATTTTCATAACAGCGAATTAGCACTCATTGTTTTTCGGGCAGGAGCGGTTTCACTTCTTTCTCTTCGATTTGTGCGTGATTACGGCCAGGCCGGCTGCGAGCGGAGCCCATACCAGATACGTCAATATGCTGTCCGGGCTGACGAGGCACCATTTGCCTCCGCCGTCCGGTTCGGGCGCAGCCGCGACGTTGATGTAGTAGTCCCAGGAGCGCGTCGAGTTCTCGCTCCAGTCCGATATCATGCCAGGGTCCTGCGCCTGGATGGTTATCCTCACGAGGTGCTGGCCGGCCGTGGCGTTGGCCGGTATCGCGACGCTCCAGAGGAACGCGAAGCTGCCACCTCCCGTGAGAACCTTCGGAACGTCGGGATGCTCCTGGTAGGGCTCGTTCGCGCTCCAGTCGAGCCTCAATCCCAGATAGGCAATCCTCATGCTGGAATTGCCCGTGTTGTCGAGCCTGAAGCTGAAGGTGTACTCTCCTCCGGCGGTTATCTTGGTCGGCGCGGTAAAGCCGCCGGTCGCCTGCCATGCATCGGCCGCGCCGGAAGACAATGCCAATGCCGCGATGAGTCCGACGGAGAAAATCGCAGCCGTGGGGGACGCGCGAAGCAGTCTATTCACCGGGGTGGGATGCCACATTCCGCTAATAATGGTTCCTGCGCCGGCCGGCTTTGCACAGAAAGTCGCTCCTGCACAGAAAGTCGGGGGACTTGCACATAAAGTCATACCGTGGCAACTTTCGGCCACCTCCTCCCAACCTTAATATAACAACGATTCCCTATATGCAGTAAAGTGAGGGATATAATATGCCACCAGTACCTGAAAGAAGATATTTGCGCTACGTAGTGACATCGACCCTATCGAAGGTAATTGCGCCGCTGAATAACGAGCAAATCCTAAGGCTCACGGCGAGAAGGAGTTGGGAGAACGAGAAAGTCCATTTAGACCCCCCACACCATTATATTGAGCACACAAATTCGTCGAAAACGTGGATAGATGTGGACTATAATGGACGTGTCGATGGCACTTTCGACAAAGAGGGGCTATTAACATTTTTAACGAGGTCGGGGGCATTGGATATGACCGTTCAGGAAATGGATGTCATGCTTCCAGATAATCCAGCCATCCTCCAGAGAATTGCTGACCGTTTTGAAGACTCCAAAATAAAGGAGCAACCGCTTGTAATACGCTACGTATCAAACCCTCTACGGAGAGAGAAAGAGGATAACGACTATACGAGAAAGGTACGGGCGAATACAACGGAAATCGAAAGGCAACTTGGTTTTGACCCCGCAAGTCTTGACTTGCATTATGGCATACCCCTATCGACATGGCGAGAAGTAGCGCGTGGTGTCATTTCCAAGCAATATCAGGATTGGTTGAAAAGTTGGCAAACGAAATGGCATGATGACCTACCTCCTGAGATTATTCGAGACATATCCAGAACGGTTCACCCCGATATGTGCGGGGGCAGGGAGTACACTTTGCGGCGCGGCACTCAGGACGGTTGGACACTAACAGCGCATGAGGATTCTTAAAGGAATCCCTCGCGTTTTAGCCATTGCTCAACGGCGAGCTGGACGATTTCCTCCCATGATAGGTCGCGCTTTTCGGCGGCCTTAATGATGCCTTTGCTTACCTTTGAGTCGAATCTTAACTCTACTTCGACATTTACAGCCCTGAAAGCTTGGTCAACCATTTCCTTTACCGGCTTCTTCTCGAAGGATTCGGGTTCCATTTCCGCCTTTGCTTTAATGTATGTTACAGCCCTTTTTACATCTTCACGCGGCCTATCTTTTAAAGCTTCGAACATTTCCACCTGTTTCTTTGGAGTCTCCCGAAATACTTCTTTTGCCGCTCTTGATATTACATCGACTTTAGTAATATCCCTTGGGATAGAAACAGGAGCATGCTCCTGTTTTCCTTTCTTTACGTCTCGAATAATTCCAACTAATCTCGCAGCTTCTAACTGTTGATTCACGGTTCTTTCTGAAACCGTGAACGCCTTTGCTACTGCCTGATATGTGCCAAATATCTCATACGCTTTGGCATAGACTTCTGCCTCCTCGCTTGGCTCAAGGACATGTCTTTGAATATTCTCAATAGCACTTTCTATAAAGGCTTCGTTGTCGCTCATTTCCTTTACTATACAAGGAATTTTCTTTAAACCGATATTTTTTGCGGCACGATACCGTAGGCTTCCAGCAACGATTAAAACGTCCTTGCCCTTCTCTCTTACGATTATTGGCTCAAGGATACCATATTTTTCGATGCTGTCCTCAAGCTCCGTAATATCTGATGCGCCCTTGCGCACATTGACGGGGTCAATTTTCAATCGCTCAGTTGGTATCTCCCTTTGCTCTATGATTTTTGACATAGCTATCACACCTCCATATTTTTCTCAGATATAATTACTTCCTCCTCGCTCTATTCCAGTATGGACTCTTGCATTTGGGGCATACTCTCGGCTCATCTTTTTTTCGCGCCGCCCATTCGTGGCCGCAACGCTCGCATTTGTATCCATCAACGCTCATTTTGACTTTCATAGCTATCGTCATGCTGTATAACTTAATGGTATATAAACATTTGGTATATGATTTAGTGGTGTATTCCCTGTAAATATATGTTTTAATAGTAAGGTTTATATCCTACGTAGTGTATTACCATGTGGTAATATACCAAAATAGGTGATACCGATGGAAAACGAAAACACGGCAAGGGCGATAAGGGCGCGTGCGATAGTGGCAGAGAAGAACGCAATCCAAAAGGTCGGGGAGCATACCTTCGCGGTAAAATCCCAATCGGGGGAAGGGCGGTATAAGATAGACAACTGTAGTGGTTGGAAATGCAATTGCCTTGACCACGAGAAGCGCGGGGTGGATTGCAAGCACATATTGGCGACGAAATACTACTTGGAAATCCAGAAGGGCTCACCCGAAGGGACGGTCACGGAGAAGGTGCGCTTGACATATTCACAGGCATGGACGGCCTATAACGCCGCTCAGAAGGAGGAGGTCAGGCTGTTCGACGCCCTGCTGAAAGACCTCGTGCAAGCCATCCCCGAGCCTGAGCAAAAGATGGGTAGGCCACACTTGCCCGTGCGCGAGGTTCTATTCTGCGCCGTCCAGAAAGTCTATTCTCAACTATCCAGCAGGAGGGCATACAGCCTCTTTGAGAACGCAATCGAGCGCGGGCAAATCGCCCATGTGCCGTCGTTCAATATGCCAACTATCCTTCTCAACAAGCCAGAGATAACCCCGCTACTCCACGAGTTAATCATGCGCTCTGCGATGCCGTTAGAAAGCATAGAAACAGACTTCTCGGTAGATTCGACGGGATTCAGAACGACCACGTTCAGCGCATACAACGGAGAAAAGCACCACATTAAGAGGGTAAATCGCTGGCTCAAGGCGCATATCTGCGCCGGAGTTAAGACTAATATAGTAACGAGCATCGCCATAACCGAGGAAAACGGCGCGGATTGCCCTCAGTTCGAGCCGTTGATGAGAAAGACGGCAGAATCATTCGCCATCGGAGAAGTCAGCGCAGACAAGGCCTACTCCTCACGCGACAACCTTGAGGCCATAGATGGCATGGGCGGGATAGCATACATACCGTTCAAAAAGAACGCTACTGGCAAGGCCAAAGGCTCGTCGATATGGCATAAGATGTACCACTACTTCCAGCTTCACCGCGAGGAGTTTGAAGCCCACTACCACAAGAGGAGCAACGTAGAGGCTACCAATGCGGCCATCAAGAGGAAATTCGGCGAGACCTTGAAATCAAAGAACTTCACCGCGCAGGTGAATGAGCTACTTGCGAAAATCGTAGCCTACAACCTGACGGTCATTATCCACGAAATGCACGAGAACGGCGTCCAGCCGGACTTCCTGCACCTAAACTCAACCGTCTGCACAGAAAGTCCCACCGTTTAGGGACTTCTTGTGCAAAGCCTGCGCCGGCCGCAAGGTTTATATCGCGCAATCTCGCTCTTTTTCCGAAATAAATTCGACGGCCAGAATAATTCTCATGCGGTGCTATTATATCCTTTCAGCGCGGAAAGGATGGCTATTACATAAATGATGCGTAAGCTTTAAATACAAGCCTGATACTAGCACTCGCCCCAAAAGTAAATAAAGGAGATGTTCGGCAGATGATACCCCTCGGCACCGTGGAGACGCTGACATACGGCGGGAACATCCTGGTGCGCGCGAGGTTCGCGCCGCGCGAGGGTTCGGTCGTCTGCGACAGGCTCGGGAAGCGGCTCGGCTTCGTCAAGCGGGTCTTCGGGCCCGTGAAGGAGCCGTTCGTCACCGTGGCCGCGCGCGAGAGGGCGGGGCTGTCGTGCATAGGCGCGGAGGTCTTCGTCGACGAGCGCGTGCCCGAGCGGCGCGCCGGACATCGCCCCTCGAATGGGAGGAACCTCCGAAAAGGAGGGGGTGAGGACAGATGGTCAAAAAGAAGGAAAAGACCGACGAGATAATGGAATGCCCGGAGTGCCAGGGGACGCACCTGGTGCGCGACTACAGCAGGGGAGAACTGGTCTGCGAGGACTGCGGCTTAGTCCTGGACGAGCAGCTCATCGACCTCGGGCCAGAGTGGCGCGCCTTCAACCAGGACCAGGGCGAGAAACGCTCCAGGACGGGCTCGCCGATGACGTACACAATCCATGACAAGGGCCTCTCGACAGAGATTGGCTGGAAGAACAAGGACTCCTACGGCAAGAGCATCCCGACGAGGAACAGAGCCCAGCTCTACCGCCTCAGGAAGTGGCAGCGCAGGATAAGGGTCTCCAACGCCACCGAGAGGAACCTGGCGTTCGCGCTGGGCGAGCTGGACCGCATGGCGTCCGGGATGGGCCTGCCGCGCAACGTGCGCGAGACGGCGGCCATGATTTACAGGAAGGCGGTCAACAAGAACCTCATACGCGGGCGCAGCATCGAGGGCGTCGTCGCGGCGAGCCTGTACGGCGCGTGCCGCCAGTGCAACGTGCCGAGGACGCTGGACGAGATAGCCAACGCATCGAGGGTTGGGCGCAAGGAGATCGGCAGGACGTACCGCTTCATGACCCGCGAACTGAAGCTCAAGCTCATGCCCACGAGGCCCGACGACTACATCTCGCGCTTCTGCAGCGAGCTCAAGCTCAGCGGGGAGGCGCAGACGCGCGCGCTGGAGATACTGAAGGACGCCGCCGAGAAGGAACTCACATCGGGCAGGGGCCCTACAGGAGTGGCGGCGGCGGCAATCTACATCTCGTCGATACAGTGCAACCAGCGCAGGACACAGAGAGAAGTAGCGGACGTGGCGGGCGTCACAGAGGTCACGATAAGGAACAGGTACAAGGAGCTGACCGAGAGGCTGGGAATCGTAGTGCAGTTATAGGGGCATTCTTCGACTGTGGACTGCACCCCGTTCAATGGACACTTAGAATAGCAATTGAAACATTGGAGGTGGTGCATGACAAAAAAGAAAATTAGTTACACTCGGGACTTCAAGATTGCCATCATATCGCAGATAGAATCGGGAACGCCTATCTCG
>JACRNV010000055.1 GCA_016214785.1 Methanobacteriota archaeon
CAATGCAATAAGGAGATCAAAAAACCGCTGCATAATAAGTACTTCAAGTCTGTGCCTGCCATACGGCAGGCAGTCCGACGGTTCCTTAAGAATGATTTTTTTATGCCCAAAATGTTTACTTATTTATGTCCTTAGCTATTAACATTAGGATTGCTCTTATATTTATTTGCCAATTCTAATTTTCTAGTATCGTCCATGTAATATAAACACAAAACATACTCTTTTCCTTTTTTATGTTTGTCTGTGTTTATTTTGGCATGAGGGAAACCACCGAATTCTAGTTCGTTAATGGCAATCTTTTCCAACTCGCCTTTATTCTCAGAGAAAAAGAGATATTTTCCAGAGATTCTAGGCTCTGATTTTGATTGTCTAAAATAATAATGCCAGTCTTCACTATCTCCTCTAAATACATTAGCGGAGACTTTTATAATGGTCTCATGTTCCATATCATACCCTCCTTCTCTTTAATCGCCCGAAGTCCACGATTTCACTTAACGTTTTGCGGATAAAAGAAGTTGCCGAAGGCAATTTGGGGAAATCTTTGATTTCCCTTTTATCCGCTGTTAGGCGCCGTGCCGTCACATTGTTTTCTTCATGCCTGTGAGGGTACATAGATCTTTCTCCCGCTTGCCCAGCTATCCCACCACTCTATCTTCTTAGGGTTGATCCTCAGCAAGCAAAACTCTTCAGACTCTGGACCATTTGGGAAGTGTTCTGTCAAGTTAAAAGTTGCAAGATTCCATACCCTCTTTTTCGCCTCTACAGGTTCTACAATCTCAGCATCACCTGTTACTGTTGCAGTTTTATCTCCAGAAGGATACTGAACAAACGCTAAACTGATTTTGGAGTTTTGTTTAATTTGTTTCACCTTTTTGGAGTTGGCAAAAGTTGTCACCCAGATAGACATATCATCCTCAATAATGGGTGAAACAGGACGGACTTGCGGCTGGTCACCATCACAAGTTGCTAAAAATGCTAGAAGACAGTTTTCTTTCATTATGGCAACTATCTTTTCCTTTTCAGATTGGTTCATGTTTGCATCTCCTTACTTACGGCATGTCGCCTAACTCGTTATTTAACGTAGTCTTACTTCGTTTAATAACGAGATTCCGATGCAAAGCGAAGTTTTTATATGCCGTGGAGTCATGCCTCCGCACCTGCATGACCGTATCGGCTAATAAACCTGACGCAGCGGAGCGCTACCGTCTGATTGGCGAGCTCATCATGGAGATTAAGCTGCGCAAGTACTCGTTCCAGACCGGGAAGCTGTACATCTCGATTGTCAAACGCTACCTCGAGTCCGGCCTGTCCCCGAGGGACTTCCTGCTGGCGCAATCGGACAACAGCCGCTCGACGATGCGCACGTCGTACTTCGCTCTGAAGTTCTTCCACGAGAGCGTGCTGGGGGAACGCTTCGAGGGGGAGATACCGCTCGCGAAGAAGGCGCAACGGCTTCCGGTCGTCCTGGGCAGGGAAGAAGTCCACAAAATGCTTGGCTCCACCTACAACCTCAAGCATCGCGTCGCCCTGATGCTCCTCTACTATGCCGGGTTGCGCCTTAACGAGGCGGCGAGCCTACGCTGGGAGGACGTGGACTTCAGCAGGGAGACTGTCCACCTGAAGGTTGCCAAGGGAGGGAAGGAGCGCGTCGTCTTCCTGCACCCGAGGCTGGCCGAAGGGCTGAGGCTGCTCGGCGAGGGGAAGGGATTGATCCTCGTCTCTAACAGGGGAGGGAAGTACAGCCCGAGATCCATCCAGCTCGTCGTCGACAAGGTGGCGAAGAAGGCGGGAATGAAAAAGAAGGTCACACCGCACGTCCTCAGGCACTCGTTCGCCACGCACTTGCTGGAAGGCGGGGCGGACATCCGCCACATCCAGGAGCTGCTCGGCCACAAGAACCTCAGGACCACGATGCTCTACACCCATGTGAGCAAGGACGGCGCGAAGGCGCTCGCAAAGCTCCTCTAGCCCTACAGCGCTCCCAGCTCCGTCAGCTTCTCCTGCAGGTAGGTGTCGGAGACGTAGTCCAGCCCGTACTTGGCCAGCGCTTGCTGCTCGGCCTTCTTGCCTATATCGAGCATGATCTCTATCTCGTCCTTCCAGAACCTGTCGTTGAAGCGCGGGTCCGTCATCTCGGCACGCATGGGCTCAACCAGCAATCCTGTACTTCTTCCTCACGCGCGAGAGTTCTTCCTCTTCCAGATTGGGGTCTTTATAGGCCTGGCTCAGCTTGTCTCGTATCTCGCGCATCATCCTGACGCTGTCAAACCGTTTCTTCATGGCGCACGACCTCACGGGGGCTCCTGATCTCTATTAGCGGGTATCCGTATTTAAGATTTACTGCGTTGTAAAGCCTAATCCTCTTTAAATTAACGATGTGCCCGAAGTTCCAGCTCCCGAGAACGTCCACGCGCTTGGTCGTGGCGATGGCTATGTGCTGAGCGTCCACCAGATGGCGCGCGCTTACCGCGCCCTCTTTGATATAATAGGCTGCCAATTGCCTTGCCTCTTCGCTCAGCACTACGAATTCCAGGTTCTTATCGGGCAATCCCTCGACGACCTTCTTTACCTTTTCCGGGGCGATGTCGAGCTCTCTCATCGTAAGGTCCGATATGACCAACGTGATTTTACCGGCCATGCATTCTTCAATTAGACGCCCCGACCATTCCTTGAATTCGGGGTCGTAAATCCCACCGATGACCGATGTATCCACATAAACGCGCAGCTTCATTCGAGTCCTGCGATAATATGTTCGTTCGGGATTTAAAACCTACCTTCCGAGAGTCGCGGCCTCACAGCACTCCCAGCTCCGTCAGCTTCTCCGGCAGGTACTTATCGGTGACGTAATCCAAGCCATACTTGGCCAGCGCTTGCTGCTCGGCCTTCTTTCCTATCTTGAGCATGAGCTCTATCTCGTCCTTCCAGAACCTGTCGTTGAAGCGCGGGTCGCTCAGTTCGGCGTTCAGCGCGCCGATGTCCTTGTCGTTCAGCTTATCTGTTGGCAATTCGTAATTCAGAATGTCCGAGGCCGTGATGCCGCAGAACATCGACGTCGGCGTCGCCAGGTACTCGGAGATGTGCGCGGTCTTTATTGCGCCGAAGGCTATGGAGGCGTATATCCTGAACGACCACGGATCGCCGTCGGTGAAGCATACGACAGGCAGGCTCATCTCTTCATTCAGGCGCTTTATGAACCTGCGCGTCGAGCGCGCGGGCTGGCCCTTCAAGTGAACAAGAATCGCTCTGCTCTTGTCGTCGAAGCCGTTCTCTACGAGCCGGTCGAACATTCCGCCTGTCTCGATGGCCATGATGAAGTCCGCGTCGTGGTCGAGGAGCTTTATCTTGTCGGCTTCGACGTTGTACGGCAGGCTGTAGCCCGAGTCGCCGACGTCGTCGCGGCAGTTAATCCTCTTCTTCTCCCCCTTCCTGTTGAACTCCTGGATTGTGACATTGCCCAGCACGCTCGCGCCGTTCTCCTCGGGCCTGAGCTTGAAGTCCTCGCGCATGCACATCGTCACTATCTCCAGGTCCTCGGCCAGGTTGTTGGACTCGTCCTGCGACGAGAACTTGGCCATGTCCCACCCCTCGCTGATGTAGTACATCTCTCTCAGGGTGGACGATTTCTTCTCCTTTATCATCTGGTTGATGAACTCGAGCATGTAGAGCGTGCGCAGCAGCATGTACGCGCCAGAGAGCTTCTTCGCGCTCCGCACTCCCATGGCAGAGCCGTACTTCCAGACCATGCTGCGCGGGTGGAACGCGATGTTGCTCTTCGTGCGGAGGGGGATCTTCATGTGCGGGACCTTCCCGCCGCCGAGTTGCCCGTAGAGCTCCTCGGCGATGTGGTAGAGCTCCTCCACGGCCTTCTCGTGGCGCTCGTCACTCATCGGCGACGGCCTCCTTGGCGCTGTCGTAGTCCACGCCGTTCTCCTCATCGTCGGGCGACGGTTCTTTCTCCTCCTTCTCGGGGGCCGCGACCTTTATCCCCCAGTCGCCGGGCAGCGGCTCCGCGCCGATGATGCGGGACGGGTCTATGCCCGCCGCGTAGAGCTCGTTCTCGTCGTACATCTCCTTTTCCAGGCCCTCGAGCTCGAACGTGAGTGTGGTCTTCCCCATGCTCGCAATTCGCTTGAGGTCCCAGAATATCCGCCCCTCCTTGACCTCCTCGGCCTTGGGCTGGACGCTCCCAAACGATAAATGACCGTCGGGCACTGTGGCGTAGAACGAAATTTTCTTCCCCGTCTGGGTGTAGTTGTAGATGTCGATGGTGACCTTGTGCCTCTTGCCCGCGAACTCTATCCTGTCATCGACCCAGACGATGTCCATTATCTTCGTGATGGTCGCCGTCAGGTCGGGCTGAGGCTTGCCGACGATGATGGACGATTTCTCCGCTATCTTGGGCAGCACCTTCTGCACTATCTCGAACTTCTCGCGCGTCTTGAACCGGCGCGCGTCCTTTGCGAGATGGACCTTCAGGGTACGCCCGCACGTGCGCAGGGCCTGCTCTATCTCCTCCCTCACCTCGGGGACGTTGGCGATGGCCTCCTTGGCCTCGGATGTGAACGGGACCTTTGTGGATGCGAAGTGAACCAAGACTATCGCCGGGCCGAACGGTATGCCCTTCCCCCCGCGCTGCTCGAGGCCGTAGTTGCGCCAATCGACGTTCTCGACTGCGGCAGTGATGGCGCAAGCCCCCTGCTGGTAGAGCAGCGGGACCCTGTTCGCGAAGCGCAGTATCTCCACGGGCTGGTCGGCTGGAATCTCCCCGCCGTAAACGATGCCCACTTCGATCTGGAACGGGTTGCCCGCGAAGACGCGCGGCTTGCGGGTCACGGGGGGCGCGTAGAACGACGGCTTCAGCCCCTCCAGGACGTTCTTGAGCCCCTTCTTGATGAGGCTGTCGCCGATTGGCGAGAGGCACGTCGTCTCGGGGGCCATTATCTTCACGCCGGCGATGGCGTCTATGCCCTGCTTGGCCTGCTCTATCGTCAGGTTCGCGGGCTTGAGCTCCGGCGGTATCTGCGCACTATCGCATATCTCCTTGGCCACGCGGTCGCTGATGCGCGAGAAATCCGACTTGAGGAACGAGCTCATTCGGTTACTCTTCGTCGCCTTGGCCATGCGCATGAGCGTGCCCAGCTCAAGGCCCTCCGGATGGGGGCGTATCTCCTCCGTCTTGGGCGGGAGGACGTCGCTCGCGCGCTTGAACACGTACGTGCTGCCGGACGGGTCCTTGAACGATATCTGCGCATGGGGGTTGACGATGGCCGTCCCCTTGAGGTACTCGAGTATGGACTGCTTGCCGGTGATGTACCGCCCCTTCATGCATATCGTCACGCGCGTGCCGCTGTGCTTGTCCCATATCGAATAATCCTTCTTGATAATCTGCGGGCGGTTGGCCTTCGTGTCGAGGATGAGCTCCATGTCCACGGCGACGTTGCTCTCCGCCACCTTCGAGCGCACCCTGGCGGGCTTGGCCGTCGTGAGCTGGCCGTACATGACCGCGGCGGAGATGCCTATGCCCTGCTGCCCCCTCGACTGCCGCACCGCATGGAAGCGGGAGCCGAAGAGCAGGCGCGCGAAGACGTTGGGGATGTTGCGCTCGACGATGCCCGGGCCGTTGTCCTCAACAGAAATTTTATACTCGGTCTTGTCGAGCGCTTCGACCTCGATAATCACTTCAGGGAGGATGCCCGCCTCCTCGCACGCATCGAGGGAGTTGTCTACCCCCTCTTTCACGGCGGTGATAAGGGACCTTGAAAGGGAGTCGAAGCCCAGTATCTGCTTGTTGCGCTCGAAGAACTCGGCGACGGAGATGTCCTTCTGCTTCCTCGCGAGTTCCTCTGCTATAGAGTGCGCGCCCATCCCGATGCCCTCTGGCGGGGGGTGATGCCGGCGCCGGTTAAAAAGGATTATCCCCCGTTCCGCCGTCAGCTCTTTATCCATTGCGCCCATTCTTCCTTACGTGATTGAAAAGGCATCGCTGCTCTCCAAGGTTAAGAAAGGCGCACCTTCGCTCGTGAGAAAGTTCTCGCGCCTCGTCTCGATAATCGAGGCGCGCTCCCCATCGATTGTGGCATTCTCCGGCGGCGTCGACAGCTCACTCCTCGCATATGTAGCTTCGACCGTCGATGGGAAAACGGTCTGCATGACCGCCTCCTCGGAAACTTACACGCCAGCCGAGCTTCAGAAGGCCAAAGAGTTCGCGAAGGAGCACGGCCTACGTCACATCATCGTAAAAACCCGCGAGCTGGACGACCCGAAATTCCGCTCGAACCCGAAAGACAGGTGCTACCACTGCAAGCGCGAGATGCTTGCCGTCCTGAATGAAAGAGCCAAGGAATTACGCTGCAATGCAATTCTCATAGGGGAGACGGCCAGCGACGCCAGCGACTACCGCCCCGGCCACAGGGCCGTCGTCGAGGCTGGCGCGGCCATGCCCCTCGCGGAAGCGGACCTGACCAAAGACGATGTGCGGGAGCTTTCCATGCTCTTCGGTCTCGACACCTGGGACTTGCCTGCGAACGCCTGCCTGGCATCGAGGTTCGCTTACGGCGAGAAAATCACACCCGATAGATTGAGGGCCATCGCCAAAGCCGAGCAATTGCTCAAGGACGCGGGCTACAAAATCGTGAGGGTGCGCGCCCACGGACGGACGGCGCGCGTCGAGCTCGGGAGGGACGAGGAGGTCGACCTCGCATCCCTCAGGAGAATCGCAAAGAAGATTAGGGCGCTCGGCTTCGCTTACATCACCCTCGACCTCGAAGGATACAGGAGCGGGAGCATGAATGAGACGCTCGGTAAAAAGCGATAACCACTGCCTGGACGATGGGCGGGCTTTGCGCACTGGGATACCGGAGGTAGTGTTCGCGCCGTCCAAGAGCGCCCGCGCCCTAATCGTTTCCGTCAAAGGCCTTGCGAGGCGCCACGACGTGCTCATTACTAAATGCAACGAAGGGCAGTTCGCTCTGCTGAGGAAAGAATTCGGCAAAAAGATAATGGTCGCCGACGACGAGTGCGGCGGCATCGTCGTCGAAGGCGCGGGCGCTCCGCTCGAACCCATCGATGCAACAGTCGCTGTCATAAGCGCAGGCAGTTCCGACCGCTACGTCGCGGAGGAGGCTACGCTGAGCCTCGAGTACCTGGGATTGAAAGCTCTGCGGCTCTACGACCGCGGCGTCGCTGGCATACACAGGACCAAGAACGCGATGAACGAGTGCGAAAAGGCCCGCGTCGCCGCAGTAATCGCCGTGGCTGGCATGGAGGGGACTCTTCCGTCCGTTATCGCAGGGCTGCTGAGGCTTCCAGTCATCGCCGTGCCAACGTCCGTCGGTTATGGCACTGGCGCAGGCGGGCTCGCGGCCATGAGCACGATGCTGAACTCCTGCGCGCCCGGCGTCTTGGTCGTGAACATAGACAACGGGTTCGGGGCCGCGGCCGCGGCGCGCAAATTTCTGTCCTCTGCGATTAACGTTTTATAATACGGCCTCATATCGCGCCCCAGTGATAGAATGGTGAGGCGAGGCGACGTCCTGAGCAAGCCCGTGAAGCAGATAGACCTTGAGAAGATTTCGACGGTCAAGGACCTTATGGAGGCGTTCAAGGGCGCGTCCATACAGGCGAGGGCGCTGGGCTCCTGCGCCTCTGTATGGGAGCGGATGCTGACTGCCAAGAACAGGCCTACGGTTTTTCTAGGATTGTCGGGCGCGCTCATCGCCGGCGGCCTGCGGAAGGTCATCCGCGACATGATCGAGTACAACATGGTCGACGTCATTGCATCTACAGGCGCCGTCATGTATCAGGACTTCTACCAGGCGCGGGGGTTCCAGCACTACGTCGGCCACCCGGCCATGGACGACGTCATGCTCAGGGAGATGGAGATAGACCGCATCTACGATACCCTCGTGGACGAGGTGAAGTTCCAGGAGACCGACCGCGCGATAGGCGATATGCTGAATTCCCTCGATCCCAGGCCGTACTCGAGCAGGGAGATACTCGCCATGCTCGGTGAGAAGGCCAAAGGGGACAGGAACTCGGTTCTCGGGACTGCGTATAGGCGCGGAGTGCCGATATTCTCGCCGGCGCTCAACGACAGCAGCATTGGAATAGGCATGACCATCTACCACTCACAGAAGAAAGGCAGACCCCACGTGAGCCTCGACTCGATAAAGGACAACTACGAGCTCCTCTCGATAATAAACAAGTCACGCGAGACCGGAGTAGTCTACATCGGCGGGGGCACGCCGAAGAACTGGATAAACGACGGCGTCGTCATGGCCAACTACGTCTTCGAGCGCGAGATAGAGGGCCACACGTACGCCATACAGCTCACGACCGACGCTCCGCACTGGGGCGGACTCAGCGGCTCGACGCTCAAGGAGGCGCAGTCATGGGGGAAGGTACACAAGGAGGCGAGCAAGGAGATGGCCTTCCTCGAAGCGAGCGTGGGACTGCCGCTCCTCGTCGGATACCTCATGCAGAGCGGCGCGGCCAAGAAGAGGAAGAGGCTAGGCTTTAAGTGGGACAGGAAAGGGGAGCTGGCGAGCCTAGGTGTGAGATAGTCCTCACCGCTTTTTCCTGCCTTTCGGGGACGGCGCGGGTTTTGGTCGCACGACGACCTCGCCGTCATATGTATTTACAGTAGAGCCTTCGCCAGCGCCGAGCGCTGCGGCGTCCCTGGCCATGAGCCTGATGCCGCCCGCGACGTAAATCGGGTCGCGGTAGGCCTCGACTACGATGCTCTGTTCGGCGTACGACACCGAGATGCGGTCCCCTTGGGAGAGCTGCAGCTCGGCGAAGGCGTCGCCATTAAGCTTCGCCTTCCCCCGCCCTTCGATCGTGCTGACGATGACCTTCAGCTCGACGCAGTTTGACACGCACTGCGCATCCCCTTGGGCTATTAATTGCTTTCCCACGCCCTAAAGGATATCTCCCGCAACGGCATACGCCCCCAGCATGCGCAGGAGGTCCCACGCGCTCTTCGCCATTGCCCTCGCCCTCGGGAGCGCATACGCAATAGACCATTACGTTGCCAATCTGGAATATTACATCTACGGTCTGGCAATGCTCGAGGCTTTAATCGCCTCCTCGCTCCCCGACATCTTCGAGCCGGCCTGGACGAATAAGCACAGGGGCGGGTTCCACAGCCGGCGCGCGCTTGTAGCTGCGCTGGTCATGTGCGCCCTCGGCGTCTATCTGCTCCTGAATTATACGCCGATTTACTCGCACGTCACGCTCTTCGTCTCTCTGGGATACGCGTCGCACCTGATGCTGGACGCGCTCACACCAGCGGGGCTCCCGAGATGAAAATATTCCGAGCGAAAATGCTTACGAAAAAGTAGAATCCGGCAGCTCCTCTTGATTTCCCGTCTGCATTTTGGCGGCTTTGACGGTGTTCTTCATGAGCATTGCGACCGTCATAGGCCCCACGCCGCCAGGCACCGGGGTGATGGCGTCGGCCTTCTCCTTCGCGGCCTCGAAATCGACGTCGCCGACAAGGCGGCGCCCGTTCTTCGCGCTCGAATCCGGCACGCTGTTTATGCCGACGTCGATCACAACCGCGCCGCTGCGCACCATGCCGGCAGTGATGTATTTCGGCCTCCCGATGGCTGATATCAGGATGTCGGCGCTGAGCGTGTGCTTTGCTATGTCCTTCGTGCGCGAGTGGCACAGCGTCACGGTCGCGTCCCCGCCACGCCCTTTTCGTGTCAAGAGGTTGGCCAGCGGCCTGCCGACGAGGCTGCTGCGCCCGACTATCACAGCGTGCTTGCCCTCCGGTGAATGGCCGCTCCGGACGAGCAGCTCCTGCACGCCCCATGGCGTGCATGGCAACAGGCAATCTGCGCCCGACATCATCCTGCCGATGTTCAGCGGGTGGAAGCCGTCCACGTCCTTCGCGGGGTCTATGGCCTCGATGACCCTGGAGCCGTCGATTTGAGAGGGGAGGGGTGTTTGAACGAGAATGCCATGGGCGTCCCTTCTCGCGTTAAGGTCCCCAATGATTTTGAGGAGCGAACTCTCGTCTGTCTGTTCCGAGAGCGCGATTGTTTCAGACGATATCCCTGTCTTGGTCGCGGCCTTGCCCTTGTTTTTCACATATGTTTGAGAGGCAGGGTCGTCCCCTATGAGGATCACGATGAGGCGCGGCGCAACGCCCTTCGCGGCGAGCCTGGCGACATCGGCCCTGACCTCAGTCTCGATGGCGTCGGCTATCGCCCGGCCGTCGATTATCCTCGCGCTCATCGGCAGAGCATCGGTCACGCCGTAAATAATGGTTGCGCACCTACCCCTTGACGGCGCTGACCCTGATGCTCAGGATGGACGCTCCGAGCCGCTCCAGTTCCTTCTCGGTCAGGCCAGCTTCCTTGCCAATGGCCTTCGCGGATTCGTCGTTCTTCATGTAACTCACCGGATATTGTGTCTCCCCGACGACCCTCGGGCTCCTGAAACCCGCGCTCCTGATCATCTTGAGGTAATCATCCTTCATGATTGCGCCCGACAGGCACCCCACGTAGGCGCGGACGGACCCCATGACCTTTTCCGGCAATGGTCTAGTGATGACTATGTCCGAAACCATGAGCCTTCCGCCTGGTTTCAGGACTCTGAAAGCCTCGCTGAACACCCTGAGCTTGTCCGGGGCGAGGTTGATGACGCAGTTCGATATTATTACATCGACCGAATTATCGGCGGCGGGCAGGTTCTCGATTTCCCCCAGGCGGAACTCGACATTCCTATACCCACCTTTCTTCGCATTCATCCGCGATCTGTCTAGCATCTCCGGGGTCATGTCCACGCCAATGACCTTGCCATTTTTACCTACCCGGCTCGCCGCGAGGAAGCAGTCGAATCCCCCGCCGGAACCCAGGTCCATGACGACCTCCCCCTTCTTTAGGGATGCCAGGGCAATGGGGTTGCCGCAGCCGAGGCCGAGGTTGGCGCCCTCTGGCACCTCCCCGATGTCTTTTTCGGAATATCCCAATTCCTTGCTTATGGCCGATGATGTGCACTGGGGTCCGCATCCACAGCCGCACCCACCAGAAACCGCCACTTTCGCGTAGCCGTCCCGCACCATCTTCTTCACTTTCGCTTCGTCAATCTTCTTGCCTTTCATACGTCACCCTCCTGCAATATCGCCCTCATCGGACCCCGTACCATCCGAGAGAGGTTGTCGATCTTCATGAGGGACATGCAGCATGCCTCCCCCCCGCTGTCATGGATGATGACGGCCAGCTTGTCGCCGGCGGCGATGCCCAGCCTCCTCCTCACGTCCTTCGGGAGGACCGTTTGCCCCCTTGCGTCCACGGCTATGACCGCGGAGACCTTGTAGCAGAGCGGCTCGCCGCACGAGCTTTTCGCCTTGTACTTTTTCGGCATGTCGTATCGCCCGACTACCGGCATATCGCTCAGAATATTTATACTTTTCTGATTTTTCAGATAATTCTTATAATTGGCGCTCTCGCGCAATCGAAAGCTGTTTATCCAACGATGGCAATCGGCCACCCGGTCAATATGTCCTACGAGGCAGAGGTCCTAAAGGCGCTCGATGGCATCGGGGCGAGGCCCGGCGATATCGTCCGAATGGAAGGGGGCAGGAAGGGTGCGGAAGGCGTCCTGATGCCCAGGCACGAGTTCACGTCAAAAGACATAATAGTGGTGAAACTGAAAAACGGCTACAACATCGGCCTCAGGCTTGAGAGGGATAGCAAGTTGGTTCTCATGAAGAAGGGGATTGGTTTGCCCGAGCGCTCCGTCCCCAAGGTAGGCATGTCGAAGGAACTGCCGGCGGTCAAGCTCATAGGCACCGGCGGAACCATCGCCAGCTACGTCGATTACAAGACCGGCGCCGTCCACCCCGCCCTCAAGGCCGACGAGCTCGTGGCGTCGGCGCCCGAGCTGGCGGATATCTGCAACATCGATTCAGAAGTCCTTTACAGCATCCTGAGCGAGGATATGACGGTCGAGTACTGGCAGAACATCGCCGAGCACGCGTTCGAGGCCCTCAAGGGTGGCGCGGCCGGCGTCGTGATTGCACATGGAACTGACACCATGGCCTTTACCGCGGCAGCCGTCTCGTTCATGCTCCCCGGTCTGAACGCGCCGGTCGTCCTTACCGGATCGCAGCGCTCATCCGACCGGCCTTCTTCCGATGCTAGGGCCAACCTCCTCTCGGCCGCGAGGCTGGCCGCCTACGGCGACCTAGGGGAGGTTGCAATTCTCATGCACTCTGGCTCCTCCGACGATTCCGCGATCGTACACAGGGGTACGAGGGCGCGAAAGATGCATTCCACGAGGAGGGATGCCTTCCGCACGATGGGCGGCGAACCCATAGGAACTGTGGGGGAGGACGGCATCTCGCTCACTGGCGAGCATCGGGGGCGCGGCACCACGTGCCCTGAACTGAAAAAGGACATGGACGACGCCGTCGGCCTCGTTTACGCCTATCCGGGGATGCACGAAAAGGTGCTGGGCGCGAGCATGGACGGAATGAGAGGCATCGTGATCGCAGGCACGGGCCTGGGCCATCTGCCCTCGAAGCTCTTGCCATCAATCGAAAAATTCATCAACGGCGGGGGGCACGCCGTCATGACGACGCAATGCCTCGGCGGCGCTGTCAATCTCAGCGTCTACAGCAACGGGCGCGCGCTTGCAAGGGCAGGGGTCATCGAAGGCACGGACATGCTCCCCGAAGTTGCCTGGGTTAAGCTCATGTGGGTATTGGGGCAGAAGGTCTCTGGAGAGAAAGTCGGGGGGCTCATGGCATCGAACCTCGCCGGGGAGATGTCGGAGCGGAGGGTGCTCGATTGAATGGCCCGAGGATAGGGCTCGAGATACACCAGCAGCTCGCGGCCGGGAAGCTCTTCTGCCGCTGTCCTTCGGAATTGCACGAGCGCGTGCGCGGGGAGTTCGTGCGCCACCTTTCGCCGACGCTCAGCGAACTGGGGGACGTGGACAAGGCCGCGCGGCTCGAATCCGAGAAGGGGATGTCCTTCAGGTACCAGGACACGGAATCATCCTGCCTCGTGGAAGCGGACGAGGAGCCGCCGCACCGCCCTGACGAGGATGCGATAGACCTCGCGCTCACCGTCGCGCTCATGCTCGGCGCCGAGCCCGTGGACGAGATAGAGTTCATGCGCAAGATTGTCCTGGACGGCTCGAACACCACGGGCTTCCAGCGCACGGCGCTGATCGCTCGCGGAGGGGAGATTCTGGTCGGCGGGGAGCGAGTGAGAATTTCGGCAGTCTGCCTTGAAGAGGACGCCGCCCGGCGCGTCGAATCGGGCGGCTGCGGGGCGACGTTCAGGCTCGACCGCCTCGGTATACCGCTGGTCGAGGTCGCCACGGAGCCCGACATCGGGGCACCGGACATGGCCCGGGACGCGGCACTGGCGATTGGGCGCCTTCTGAGAGATACGGGAAAGGCCAGGCGCGGCATCGGGTCCGTGCGCGAGGACATCAACATCTCGGTGCCCGGCGGCGCGAGGGTGGAGATCAAGGGCGTGCAGGAGCTGGGCATGATATCGTCTTACATCTCCGGCGAGATCGGCAGGCAGGAGCGGCTCATTGGCATCGCGAGAGTCCTGGCGGAGCGAGTCGCCAGCGCACCCTCCGGGGAGGCAGCGGACATCACTCATCTATTAAAGGGCACGGGCAGCAAGATGGTTTCCGGCGCTATCGCCAAGGGCGGGAAGGCACTGGCAATCCGCCTTCCGGGGTTCGCGGGGGCGCTCGGCATTCAGAAAGACGGGGGCAAGGGATTGGGTACGGAACTCGCCCAGCGCGCTAGGACCGTTGGCGTTAAGGGACTGATGCATTCCGACGAACTCCCTGGCTATGGCATTACTGATGATGAGAAATCGGCAATCGAAAAAGAGCTGCGCTGCGGACCGACCGACGCCTTCCTCTTCCTCGTCGCCGATGGCGAAAAGGGCAAGGCCGCCATCGCCAGGGTGACCGAAAGGGCCGCGGAAGCGCTGAAGGGCGTGCCCGAGGAGACGCGCGATCCGGCGCCCGACGGCGGGAGCACTTACAGCAGACCGCTTCCCGGGGGAGCGAGGATGTACCCCGAGACGGACGTGCCGCCCATCCTTGTGACCGAGGAAAGGCTGAAGCGGCTCCGCGAGAACCTGCCAAAGAGCGCGGCGGTCAGAAAGAAGGAATTAAAGGAGAGGTATCCGGGCATCGACGAGCAGAGGATAAGCATCGCCGTGGACGAGCGGGAGGACGGGCTCATCGGCGAGATATTAGAACGCATCTGCGCCTGCGGCGCACCCGACCCCAAGACGGCGTCCGTTGTGTTCAGCGCCGTCCTATATACCCCAGAGTCGAAGGCACTTTCGAAGGAAGAGCTGACATCCATCTTCACCGGGCTAGCAGAGGGTAGCTTCTCCAAGGAGGCCGTCCCCGCGGTCATAGCCCACTATGCAGCGAACCCCGGCGCGACGCTGGCATCGGCATTGGGCGCGATAGGCGCGGGCTCGGTCAGTTCAGGCGAAATGGAGAAGATAATCAGCGAGGTCGTCGCTGAAAACAAGGATTTGATATCCGCCCGCGGCGAGGGCGCCCTCGCCCCGCTCATGGGTGAGGTCATGAAGCGCCTGCGCGGCAGAGCCGACGGAAAGCTCGTGAGCGAGGCGCTGAAAAGGGAGATGAAAAAGCTCGTCTGATCCCAAACCACCTTGAGCGCGTGGGAAAACGCCGGAAGTCGATTGCCCTCATTCGAACTCGCAGGCAAATATCTTTTCAAAGGGCAGCTTGCGTTCACCAATAACCCTGTAGCCTTCGAAGCCCTCGAGCTTCGTGTGGTTCGACGCAATGATGATTGCCTTTCCACCTGGCCGGAGATGCTCCTTGTACTTGGCAATGAACCTGCCAATCAGCTCCGCGCCCCCTTCCCCGCCGTCGATGCTCCTGGGCTCGCCATCGCTTTCATGCGGAAGGTAAGGGGCGTTGAACAGGATGAGGTCGAACCTCCCGCGGATGCCGTCGAAGATGTCCGCCAGAACCACATCGACGGAAAAATTATTCGCGCGCGCATTCTCCAAGGCGCACCTCGCTGCCTCGGGGTCGATGTCCGTCGCCACTGCGGCAGCGCCGTCCCTGGCGCAGTGCAGCGCCGCCACCCCGCTGCCCGTGCCCATATCGAGCACGCGCATGCCCTTCACCACCTCCACAGATTCAATGAACAGCTGGCTGTCCTCGGCCGGCGGGTAGACTCCCGCGCGAACCTGCCTGACCAGCGAGGGGTCGTACTTCATCGCGCGCCCATCCCCTCGCTGTTATAAGGTTTTAGGGGCACCTCCTGATACGTGGATTTGATGGAATCGTCGCCCGATAATTTTATGGGAGGGGTTAAGAAGGTCCGATGCAATCGACGCCCGGTGCGCGCGTGCTCCTTTACCTCGTCATCTTCGTGATACTGGCGTTCCTTCCGTACGTGCTGGCTATTGCCAAGCACGGGTGGTTCGTCCAGTTCCTGCTCATCCTCAACATCGTCACCTTCTGCTTCATGCTTGCCCTCTCTGTCCTGGATTATGCGGGGCTCGATTCCCTCTATCTGGACACGGTCTTTGACACCTCCCTTGCCCTGGACCCGCTGTCGTGGCACAGGGCATTCTGGTCGATGGCCATACACGCCGGGCCCATGCATCTAATCGGCAACATGCTCGTCCTCTTCTTCATCGGCGTCCCCCTGGAGGAGCGGGTGGGCACTTGGCGCACGATGGCCATCTACGTCGCCGCAGGCTTCATGGGCGCCCTGGCGTTCGCGCTCTTCCATCTAGGAGAGCAGGCGCTGGTAGTCGGGGCGTCGGGGGCCATCTTCGGCCTCATGGGCGCGCTGCTGGTTCTTTACCCCAAAGACAAGATTGCGATGTTCGTCGGCCCGATCTTCATGTCCCGCGTCCCTGTGTACATCGCCGTTGGCGCGGCCATCGCCATTGAGACCGTCTTCGTGGCCGTAAGCGTCCGGGACGGCACCGCCCACATCGCCCACGTGGGCGGGTTCGCCGCAGGGGCGATACTCGCCCCGATTCTAATGCAGATTGGAAGGACCGGGAGGAAAAAAACGGAGATTTCCTATTCGTCCTTGGAACGCCTCGCCACGACGCCCGAGCTGCGCGAGTTGCTGGAAAAGGTCAAGAATGAGGACATCAAGGACGTTCGGGATGCGTGGCTCGGGCGCTTCCTCGAGCTTGCGGAGTGCGCGAAGTGCGGCGGCGCAGTCCGGAAATCGGGCAATGGGGGGGCGTGCCAGGCCTGCGGTAAGAAATACTAGCCTACTTCACGGCCGCAGAGCCAAGTATCACAACTGCTGCGATGGCATAGGCGATGCTGACGGCCAACGCGCTCCCTCCGAGCGTGAAGAGCACTGCAACGACCGTTCCCGCGCCCAGCATTCTCCCGCCGTTCAGCAGCAGCTCCCTTGTCAGGACGGCGCTCGGCTTGTCCTTCTCCATCCTGTCCATTGCGAGGGCGAAGAGGAATATCGGGACGAGGGTGAGGGCGACGTTCACGGCGCTGTTGGCGACTGTGTATATCTGTAGCGACGGCGCAAAGGCCGCAAGGAGAATGAACGGGGCCGAGAGCAGCGCGCCGATTCTGACATACCGCGCCCTCTCTCCCTTCTTATCGGAAATGCGCCCCACCCACAGCGACGCCAGGCCTCCGACCAGAGCGAATAGGGCGAAGAGCGTGCCGAGGGCCATCTCTCCCGTGGCGAACTGCATGGCCAGCAGGGGCGTGGCCGTGAAGAACACTCCTTCCTGGGCGCCCTCGAAGAAGAGCGCGGCCGAGAGCCTTTTCCCTAGCGTGCCTGTGGATGGCTTCGGTGCCAGCGGCGGGGAGCGCGTGGCGTTGCCCAGCAATATCAGGAAGATGTTCGTCATGAGCGCCAGAGCCGCGCAGAGGAATATGACCCAGTAGGCGACGCTGGTGGCGATGTACGCGCCCAGGAGAGGGGAGAAGACGCCTATGACCGGGAAGACGAGGAATACCACGCACGACACGAACCCGCGGTTCTCCTTCGTCGTCTGCTCCATGTAGAGGACGTTGAACGGCACCCAGAACCCCACGATGTAAGGGGCGAAGAATAGCGGCGCGACGAAGAGGAGTGCGCGCCCGCCCAGGAATATGAACGAGAGGTAGAAGCAGCAGAGCGAGGCCATCGCCCCGGCCATCCAGAGCCTTGGGCGCTTCAAGCCTATCCTGAACGCCAGCAAGCAGGCTATCGTGGTGGCGATGAACGCCTCGAAATAGAAGAGGCTCGCCTCCTGCGCGGGAATGGTGCGCACCAGAAAAACGATGCTGAAGACGCCCGCTATCTGTCCCGCGAGGGTGACCAGGGACTCGATGGCCAGGAGCTGGGAGAGACGGGCGCGCTCGGCGGGCTTCACGGTGCGGAGGAAGCCTCGACGATAGATAAGGCTTGCCTAATCAGAATTCTACGCCCTCACGTCCAAGCGTCCCTCGCTGGTAGGGGTGCTTTATCTCCTTCATCTCGGTCACGAGGTCGGCCATTTCTATAATTTCCTTGGGCGCATACCTGCCGGTGATTATCACCTCGACGTCTTTAGGCCGGTCGTGCAGCATCTCCAGCACTTCAGCGAGCGACACGAGCTTCCATTCAATGGCGACGTTGAGCTCGTCAAGAACGACAACATCGTGCTTGCGCTCCAAGAGGATCTTCTTGGAGAACTCGAGGCCTTCCAGCGCCATTTGAACATCGACTGGATCGGGGCTCTCCTTGCTCACGAAGCTCGCCCTGCCGAACTGATGTATCTCCATGCCCGGGATTCGTTTCGCGGACTCGAGCTCGCCGTAGTTTATCTGCCCCTTCATGAACTGGATGACGATGACCTTGCGCCCGTGGCCGGCCGCGCGCATGGCAAGCCCCAGCGCGGCTGTGGTCTTCCCCTTGCCGTCGCCGGTGTAGACGTGCAGCATCCCCAGGTCATCTTGGGACATGGGCCTTCATAGAAGATTTATAATATATTAATCTATACTCTGCGCCGGTGAGAGCGTGGTATACGCCATCTTCCAGTACAAGAAGGCGGACGGGCAGAAGGTCGAGGCCGTCCTAGCGGACGACATAGTCAGCAGGCAGAGCATCGTCCTCAGGGACGGGGACGCCGTCGGCAAGGACAAGGAGCACAAATTCATGCTCGTCGAGGGGAGCGAGGAGGCTATAAAACGCGCTGAGGAACTGGTGAAGGTCTCTGGCGGAGCGCGAGTGACCGAGGGCGCGGAAACCCTCCATGCGACGATAAAGGCGCAGGATGACGAAGCAGCGTCGGGCATGGGCATGATATTCGGTTAGGACTGCACGAGGAGCCATCCAACCGTCTAAATTATCCCATCACGCTTGAAAATTATATAAGGATATTTATGCGATTTTAACGGATTTATGCAGTAGAGACGGTTTTATCTATTTCCTCCCTCGCTTCTCTAGATGTTCGACTACTGCCTTTAAGACCTGGACGTTGCTCTCTATGTTGTACCTCTCCTTTAGCAGCGTGCAAAGGTCTTTGGGATCCTTCTGGTCGTAGGTGAGCTTGCCTATGAGGTTGTTCAGGTCCTCCTTGAAGTTCCAAGGGAAGATGAACCAGCGCCACTCCTCCTTCGGTACCTCCGCTCCGTAGTAGTCCGGCACCACCTTCGAATGCGTTATGTGAAGGAGCGTTGCCGTCTTCAGCTTCTTTGGCTTCTTCGATCTCACATGCCTGATCGAGAGCGCGAGGCTGTCCCCCGTGTCTGTGATGTCGTCCACCATCAGGACCTTCTTTCCTTTCACATCGATGGCGAGCTCCTGCGTGAGCTTCGCCTTCATGTCAGTCCGAGCAGTGATGCCCCAGTGCTCGACCTTGATGGAATAGAGGTTCTTGCAGACGAGCTGGTCGCACAGTATGCGCGCGGGCACCCAGCCCCCCCTGGTGAGCCCTATGACAATGTCGGGCTTGAATCCCGAGGCTTCCATCTTCCTCGCGACCTTGTCCGTCCATTCGGTGATGTCTTCCCACGTGACGAGCCTGCACTTGATGTCCTCGGCCATGTTTCCGTCTCCATTCGGCGGACTGGTAATCGCGCCAGGCGATTTAATTCTAATGACGCGCCTGAGCCCAACCCTTTTACCTCCTTAACGCATTGCCCCGCCCCGCGGCGGAGGCCTGGTTTGTTAAAAAGAGTCAAGGAAACGTTGAGGGATGCGCCGGTCGTGAAGTTCGGCGATTACATGTATTTCGTACATCCTGTCACTGACGGAGTGCCCGAGATGACTCCTACCCTCCTCGAAGAGATAGTCGACGAGATCGTCAAGATCGCCGACCTGGACTGCGACAGGCTCATCACCGCCGAGGCCATGGGCATCCCTGTCACGACCGCGCTCTCCCTGAAGACCGGGCTGCCGTTCTCGATAATCCGCAAGAGGGAGTACCGTCTGCCGGGGGAGTTCAAGGTCGACCAGCAGACAGGGTACTCCAACGGGACGATGAGCATCAACGGAGTCCGGAAGGGCGACAGGGTCGTATTCATCGACGTCGTCCTCAGCACTGGCGGCACGCTTCGGGCTATAGTAAAAGCGCTTCGCTCGATTGGCGCGGTGCTGAAGGACGTCATCATTGTGGTCGAGAAAGGTGAGGGGAAGGCTGCGTTGGAAAAGGAACTGGGCGTATGCATCAAGACGCTGGTGAAAGTAGATATCGTTGATGGGAAGGTATGGATTATTGGTTAAGACGCGCCGATTCCAAGAAGGGCGGTTTGAGGCGGGAGGTCAATACCCTGTTGTCATGTCTATGAGCCCTTTCTTCCTTGCCATGTAATCGCCGAACCTGAAGATGACGAAAGACAGCGCGATGAATATCAGCGTGCTCACGGTGAGTATCAGCAGCCCTTGCATGATGTCATAGCCGGCCAGCATCGCGTCGTAGGATGCCACGCCCGAGCCGAGCCCGAAGAACGCCACGCGCATGACGTAGAGCCAGTACGTTATGGGCAGCACCGATGCAAGGGGCCATGACCACGAAGGCAGGACCGTTATCGGAAAGATTGCGCCGCAGAAGAGGTAGAAGATGCCCGCGATGCCCTCGTTCATGCCGCCGGCGTGCCTGGCGGTGAGGAACGAGACGCCGGCGAGCGCCAGGCCGAACGCTATGATACACGCGAGGCCGATGGACATCCCGAGGAGCATCAATGGCCAGCTGATGTTCGAGAGGGGCATCTGGATGCCCAGCGCCGTGACGCCGAAGATTATCGTGACTATCACGCCGATTGTCGTCACCGCTATCTTGCTCACGCTGCGGCCGAGGATGTAGACGTAGAAGTTCGCCGGCGAGATGTAGATGTACTTCAGCGTCTGGTAGTGCTCCCTGTCGTCGTGTATGACCCACGTGACCCCGAAGAGGACCTGCGCCACGTACATGAAGAGCGCGTTCCCCAGGTACATGTAGCCGAAGAGGCTGGGGTTCGTCGGCCCTCCCCCTCCGGCGTACGAGAGGAAGATATACATGAAGACCAGGATGAGCGTCCCTGCGATTGGCTTGACTATCGAGTAGATGGCGAAGAGGTATGGGTCGGCCCAGTTGCTCTCCATCTGCCAGCCGAGCCAGGCCGAGTTCTTGAAGGTGCGCCAGAGGTTTCTCATTGCCATCTCATCGTCAGCCTCCCCTCGCGCTTGCCGAGCTTCTCCATGTAGGCGAGCATGTACTTGGCCAGGACGATGAAGACCAGGCTGAGCACGATGAGGACGACGAGCTCCATCCATACCGGAAGGAAGCCCGTGTTCACGTTGGCGAAGAGCGTCTGGCGCATCCCGTCCAGCCCAAGCGTTATCGGTATGAACGACGCCGCGGCAGCCATGAAGAACCCGAAGTACTTCACAGGGAAGTAGAACCCCGAGACGAGGTAGATGGGCTCGGTGAGGAGGTTCGATGTGTGCCACGCCTCCCTCCCCCAGAGCATGTAGAGCGACGCGAACATCATCCCCATGCCGTAGAGGGCGAATATCGTGAAGGCGAATACCAGCACGAGCAGGATGTGGTCGACGATGACGAAGGTGACGTTGAATATCACGAGCCCGATGATGATCGTGCTCACAGCTCTGACAGTAGTTGCGAACATCCCGCCCAGCGCCATCCCACCCAGGATGGACATGCGCGAAATCGGGGCCATCATGTACAGCTCCAGGTTGCCCATCTCTTTCTCCCAGTAGAACTGCGCGGCCATAGACCACAGCACGTTCAGCCAGTAGGCCGTCATCGCGCCGCCGATGATGACGTAGCCCATGTAGTAGTCGGGCGCGCCCATGGCCTTGTAGATGTAGACGTACGCCGCGATCCCCAGGATGGGCAGGACGGTCTCGAAGAATATCCAGCTCGGCTCCCTGTAGGCGCCGATGACCCTGGGGAGCGAGCGCCCGAAGACGGCCTGGACGTTCATCCTGATCCACGAGGGCCGCTTGTAATCAAGGCTGGTTATCGTTGTCATTCTCCAGCCCCCTGCCGACCAGGGTTATGAACACGTCCTCGAGCGTGGGGTCGGTCTTCTGCATCGCCTGTATCCTTCCTCCGCCCTTGGTTATGGCCGAGAGTATGTCCGAGATGGCGCTCTCCTCGTCGAGGATAAGGCTGATCGTCGTGACGCCCTTTGCCGGGTCCGTGATCGCGTTGAAGGCGTGGATGCCCTTTATCCCCGAGACGGGCTTGGCATCTCCCATCCCCGTTACCTCGATCCTCAGGACCGACTCGCGCTTGACCCTGCGCTTGAGGTTCTCGGGCGTGTCGCATGCCAGAACCGTCCCCTTGTCTATGATGGCGATGCGGTCGCACAGTTCGTCGGCCTCCATCATGTAATGGGTCGTGAGCAGAACGGTCCTGTCAGTCTCTGCCTTGACCCACTCCTTGACGAACAGCCGTATCTGGCGGCTCGTTGTGACATCTAGCCCCAGCGTGGGCTCGTCGAGGAATATGATGGCCGGGTCGGTCATGAAGCCGCGCACCATGTTCATCTTCTGCCTCATTCCCGTCGATAGGGTTCGGACCTTGGCGTCGCCCTTGTCCTGGAGGTTCATGACGCCCAGCAGCTCGTCTATCCTGCCCTTGGCCAGCTTGCTCGGTATGCCGTAGAACTGCGAGAACATCCAGAGGTTCTCGCGCACCGTCAGCAGGCCGTAGCCCGAGCTCTCGCCGCCGCAGACCATGTTGATGTGGTAGCGTATCTTGTGGGACTCTGTCTTTACGCTATGTCCGTGGACGAACGCCTCTCCCTTAGTCGGGAGGAGTAGAGTGGAGAGAATCTTGATAAGCGTCGTCTTGCCCGCGCCGTTGGGCCCTAGGACGCCGAAGAGCTCCCCCGGCTTCACCGTGAGGTTGGCGTTCTCCAGGGCGTTCACTACCTTCTTAGGCTCGCCGCGCTTCTCTTTCGAGGTGAAGGTGCGGCACAGTTCTCTTGTCTCCACGGCATAGCTTGTCATGGTGTCTCCGACACTATATCGTCGCGGGAATAATCATGGCAACGCCCAGCAGGCCCTCAGTTCTGCTTGTTGAACCTCTGGACGTACCTCGTCACGTAGCCGGCGATCTTGTTCCTCATCGCCTTGATGGTCACGTCGGTCAGCTCGTCGACCTTCTCCTTGTTGTGCTGGAAGTCCAGAGTGAACTGGTCCGGATAGCGCTTGACTAGCTCAACTGCGACGCGCTTTATGTAAGTGGGGCGTATGTTACCCATGCGATCACGCTGTCCAAGGTGAAAGGGTGGGCGTTAAAAAGCTTTCCGATAGAGCCATTCAGAAGGTTTATACTAAAGATGGCCAAGCGAGCAGGCGAGGTCTGAGCTTTTGGATGGCGAACCTTTTCCCGAAGACCGAGCCGGCGCAGCGAGGCTGGAAAAGGCTCGCAGAAAGGATTATATTTAGTTCCACTCTGACAGAGGGCGATGCCTGTCATAGAAATCGACGTGCGTGACCTGAAGTCCCTCCTCGGGAAAGACGTCTCGCTCGAACGCATCACCGAGGCCATACCGCTCATGGGGGCCGAGATGGAGGAGGTCGGTGACACCAAGATTCGGGTCGAGTTCTTCCCCAATAGGCCGGACCTTTACTCGGTCGAGGGCGTCGCGCGAGCCTTGAAGGGCCTCCTGGGCCTCGAGAAGGGCGCGCCCGACTGCCCCTGCTCGCCTTCCGGGATAGATGTCAAGGTCGACCCGTCCGTGAACGATGTCAGGCCTTTCATAGTATGCGGCGTCGTAAAGAATGTGGGAGTTTCCGACCCGCTCATCCGCTCGCTCATGGACCTCCAGGAGAAGCTCCACCTCACCCTAGGCCGGAAACGGAGGAAGGTCGCAATCGGCGTGCACGACATGGCGCGGCTCAAGGCGCCGTTCGTGTACAGGGGCGCCGCGCCGGACGAGGTGAGGTTCGTGCCGCTCGGAAAATCCGAGGCGATGAGTCTGCACGAAATTCTGCAGAGGCACGAGAAGGGGGTGGACTACGCATCCATCCTGGCGGGCTTCCCCAGGTATCCGGTCATCGAGGATGCGAACGGCCAGGTCCTCTCGTTCCCGCCTATCATCAACGGCACGCTCACCGAGGTCAACGAGAGCACCAGGGACATATTCCTCGACGTCACGGGCACCAACATGCGCGCCCTGGACGTGGCCCTGAACGTCCTGACCTACGTTCTGAAAGACAGGGGCGGTAGCGTCGAGAGCGTGAACGTGTCGTATCCTGACAGAGCGATAGTGCGCCCAGACCTCTCGACGCCCGAGATGCGCCTGAGCCTTCCATGGGCGCTCGGAATCATCGGCATGCATGCAGATGCCAGGGCGGCGCAGAACGCGCTCGAGCGAATGCGATACGGCGCTGAGATTCAAGGGGATGAAATAACAGTCTGGATTCCCCCGTATCGCAGCGACATACTGCATCCCATAGACATCGTCGAGGACCTTGCAATCGGCCTGGGGTATGGCAGACTGCCATCCTTATTGCTAACGGCGAGCACCTTCGGCTCCGTTCGTGGCATCGAGCAGCTGTCAGACATGGCTGTCGCGGCTCTGATTGGCTACGGATACCTCGAGGTCACTACCCTGACACTCTCCAATGAAATAGAACAGGCGCGCGCTCCCAGATTCGGCTGCAACGCCCTCACGAAGATAACGAACCCCGCCTCAGAGGAGAGCGACTGTCTCAGGATATCGCTCCTCCCGAGCCTCATGGGCGTCTTGAAGGGGAACAAGCACCGCCACCTGCCGCAGCGCCTGTTCGAGGTCGGCGACGTGGCCAGGGACCACCTCAATACACGGCTTTGCGCCGGTGTCTCGATGCACCCGGAGGCCAGTTTCACTGAGGGGAAGGCGCTGGTGCTCGGGCTTGCGCGCGACCTCGGGCTCGGGCCCATGGAGCTGAAGAAGAGGAGCGAGCCGATGTTCATGGACGGCAGGTGCGCCTCCATCCTAGTGTCAGGCTTCGAAGCGGGCGTGATCGGAGAGGCGAACCCCGAGGTCATCTCCGGCTACGGCTTGTCGAATCCCATCGTCGCCTTCGAGCTCGACCTCTCGGGTGTCAATAAATTCATATCCAAGCACATGGATACGAGTAAAACCTGAGGTGCCGAGGTAGCGCGGGATGCGACGAAAGTCGCAGACCGCACGGACGAACCGAACAATCGCTTTGGGTTCGTCCAGTGAAGCCCGGTTTAAACCGACTTAGCTTCCGAGGCTAACCCATTAAAATCGCAAATGCCGAGGTAGCTAAGCCCGGTTTACGGCGCCAGCCTCGAGTGCCGGGACGACGGCCTTGAAAGCTGGTGGCAGTCTCTGCCGCGGGAGTTCAAATCTCCCCCTCGGCGCTTCTATTCTGTTTCTAATCGCTCCGAGGGGTTGCGGTGGCAAGAATGGATGTTTGTAGTCCTTGCCACCGCTCCCCCTCGGCTTCGCTTCTATTTGCTACGGGCTAGGTGGCACTCCCTCGATTAGTAAAATGATTTAACCATCATCCCCATGCCTGGTCGATCACCATGACAGCTATCGTGAAGTGGGCGGGAGGGCTCTCCTTCCTCGGACGGGCGAACACAAACCACTGGGTGCCAATGGATGTCGCGAAGGAGGTCGGAGGGACCGCCGCAGCATCCAGTCCGATGGAGCTCGTGCTCATCGGGCTCGGCGGATGTACCGCGATGGATATCGTCTCGATATTGAAGAAAAAGAAGGTCAAGATAGAAGATTTTTGGATTGAGCTTGACGCCGTGAAGGCGGACGACTACCCGAAGGTCTTCACCCAAATCAAGCTCAAGTACGTCGTCGTAGGCAAGGATGTTCCCAAGGATGCTGTGGAGCGTGCCGTCCGGCTCTCCGAGGGAAAGTATTGTTCGGTAGGTGCGATGCTCCGCAAGACCGCGAAAATCGAGTACGAGACAGAGGTGCGCGCGCCATAGCCCGGCGCACCCGGATTTAACAATCGTTAATAATAAATACATCAAGCGCTATAATTAACAGCGTGAAGAGATGAAGGCCCCATGCGAAACGTCCATGTGGTACGTGCTTCCGCTCGTTCGAAAGGCACTGGTTCGCGCGCTCATCGAGGAGCACGGCCATACCCAATCCCAGGCCGCCCGGCGCCTGGGCCTGACCAGCGCGGCGGTGTCCCAATACATCGCCGGAAAGAGGGGGGGCTTAGAGCTTCGGGACAGGCGCGCTCTCAAAAAGATTAAAGGCGCGGCGAAGCGTGTCGCGAACGCCGATGACGAGACAGCGGTCCAGGAGGAGATTTGCCGGCTCTGCAAGCGCATTACGGCGATGGGCGTGGCCGAGGAACTCGCCAGGCGCACGCATGGGTGCTCCAGATGCCTGTGACGCACCGCGCGCGGAGAGGCGCCATCATCGTTAAGGCACTCATATGCGGAAAAATGCAGGTCGTGCAATTGCGCGAGGGTGCGACGCTCTCCAATCTCCTGATTGAGATGAGCCTGCCTTTGACATCGTGCATCGCCGTCAGGGATGACGTGCCGATACCCAGCGATGAGCCCCTTCACGACGGCGACAGAATCGCGCTGCTCGAGACCTTCTCGGGGGGCTGAGATGAAGGGCGTCCTCCTTCTCTCCGGCGGCATCGACTCCCCCGTCGCCGGGCTGATGATGCTCGACCGCGGCATGGACCTCGTCCTCCTGCACATGGACAACCGGCCCTTCACCGATGACAGGCAGATGCTGAAGGTGCGGAGCCTGGCCGACGCCCTGTCGAAGCGCGCTGGGAAGCCGTTGCCGACCTTCGTCGCGCCGCACGGTAAGGCGCAGGCGCGGATCGCCAAGTCGTGCGACAGGCACGTGCATTGCATACTCTGCAGGCGCATGATGCTCCGCGTGGCGCAGGCCATCGGCGAGCGCGAGGGCGCCTCCTGCATCGTGACCGGAGAGTCGCTGGGGCAGGTCGCCTCGCAGACGATGGCCAACATCGCGGTCGAGGAGGAGGCTACGACGATGCCGATGCTCAGGCCCCTCATCGGGCTGGACAAGGAGGAGGTCGTCGTCCGGGCGAGGGCGCTCGGCACTTTCCAGGTATCGACGGCGCCAGGGCTCTGCTGCACGATAGTGCCTGAAAAGCCGTCTACGGGGGCGCGACTCTCGCGTATATTAGGCGAGGAGGCGAAGCTGGACGTCGGGGGCCTCGTCGCGGAGCTCGTGAGCGGGGCGGTGCGCCTGTGAGCGCGCGATTCTCGCTGGTCAAGACATGCAGCGCCGACGCCTTCGACGCGATTCCGAGGAGGCTGACCAGCGTCGATATTTCCAGAGCCGTGGAATCCCTAAAGCGTGCCGGCTACTCCATCGTCGCCGACGCGGGAAGGCTCTGCGTCGTGGAAAAGGACGGCCGCGAGATGACCCTCTATTCCAGCGGCAGGGTGCTTGTCAAGACCGGCGACGAGGAGGAGGCGCGGCGAGCGGCGGAAGAACTATACGCCTGCATCGGATGAGATGAGCGGCACAACCGCGCCGCGCAATGGTTGTTCGGAAGAGAGTCCCCTTTCGCTGCGGGCAATGCGGATTATGCCTGACGCTCACTCCCTGGATATCTCTCTCAACGACGCTTCAAGCAGCTTCGGAAGGTTCAAGACGTCCCGGATATGCACCATCTCGGTCGGGGAGTGCGTGTACCTCATCGGTATCCCGATTGGCGCCGACGACACACCGGCCTCCTGGAGGGCCGCACCGTCCGTCGAGCCCCCGGTCACGCCGATCTGCAGCGGGATTCTCGCGCGCTTGGCTGCGTTCTCGATTATCCTGCGCATCTCCGGCGAAGCCAGCGCCCTCGTGTCGACCATCCTCAGCACCGGCCCCTTGCCGAGCATCACCGGCGCGTAGAACTTGTCGTAGCCCGGGGCGTCCGTCGTGGTGTAGGTGTCCACGGCGATGACGTAATCCAGTGGCAGGGTGCGGGAGACGACGACTGCACCCCTAAGGCCTATCTCCTCCTGGACCGTCCAGACGACGTAGAATGTTCCCTTCGGGCGGCTTTTGGCCAGCCCCCTGAGGGCCTGCAGCGCCGCCCAGCAGCCTATGCGGTTGTCGAGGCCGTGCGAGCAGACATACCCCCCGTTGATGATCTCGAACCCTTTGTCTATCGTGACGGGGTCGAGCATGCGGATGCCCATCCTCTCTGCTTCTCTCCTGCTGCGAGCGCCGACGTCGATGCACAGGCGCTCCCAGGCAGTCGTCTTGGCTCCCTCGTCCCTGTCAATGGTAAGGTGCAGGGCCTTGAGCCCGAGGACGCCGTTGACGACGCTGTCTTTTGTATGGATGCGCACGACCCTGCCGACGAGCGTGCGGTCGTCGATGCCGCCCATCTTCCTGAACTTCAAAGTGCCGTTCTCGTCGATGTTCGTGACTATGAGGCCGACCTCGTCCATGTGGGCGACGAGCCCGACCCTCGGGTTGCCGTCGCCGACCTGGGCGAAGAGGTTGCCCATCCTGTCGACCCGCACCTTGGCCAGCTTCGCGGCCTCGGCGCGCAGGAAGTCCCGGACGGCGCCCTCGTAGCCCGTAACCCCCGGCAGCATGACGAGCGCTCTCAATTCGTCTGGAACATTCGACTTTCCGCCCCCTCTCGCGATTTTCTCTGCCATTTGATCACCTTCGGATGATTATTCCTGTCTTCACTTCTTCCTGACGAACGGCGGTTTCACGACCTTCGCCGCGCTGCGCGCCCCCCTTATATCGATTGTCAGCGCCTTGCCCGGCGCAGCGGCCGCAGCATCTACGTATCCGAGCGCTATTCCCTGCTTCAGTGTCGGGGACTGCGTGCCGCTCGTGACCGTGCCCACGACGCTCCCGCCGTCCATTATCTTGTAGCCGTTGCGCGGGACCTTCTGCCCCTCGACTGTCAGGCCCACGAATCTCTGGTAGTTCCCGGCGGCCTTCTGCGCCTCCAGCGCATGCCGGCCGACGAAGTCGTGGTCCCACTTTATGACCCAGTCGTAGCCCGTCTCCAGTGTCGTCCTGTCGCCGTGGAAGTCCTGGCCCGAGAGGAGGTACCCCATCTCCAGCCTGAGGGTGTCGCGCGCGCCCAGGCCGATCGGCGCCGCACGGGGCTCGCCCTTCTTTATCGCCTCGTACCATAGAGCGGGCGCTGCGCGGAAGGGGATGATTATCTCGAAGCCCTCCTCGCCCGTGTAGCCCGTCCTAGAAACGAAAACGTAATCGCCCGATTCGATGTGCTGGTAGGCGACCCCGTGGCCGCCGCCCTCCGCGCCGTTCGTGACCTTCCACTCCTTTTTGATCTCGACGAATTTCGTCCAGAAAGGCTTCAGTTCGACCGCGCCGTCTCCGAATATCCGTGACACGATTTCCCTGCTCTTGGGGCCCTGTATTGCGATGGCCGCGCAGTGCATGGAGATGTCTTCGACCGCGCCTTCGGGCCCTAGCGCGCGCAAGACGTCCGACACTGGCTTCCTCATCGAGGCGTTTGCCACGCAGAGAAATTCGTCATCGGTAATGCGCGTGACAATCATGTCATCGAGGATGTGCCCCTTCTCGGTGAGCATGTGCGTGTACTTGGCTTTTCCCAGCTCGGAGCGGTGGATGTCGTTCGTGAAGGCGCGCGAGACCATCTCGACGGCGTTCGGTCCGCGGATGACTATGTTGGCCATGTGGGAGACATCGAACGCGCCCGCCGAGGCGCGGACGGCCTCGTGCTCCGACACTATGCCTGAAAACGATAATGGCATCTCCCAGCCCGCGAATTCCACGAGGTGCGCACCCATCGTGACGTGCTCTTGGTACAGCGGTGTTCGGTGCAGCATGTCTCCGCCACCGCCACAGTGCATCAACAGATAAACGTTTCGGGGTAACGAAAAACTTTTAGTGTCCGCGACATTGTGGTGGAGCCATGGCAAAAGGCGGACCCTCGTTCAGCATCGACCGGTGGCTCAGGCTCAACGCAATGTGGCTGCTCCCGGCGCTGGTAGCGCTCTCCGTCGCCGCTTCGGTCATAGGTGTGTTGGGCGCGTGGGTGGTCGCCTACGATTCGCCAGTGGAGCTGCTCTTCCTCAAGCCCCTTGACGGATGGGGCTACTGGATGCTATTCCTAGGTGCGCTGGCTGCGCTCGTCCTTGGCTTCTATCTCGCCGAGCGCATCTCGATGCAGAGGGAGCTTAATGGCTACCTGACGTCTGCGAGCAAAGCCAAATTCCTCGCCAACCTCGACCGCATCGAGGAGCTCGGATGGCGTCTCGGTGGGGCTTACGAGAAACGCGTCATCGCCAAGAAGGGCGAGTTCAAGTTGAAGTGGTAACGGCAGACAGGCGCCCCCCATTTCTTCTACTGGAAAAGTTGGTGGGGATGTGCGCTGCAGGCGCACAGCGCAATAGACGATTGGTCCTGCATGGCTCTCTCTTCTCACCTTCCAATAAATTTATACAGTGATATAGATTCGTGCAACAACCTTTTTGTATGCAAGCGTAATCCACCCCCTCCTGCCGCGGCTTTTCGACAGTTTGCGGCGGAGCCCGTGGCCTCTCGTACGTGCCAAGGGGGGGTAACAACGCCGGAAAGCAACATATTCGAGAAGTACCTCAATAGAGGTACGGTCTTCCAGGACAAGAGCGTGCTCACATCGTCCTATGTTCCGCCGATTCTCAAGCACAGAGACTCACAGATCAACGACATCGCCAACATACTCTCTCCCCTATTGAACGGAGAGGGCGCTTCCAATGTCCTGCTCTGGGGCAATACCGGAACTGGAAAGACCGTGACGGCAAAATATCTCGGTAACCAGCTCAAAACAATACTCGAGTGCGAGAGAGAGGGCATTTTGATTAACTACATTTATGTTAATTGCCAAACCGCTGATACGCATTATGGCGTACTCTACGGAATATCGACACATCTTTATTCTAAGGAAGAAGTCGATACAGGGATTGCCCCACCTCCAACGGGGTGGTCGCTCGATCGTGTTCATCAGGCACTCAAGAAACGGCTTGGCGATTCAAAGCGGGTCACGGTCATCATTCTTGACGAGATGGACATGTTCATCACGAAGAGTGGCGACGACGCCCTTTATTCAATCATGAAGCTCAACGAGTCCGACTCACCTCACGGAGGAAAGGACATACAATCACCCCCCAGGGTGTCGATAATCGGAATAGCCAATGATATCTCATTCGTAGACCTGCTCGATTCAAGGGTTAAGAGCCGGTTCAGCAACGAAAAAGTGCATTTCACGCCATATATAACTGATAATTTGCAGGACATACTCTCACAACGAGCGAAGCTAGCGTTCAGGGAGGGCGCGATCGACGACTCTGTGATAAATCTGTGTGCATCGACCGAGGCGAGGGTCGGCGGCGACGCGAGAAAGGCTATCGAGATCCTGAGGATATCTGGTGAGATCGCAGATCGCATCGGCGAAAAGTCCATCAATACCGACATTGTGAAGAAAGCATATAATGCCATAGAAAGAGATTACGTCACGGAATCGATTCGGGCATTGCCCGCGCAATCGAAGCACATTTTGATGAGCGTCGCGTTGAACGCAGAGGCGGGTATTGAAAGACAAACAACCGGAGACGTATATGAAACCTACCAGCAGCTCTGCCGAAAGACTGGATTATCGCCATTATCCCAACGAAGGGTGACTGATCTGATATCCGAGATGGATACGCAGGGCCTTGTGAACGCTAGGGTGCGATCCTTTGGGAGGGGGGGCCGGACAAAAGAGATAGCTCTAGCATTACCCAACATCACAAATGTGAAGAATGTGCTCGAATGTGATGAATTTCTATCTTCCATGAACGGGTTCAAGGTAAAGCACCAAACAACACTTGTGTAAAGAGATGGCAATTTATGAAATTGTACTACGAGGCGTATGGCTGCGCGCTCAACCGAGGCGAAACCGAGGTCGCTATTGGAAAAGTCAAGAGCATCCGAATCATAAGGAATTTGCGGGATGCGCAACTCTTGCTCATCTCAACCTGCGTGGTCATTGAGTATACGGAATTGAAAATGAGAAAAAGGATAGCGGCCCTGAATGCCTTGAAAAAGCCTTTGATCATTACAGGGTGTTACGTTTCCGCATTTCCACAGGAAACCGAGGGGGGTGGGGCGCGGATTAAATATATATCTCCGGGCAATTCCGACGAATTGGCCGCAGCCATCCGAGGATTTGCAGTGGAAAAGAAGGGCGAGCGCACGAAAGGGGCGAACCGACTCCTCGCTCCCCCCATGAAAAACGCAGTCGGCATCGTTCCTATCTCGAGCGGCTGCCTGGGCTCCTGCACATATTGCATCACGCGCCTGGCCAGGGGCGGACTGGCCAGCCGTCCCATCGAGGCAATCACCAGGGACATCAAAGCGCTCGCGGCCCGCGGCGCTTGCGAGATCGACCTAGCATCACAGGATTCGGCCATATTCGGGAAGGATATTGGGAGCAGTCTCCCATCCCTGATGTCAAAAACTTCTTCCATCGAGGGTGATTTCGTGGTCCGCATCGGCATGATGAACCCCGAAGGAGTTCTCCCCATTCTCGGGGACATCATATCGGCATACAAGGACGATAAGATGTTCAAGTTCCTCCATCTACCCGTCCAAAGCGGTTCCGACAGAGTTCTAAAGGCTATGGGGCGCAGGTACTCTGTGGGGAACGCGCTCACGATTGTTGCGGAATTCAGGAAAGCCTTCCCAGGGATAACCATTTCCACCGACGTAATCGTCGGTTTCCCAGGGGAAACGGGCAGGGACCACGCTTTGACGATAAAGGCGCTCGAAAAGATGTCCCCCGACATAGTAAACGTCACCCGCTTCTCGGCGCGCCCGGGCACTCCCGCGGCTGCGATGCCCGGCGCCGTCCATGGGCGGATAGCGAAGGCGCGCTCGCGTGAGCTGACGGCGCTGCGCCTCCGACTCGGCAAGGAGCGCAACGAACGTTACATTGGTGAAATTGTGAGGTGCATCGCGACCGAAAGGGGCAAGCGCGGGACAACGGTCGCGCGTACCGTCGAATACAAGCCAGTCATTTTGCCCGGCAGGGTGAGGCTCGGCACGTGGCACTCCGTCGAGATAGTATCGGCGACGGCCGTCGATTTGCGCGCGAAAATGGCGAAAAGAAGGGTTTGAAAGGGGTTTGGCCAGTTCCTCAATCGATGCCGTACATCTTGCACTTCTCGTCTACTTCCTTCTGTATCTTCTCGATGAGATCTGGCTTGTCGACGAGGTGCTTGAACCGGGACTGGACCTTCAGGTAGTCCAGCACGGGCTTGCGCGGCTTCGGAGGCAGCTTCGTTATCTTGATGTTCTTGAAGTCCGCGCCCTCGAGATCCCAGAGTATGAAGACGCCGGTCTCGATTGCGAGCCTGGCTATCTCCATCGACTTCTCGCTCGGTATCCCCCAGCCCGGCACGCACGGGCACATGACCTGTATGAACGACGGCCCGTCGACCGACAGGGCCTTCTTGACTTTCTTCTCCAGATCGAGCGGGTAGGCGATGTTGGCCGTCGCCGTGTAGGGTATGTCGTGGGCGGCCACGATGGCAGCAATTGGCTTCTTGCGCTGCGTCTTCCCCGGGATTACCGAGCCCGCCGGCGACGTGGTCGTCGACGCGCCGAACGGCGTGGAAGCGCTCCTCTGTATGCCCGTGTTCATGTACGCCTCGTTGTCGTAGCAGACGTAGCATATCTTGTGCCCCCTCTCCAGCATGCCGGACAGGGCCTGTATCCCAATGTCAAAAGTGCCACCATCTCCGGCGAAGGCAAAGAGATTGACGCCCTCGCGCCTGCCCCGCGCCTTCAGCCCGGCCTCGACGCCCGACGCTACCGCGGCAGCGTTCTCGAACGCAGCGTGGATCCACGGCACTTCCCATGCGCTCTCGGGATAGCCCGTGGTCATAACTTCGAGGCAGCCCGTGGCATTGGCCACTATGGTGTTCGGCCCGGCGGCATTGAGAATGGTCCTGACGGCCGAGGCCATGCCGCAGCCCGCGCAACCCCTGTGCCCCGACGCGAAGTACTCCTTGTCGGCCATCACAGCCCCTCCGCTTCTTTGACCGCCTCTTCGTTCACGTTGATCCACTCCACCCGCATTCGAGCCTTTCCCGTTTCCATGGAGGGCTTGACCTTGTCGTAGATTGTCTCAAAGTCCTTCGGCACTATGTCCCGTCCGCCGAGCCCGATGATGTAATTGAGCATCATCGGCTTCTTCTCCATGTTGTAGAATGCGCCGGAGACGTCTGCAAATAGCGGGCCTCCATGGCCGTAAGAATACGCCCTTTCGACGATTGCCACGACCTTGGCGCTCTTAACCAGGGCGTAGAGCTCCTTGGTGGGGAACGGGCGGTAAACGGTCATCTTGACCAGGCCCGCCTTTATGCCCTTCTTCCTGAGATTGTCGACCGCGGCCTTCGCCGTGCCGAACATCGAGCCAATCATGACCATGATGACGTCAGCGTCCTCGGTCTTGTACCCCACGACCTTCTGGTACTTGCGCCCGAAGCGCTTCTCGAAGTCCTCGAATACCTCGTCGATGACTGCCGACGAGCGCTCCATGGCCATTTCCTCGGCCAGCTTGAACTCCATGTAGTATTCGGGCGTGGCGAACGAGCCTATCGTCATGGGCCTCGCCGGATCGAGCCAGCAGTACGGGGATTCGTACTTCGGCAGGAAGGCATCTACTTTATCCTGCTCAGGAACGTCCACGGGTTCCATGGTGTGGGTGAGGACGAAGGCATCGAGCCCAATCATCGACGGAAGGAGGACCTTCTTGTTCTCCGAGACTTTGAAGGCTACGAGCGTCAGGTCGATGCACTCCTGGTTCGTCTGGGCGTAGAAGTGCAGCCAGCCAACGTCGCGCTCGGCCATCGTGTCCGAGTGGTCGCCCCAGATGTTGATGGGAGCGCTGAGCGCGCGATTGGCCACGGGCATGACGATGGGCAGCCTCATCCCCGAGGCTATGAAGAGCATCTCGTGCATGAGCGCCAGCCCCTGCGATGACGTTGCCGTGCACGTGCGCACGCCGCACGCGGCCGCGCCTATGCACGCGCTCATGGCGCTGTGCTCGCTCTCCACCGGAATGTACTCGCACTTCATCTCGCCGTTGTTCACGAACTCGGATATCTGTTCCGGGAATAGGGTCGAGGGCGTTATCGGGTACGCTGGTATCACTTCGGCCCTCGCGAGCTTGGCCGCCACGGCCGTCGCAAAGTTCCCCTTAATGACTTCCTTGACCATGGTATCACTTCTCCTCTGTGACCATCGTTATGGCCTTTTTGTCCGTCTTCTCTTTGTCGGCCTTCTTGTTCTGCGGGCACTCGTAGGCGCAGATGCCGCACCCCTTGCAGTAGTCGAGGTTGATCTCGATGCGCTTCTTGCCGTCGGTTATCCTGATTATAGATGAGTCTGGGCAATACCTGTAGCACGTCCAGCAGCCGATGCAGTGCTCTGGATGCAGCACGGGCCTCATCGAGCGCCATGTGCCGGTCTTGTAGTTCTTCGAGCTCCCCGCGACGGGGTTCACGCCACCGACAGAAATCTTCTTCTTCGCCATCCTCAGACCCCCTTCACGCGATCGTAGGCATGCTTCGCCGCCTTCTTGTTTTCCTCTTGCTTCACGGGCGCCGTATCGTCTATGGCTGCCTCGATGGCCTTCATGCCGACGTTGCCGGCGACCTTCGAGAGGGCACCGAGTATGGCCGTGTTCACGATGGGGTTGGTCCTGCTCCCGAGCCTGTTCTCGATGGCGATGCTCGTCGCGTCGACCGTGTAGACCTTCCCGACTTTGAGATGGAACTCCTTCGGGTCCTTCTTCGAGTTGATTATAACTATCCCTGTCGACTTCAGGCCGCTCGTGACGTCCACGACGTCCATGAGCGTCGGGTCCAGGACCACGACGGCATCGGGTTCGTATATCTGGCACTTGATGTCGATCGGCCTCTCGTCGATCCTCGTGAAGGCCGCGACGGGCGCCCCCCGTCGTTCGACACCGAACATCGGGAACGACTGCACGTCCTTGCCCTCCTTGAAGGCCGCCACCGCGAGCACGTTCGCGGCCGTGACCGCGCCCTGCCCTCCCCTGCCATGGAAACGAACTTCGTACATACATTGCCTCCTGATTGCTTGGCGCCACTGGAAAAGGCTTGTGCGAGATAAAGTTTATTGCGATCTAACTGAAAAAGCGGTTGGCCAGGGTGTAATAAGCGGTTAATCCAACCACTCTTTCGTAATTTCGAACAGGCTCCTTCTTTCGCTCACCTGGTCGTAACGGCAGTGAGCGGCTTCGGCCGCGCCCCTGTCCCGCTCGTGGTCGCCGACGAATAGTACCTCATCAGGACTCAGTTTGAAATCGCGCATCGCGCGCTCCAGCAGCTCAGCGCGCGGCTTGCGGCAGGCGCACCCCTCGTCCGGCCTGTGGGGGCACATGTAGACTGCGTCGAGCTTGCCGCCGGCGCGCTCGATTTCCGCGAGCATGCACTTGTGAATGTCGTCCACATTCTCTTTCGGTACCAGGTTGCGGTTGATGCACGACTGGTTGGTTATCAGGACGGCCAACAGCCCCTTCTTCTTAATGTGAGCCAAGGCTTCAAGGCTGTCTGGCAGGAACTCGAAGAGCCGCCACTCGGTCACGTAGCCCTTGTCGATGTTGCGGTTGATGACGCCGTCCCTGTCCAAAAAGACGGCCTTGAGAACATTACCTTTTCCCGGGCCTTCATTTTTCGGCATTCTCTCAGCAGCCGCCGGACGGCTTCCCCTGCCTGTGCAATGACTCCTCGCGGATCGCGGAAGTTATCATGTGCTCGACGAGAAGGTGGATGTCCTCTATCTGCTGCATGTAGTGGAGGGGTATCACGTAAGCGATTTCGGCGGCCGTGGCCAGCTTCCCGCCCTTGAAGCCAGATAGGCCCATCGTCATCGCGCCGTTCTCGCGCGCCCAATCTACTGCTTTGAGAACGTTCGGCGAGTTGCCGCTGCCGCTGATTCCTATGACCACGTCGCCGGGGCGCATGAGGTTCTTCAGCTGCTCGACGAAGATGTCGTCATACGAGGAGTCGTTGCCCCATGCCGTCATGAGCGGGATGTTGTCTGTGAGCGCGATGGCCCGGAACCGCGCCTCGTTCTCGACGATGGTCCCCTTAGCCAGGTCGCTGACGAAGTGCGAGGCCGTGGAGGCGCTCCCGCCGTTGCCGGTGATGAACACCGTCGCCCCCCTCTTCCGGGCTTCGAGCAGGATGTCCGCAATCCTGTCGAAGGTCTCGGCGTCGGCCCGCATCTTGTGCAGCGACTCGACGATCTCATCCAGATACTTCCTCATGAACTTCTTCCTGTAATCGCTCATCCTCAATCTCCTCCTATTATCTTCGCGCCGTGCATATCGAACTTGAAGTCCATCTGCTTGAGCCCCTGCGCGGAGAGCGCGTCGCGCACGGCCTTCTGGTGCGGCTTCTCGCAGAAGAGCATGAGGAATCCGCCGCCGCCGGCGCCCGTGAGCTTGGCCCCTATCGCGCCGTTGTCCATGGCGGTATTGTAGAACCTGTCGATGCGCTCGTTGGATATGCCCTTCGCCAGCCTCTTCTTGTTCTCCCACGCCCGAGCCATGAGCTTGCCGAACTTCCTGAGGTCCCCCTCGGAGATGGCGTCCTTTATCTCGAAGCCCAGGCTCTTGATGTTGTGCAGGGACTGGACGACCTCCTCCCTGTCCTCCTTACCCCCCCTGTCCTGGGAGAAGAGGATGTTGGACGAGTCCCTCGTGCGACCTGTGAAGAAGAGCATGATGTCCTCCTCCAGGCGCTTGCGTATCTCGTGGCTGAGCTCCAGGGGCTCGACCTTGACCCCCTCCTTCGTGAAGTGGAACACGTTCAGGCCGCCGAAGCTCGCCGCGTACTCGTCCTGCTTGCCTATCGGCATGCCGAGGTCATCGTGGCCTATCTTGTACGCCGTCTCGGCTATCTGCTGCTTGGACATCTTCATGTGCTCGAGCTCGTTGAAGAGATTGACGAGGTTCACGCAAACGGTACCCGAGGAGCCCAGGCCGGTGCCGGGCGGCACCTCCGAAGCCATGAAGAGGTTCATCCCGCGCTGGATGTTGAAGTGCTTGATGACCGATACCGGTATGTCGAGCCCCTGGCCGAGCCTGAGGTCGTAGAAATCGCGGACGGTCTGGCTGAGCTGGAGGTCGGACGATATTATCTGAATGCGGTCGTCCTCGCGCATCTCCAGTATCGTATAGAAGTACTTGTTGATGGAGGCGCTGATTACCATCCCGCCGTGCCTCTCGTAGTACGAGGCAAGGTCCGTGCCCCCGCCACCGAAGCTTATGCGCACCGGCGCCCGGCTAATCAGCGTCATGCAGTATCCCCCGCGCCTCCTCCAGGCCCTCGGGCGTGCCGATGTCCCAGAAGCGCGCGCCTGTCATCCACCCCAAAAGCTCCCCCCTTTTTATCAGTTTTGGAAAGACCGTTTCCTCGAGCGAGAACTTCCCCGTCGGGCAGCCGGCAAGCGCATCCTTCCTCAGGAAGAAGACCCCCGCCTCGACGCCGCTCATCCCCGGGCTCTCCTCCTTTTTACGGTAATTCAGGACCAGCCCCGCATCGTCGAGCGCAACGTTGTTCCTGGCGATGCGGGGGTTATTGCTATAGACGGTGATGAGCCCCGTTTTGCCGGACTTCTCGAACATGGCCATCGGCTCTGCGTATTCGATTGGTAAATAGCTGTCCCCGTAAAGGACCATGAAACCGTCCTCAAGGAGCGGCTCGGCCTGCTTGAGCGCGCCCCCGGTCCCGAGGAGATCCTTCTCGATGGAATATTTCACCCGGATACCGAACTTGGAGCCGTCACCGAAATGCTCGTGAATCTGCTCTCCGAGATGGCCAATCAACATGATGGCCTCATCGAAACCGCGCCTTTTCATGCGCTTTACAAGCAGCTCGAGGAAAGGCACGCCATCGACCAGGGCCATGGGCTTTGGAATCGTATGGGTTATCGGGCGCAGGCGCGTCCCCAGGCCTCCCGCAAGCACGACCGCCTGCTTCACTGACAATGCTTACCTCCGCTTATCGTATATCCACTTGTTCGCCAGGAGCCACCGGGCCGTGCGCCTGATCCCCTCCTCGACGCCTATTTTAGGCTCCCAGCCCAGAACCCTCAGCCGCTGTATGGACAGGTGGACGACGGGCGCGTCCCCTATCCAGCCCCTGTCACCGCCGGTGTAGTTGAACCTCACTCCTTTCAGCCCCATCTCCTCGACGATGATGTCGGCCACCCTGCTCACCGTGATAGTGTCGACGTTGCCGATGTTGAAGACATTCACCTTCCCCTTTGCGTGCTTGTGGGCGTGCATGAAGCCGTCGACGCAGTCCTGGACGTGCAGGAAGGACTTGCGCTGCCTCCCGTCACCGAATATTTCCAGCTCCCTGGGGTTCGCCAGGAGCTTCTTGACAAAGTCGTACGTGACGCCATGTGGGTGCCTCTCTCCGACGACGGAGACGAACCTGAACATCCAGCTGCGCATCCCGTAGGCCTCGCAGAAGGCCTCGATGAACGCCTCGCAGGAGAGCTTGGATGCACCGTAGAACGACGTCTGTGTCTTCGGCGCGTCCTCGGGCGTTGGGAAGGTCTTCTGGTCGCCGTAGACGGCCGCCGACGACGCGAAGACGATGTCCTTGACATCATGTTTCCTCATCGATTCGAGCACGTTGTAGGTCGTGATGACGTTCCTCTCGAGGTCCCTGAAGGTATCATCGAGCCCGCGCCTGATGTCGGCGTTGGCGGCGAAGTGGAAGACGGTATCGCAGCCGGCCATTGCGCCCTCGACCTTGGCCAGGTCCTTGAGGTCGAAGTAGTGGTTCTTCAGGCTCTTGTTGCCATCGTGATGTGCCACGTACTCCTTCACGCCGGTGGCGAGGCTGTCGACGTTGGACACAGAGCAGCCGTCGGCGAGCAGCCTGTCTATGAGGTGGCTGCCGATGAAGCCGCAGCCCCCAGTGACGAACGCATCCTTCATGCCAACCCCTTCATATTATTTAGTATATAAATGATATCATCAGCGCGACAGAACGAGTTTATATGCGTCCAGAAGGCGCTTTCGCATCTTGCCCCAGTTGTATTTCTCAGAGAAGGCGCGCCTGGCGTAGGCGCCGACATCCCCGTGCTTTCCATCTCTCAAATTCTTTACAACGTTCGCCAATGCATCCGCGTTTCCGTATTCGATAGCCACGCCGCACTTCTCTTCCTCAGCCACCCGCGCCGCATACGTCCCCTTCGCGACGATGGAAGGCTTCCCCGCTGCCATGGCCTCGAAGAGCTTGTTCGGGGCGCCGTCCCTGTTGTTCCTGTTTCGCGGGTCGAAGCAGACCAGGACGGCATCGGCGGCCATCGTGTGGGGGATGACCATTTCCGAAGGTACGCGGTCCAGCACTTTTACATTCTCGAGTCCGACGGCCCTCCTCTTCAAATCCCCGCTAAGCGAGCCGAAGCCCCCGAGAACGAGGAAGAACTCGTCCTTTGGAAGGCTCTTGAAAGCCTCGATTGCCTCTGCGAGGCTGCGTTCCGGCTCCAGCACGCCTATGTAGATGACAGTGAAGCGGCTGCCAATGCCGAGTTCCTCGCGGATTTTGGAAGGCTTCGCATCGACCGGGTCCTGGCAGTTCATCACGGCGACTGGGTTTCGCGCCCCCTTCTTCCTGTAATTCTCGACAAAGACATCGTTGACTGTGATGAACGCCGATGCCTTCCTCAGTAGCACCTCCTCAAGCCATTCGATGAACCTGATGGCGATGTTTGGCAGGCTCCCGGCGACCATGTCCGAGTAGCGCTCGTGGGCGTCGTAGACGAGCGGCACGCCCCTGAGCCACGAGACCGCGGCTCCCAGCGGCAGCGTGTCGAAGTCATGGGCATGCACTATGTCGAACCTTTCGCGCGCCGCAGCCCAGATAGCCCTCTTCCAGAACAGGGGGAGCTTGAGAACCATGTCCAGCGGTGATGTATAGCCCGCCCGGGGGCCGAGCCGCACGACCTTGACAGGACCGTCTTTGTGGCTCGAACGCAGCCCTTCCCTGTCCCACGAAAGGATGGTGACCGAATGCCCGACTCCGACGAGCGCGAGGGCCTCCCTCTGCACCCTGGGATCGGGTCTGTAAGGATTCGACAGGAGCATCAGCGCCTTCGCCATGTACGCGCGCAATGCCATTGAGTAGATAAAACGTTTGCGAAGGCAAAGTCTATAACCCCCGCCACGATTTGCAGAGCGTGTTGATAGCCATCACCGGGACGCCGGGCACGGGGAAGACCGCGGTAGCAGGGGTTTTGCGCAGGCGCGGCTATGCCATCGAAAGCCTAGCCGAGCTGGCTGTGCGCATGGGCGCGTCCATGAAGGGAAAGGACGAGGCTGTCATAGACACAGCGGCAATGTCGAAGAAGCTCCACGGGCGCAGGGGGCGGCTCATAGTCGAAGGGCACCTGAGCCACTGGCTCGGCCCGGACCTGTGCATCGTGTTGCGCTGCTCTCCAAAAAGGCTGAGGCAAAGGCTGGCTGCGCGAGAATATTCCAAAGCGAAAGTCCAGGCGAATGTCGAAGCCGAGGCCATCGACGCCATCCTTGTCGAATCCCTGGAGAATTGCGATGATGTGCGGGAAATTGACACAACCTCCCGCAAGGCTGTGAATGTCGCTGATTGCGTCGAGGAGATTATCAGCGATGGCGGGGAAGGCTACCTTCCGGGCTCCGTAGACTGGTCGAAGGAGGTGCTCGCGTGGTTCTAGACGAGTACCGCGAGGACGCCGATGCAGTTCTGGACCCCGTCGCCAAGCAGATGCTGGACACGCACCCCGACACGCTGACATGGACCTCTCTCTTCTGCGCAATCCTCGCCGGGGCGTTCTTCGCCCTCAGCATGTATGGCGAATGGCTCCTTGGGCTTGGCGCCATATTTGTCTTCCTGAACGGCGTGCTGGATGCCCTGGACGGCAAGATAGCCAAGATGTCGGGCAGGGCCTCGAAGCGCGGGGACATGCTCGACCACGTCGTCGACCGCTATGCGGACTTCTTCATGATTGGCGGCATCATGCTCAGCCCCTACTCGCGCCACATGATAATCGGGCTGGCGGCGCTGCTTGGCGTCTTCATGACCAGCTACATGGGCACGCAGGCGCAGGCCGTAGGCGCGAAGCGTGACTACTCGGGCGTGCTGGGGCGCGCCGACAGGCTCGCGCTCTTAATCGCCATGCCGCTCATACAGCTGATGCTCATAACGCTCCTGCTGCCGTCGGAGATACCGCTGCCGGCGCCGTTCCAGCTCAACCTCATCGAGATAATGCTCATATGGTTCGCGATAGCGGGGAATTTGACGGCGGTGCAGCGCGGGCTGAGGGCGTGGAGATCGCTGAAGTAAATCATCCTTGTTCGCATCAATCGTAATGATATGCAGATAATGAGACTAAACTACCTACTAAAGTCATCAAACTACCGATTAAATAATCATCAGCTACCCTGACCTCAAATCGCCATAAATATGCTCCAGGTATTATACTCGGCCCGACCATACAGGCAATCATCGCTGCGGGGATTGGCAATAAAAGTGCTAATGGGACGACTATTGCAGCGCGTTTGATAAATCTGCCCATTAAATATCCTCCAACAAACGCAATTACTCCAGCTACGACGCCGCCAATAATTGATGGTGAGATGTAAAGAGATCCATCCCAGATGTTGACTTTTTTCTCACTCCAATGAAGGATTAAACCTCCGATTAAGGTAATAAAGTATAGAAGTATGGTTATTATGGCGATTTTATATGGAATTTCCATCATCTTCGATGTGTCGCATTTTTCATCGATATCCTTTTGATAATCTTCCCAATGAGAAACAGCAGTTTCATCTACCTTTTCCATGATATAGGATGTATTCATGTGTTTATAAAGTTTGGGGGCAATGATTATTTCTCTGCGCCCTCTTTCTTCGCCCGCTGCCCCATCGGCTCCCTCTTCTTCCCCTTCACCCTGTAGTATGTCAGCGGGTGCTTCATCCAGTCCCTGGCGCACAGGTCGTCCGGGCTGACGCAGATGCCGTAGCTCTTCATCGTCGAGCACTCGGGCGGCAGGTATTCGACACCGGAAGACTCGCCGGTCACGTGTGCTATCTGGTACCGGGCCATCTGCTCGTTGAAGTCCGGCGACGTGGAGAAGAGCGCCAGTATGTCGTCGTTGCCCATGCCGACGGCATGCAGGAAGCTCGTGAGAGCGAACCTCGCGCTGTGCGGGAGGTTGCCCGTGCTCTCGAGTGACTTGATGAATTCGCGCATGCAGGGCGGCATCCTCAATATGCTCACCTCCCCCATCTCCTTTGGCTTTATCTGCGCGCGCTTCTCGGCGAGGACTGCCCTTATCCTTCCAATCTGGGGGGCGAACGCAGCATTCATCACGTCTGTGATAGGTATCGGGAGATCCGACTCTATCCTCTCCTGCAGGGCCTGCTGGACGAGCCTCGACAGGCGGTCCCTGGACACCCGCACATAGCCGCGCCTGACGTCCTGGTTCACCAGCTTCCAGTCGGGGCTGCGCATGCCGCTGGAATACCTCAGGAAGTCCCCCATGTGGACCGAGAGACCCTCCTTCGCGTCCATATCGAGGTCTTTGCACGCAGTCAGCAGGACGCCTGAATCGTCAAGGCGCAGCTGGTCGCCCGCGCACACCCCCTCGGCGAGGGCGTACCTTGTAATTAAATAGGAATCCGCAACGCAGGAGACGAGCATTCGCGCGATGGGGTACGAATAAATCTCGATTATGGCATCAGTCTCGGACGCGACGGCACCGGGCCTGACCTTCCCCTCTTCAAGAGCGCTCATCACCCGCCGCTCCGCGGCCTCGCGCGCCCGCCCGAAGGCCGCGCCGCGCACGAGCTCGTTGAGGTCCGCGCCTCCGGACTCGAGCATCCACTTCCTCGCCTCCTTCAGGAAGGGGTACTTGCAAAGGACCCTTACGTCCACGGTGAGAGAATAGCGCGAGGTGAAAGATAACGGTTTGCATTGCGTGCCCTCGGGGAAAAGGCTCGCCATCCAACAGCCTCGGGCTCGTCGAAGGTGACGCGACCACCGAGATGCAGGCCATCACCAATTGCTAAGGAGGTCTAGCGCCTGCTCGCTCGGATATTCTCCCAAGCACTGCCATCTCGTATGCCTTAAGTACATGGCGCGGGATTCCGTGTGCATGGTCGATATCCCCGTGAAGGGCGGCGGCGCGATCCGCCCCGGCAAACTCATCTGCCTTCTGCGCAACTACGTCGAGCACGCGGAGGAGATGAAGTCCCTCCCCCCGGACGAGCCGCTATTCTTCCTCAAGCCATCGACTTCCATTGTTTTGGACGGCTCGGTTATAACCATACCTCGCGGCGTGGGACACATCCACCACGAGGTCGAACTCGCGGCGGTAATCGGCGACGAGTGCAAGAACGTGCGGGGGGAGGACGCTCTCTCTCATGTCATGGGCTACGCGACGATGATCGATGTCACAGCCAGGGACGTGCAGGCGAAGGCGAAGAAGGAGGGCCTCCCTTGGTCGATCGCGAAAGGATACGACACATTCGCGCCCATCTCGGCGATCGCGCCGACGAGCGATGTCCCCGACCCTCACAACCTGAAGATATGGCTCAAGGTCAACGGCGCGGTGAGGCAGAACTCCTACACGTCGCTGATGATTCACAGGCTCGACGAGGTGATTTCTTACTCGTCGTCCATAATGACCCTCGAGAGAGGGGACATCATAGCCACTGGCACTCCCAAAGGCGTCGGGCCACTGTTCCATTCGGATACCGTCGAAGCGTGCGTCGAGGGCGTGGGCGCCGTCACGGTGAAGGTCGCGGACGCAGCCTAGCCAGATAGTACGAGGCGAAGCAGAGCGCGGCCAGGGCTATTATCCCCAGTATCAGGAACGGCGTCTTGATTCCGTAAATATCGGAGACGACGCCGCAGACGTACGAGAGAATGAACCCGCCCGTAAGCTGGGCGGTGAAGACGATGCCGAAGGCCTTCTCCGAGCGCTTGCCGCCCGTGAGCTCCGTCACGTAGGAGAAGAGCGCCGGGTACGTCATGAAGAGCCCTGCGCCGAGCATGAGCATCGCTACCACGGCTGCCCACAGCGGCGTCAAGAACCAGACCAGGAAACCGGCGGCGATTATGAGGAGATAGGACGTCACTATCGCCCTCCCCCTGCCGAAGCGCGTGCTTATCCTGCCGAAGACGAGGGTGAACACGGCGCCCACCCCCACCCACATGGCTATGATGGCCGTGTACTCGCCGATGCCAAGGCCGTAGGCGTCGCCGAACATCAGGGGCGCGTAGTTAACTATTATATTGTATCCCGCACCGCCGATTGTCAGGGGAACGATGAGCGGCGCCACCCTGCGGAAGGTCCACGACCATGATGGCTCGCTGCCCAGTCCGACGCGCGGGCGCTCCTCCGAGGCAATCCCCAGCCCGAGCCCCGTAAGGGCAGCGGCAAGGCATATCGCCCCCCAGAGGACGAACGCGCTCTGCCACCCGAGGAGCGCGCCCAGCAGGCCAGTTGTGACGAACGCCATGAAGACGCCGATGTCGCCGGCGCTGCTCTGGACACCCATCGCCATGTCTATGCGCTCTCCGCTGAAGCGGTGGGCGACGAGGGCGACCCCGAGCGGGTGGTAGGCCGCTGCGCCGAGCCTCATGCCTATGACGAACACCAGCAGCGAGGCGTAGCTCGTGACAAACGCCATCATGACCGAGAAGAGCGCGAGGACGGCCATGCCCAGCGTCAGGGCCTTGGCCGCGCTGAACCTGTGTGCGAACTGGCACACGGCCAATTGCATTAGAAGCGTGGCGATGAGCCCCGTGGCCGTCAGGATGCCGATCTGCGTGTAGGTCATCGGGACGAACGCGCGGATGACCGGCAGCAGGAGCGGCAGCACTGTCAGCGAGCCGTCGTTGGCCAGGTGGTACATGCCCACAGCGGCCAGCAGGCGCGAGCCGGGCCTCATCGCGCCGGCATGGGGCCTGGATATTAAAAGGGGAGCTTAGAATTGGCAATGTTTATATGTAATTGTATAATCCCCCAATGGATGATGTATAGAAAGAGAAAGGTCGCATTTACATTCAACATTCTTTTGGTATGCCTTTTCATTCTATCGTCTGGAATAACTATTGTAAATGTACGTGGATCACCAGTTAACTGGAGGGAGAGCATTATCAAGGACGCCTCGGCATATGTAATTTATAGCGGCAATGGTGACGTCGATAATGATGGTTATATAGAGGTCGTTATGGGTCTGTTCGACAATAGTTATTATGTCAGCGCTTTCCAGTTCGAAAACAATCAATGGATTGAAGATAGGATCACAAATGCTCCCGCGAATCATCCTGCGATATCGATCGGTGATGCCGACAATGATGGTAAAAACGAGGTTGTAATCATTGGTGAGGAATATTCCTCAATGTTATTGTATAAAAAAGTAAATAATGTTTGGAATAAAGAAATCATTCAAAATTTTTCAGTATGGCCTCGGGCAATTTCTATTGGAGATGCAGATAATGACGGAAGAAATGAAATTGTAGTCGGTCTAAGTGATACGACAAACGAAGTTCGACTATATAAGAAAAATAGTAATGCATGGAGGGAGACTAACATTACAGACGTGCCGAATTCTATTTATTCGTTAGCTATTGGAGACGCGAACAATGATAATAAAAATGAAATTGTCCTCGGTGCCGGGGATACAATTGTTTCCTTGAGAATGTATCAATATCTGGCCGGGAGTTGGATTGAGAATAACGTAACCTACATACCGACTTCAATAATCAAATCAATAGTAATCAGCGATGTCGATAATGATAATAAAAATGAAATAATTGTCGGATCAACTTCAGTCAGGTCTTATAAAAACATAGATAATTCATGGTTCGAGTTTATCATATATAATGGTGCGGTGGAATCAATTGCGGTCGGAGATGTCGATTACGACAATAAAAACGAGGTAATCACCGGGCTTTCTGGGCCATCTTCGATAAGATTGTTTAAATTACTTGGTAATTCTTGGAATGGTGAGATTGTTAGGGATATCCTTCCATGTTGGTCTGTTTCTATTGGAGACCTAAACAATGATTCTAAGAATGAAATTTACGCGGGTACTAGCCCGGGTTTACGTACGTATAGTTATATTCCGCCTACAGTGCCGACACCTCCACAAGGGTTGACTGCATCCGCTGTGCTAGAATCAGATGGACGACAATATGTTGAGTTAAGATGGTCTGGGTCACTTAACGACGGGGGAACAGCTATAACGAACTACTCGCTTTACAGAGGGACTACCCCCAATGGCGAAACCTTACTCTATACATTCCACTTTGAATTTTTCTATAAAGACTACGCAATTATTCCCGGTCAGACATATTATTATAAAGTTAGTGCCAACAATTCGGTCGGGGAGAGCAGTTTATCCAGCGAAACCGTTGTAAATGTGCCTCCTGTAAGTCCTTCTCCACCGCTGAATGTGACCGGTACGAGCAATGGTCTTCAAGCACACATCACATGGTCGCCGCCATCTTCGGATGGAGGCTCGCCCGTCATAAAATATAAGATTTATCGAGGACTGAAGACTGGTTTATCCGATAACTTTACGATATTGGGAAACGTATTGAATTATACTGATACAATTTTAACGTACAATGGAACATACTACTATAAAATTTCAGCGCTCAATACCATTGGAGAAGGCACCCCCTCCGGTGAGATTTCCGTATCTTTTTCTCTGCTCACAAACGATTCAGATACGGACAGTCTTCCGGATGACTGGGAAATGTTGAATTTCAATTCGTTAAATTATTCGGGCGCGGACGATTCTGATGGCGATGGCTACACAAACATCCAAGAGTACCAAAACAACACTAACCCGAGGAGTTCGAGCAGTGTACCTGGAACAACAACGTCGTATACCCCGTCTTTTATCGAGAAAAATCTTTGGCTGATTATTGTAATTGTTATAATACTAGCATGTGTCGTCATTGCTGGCTATTTCATGGTTCGTAAAAGAAAATCCTGAGTGTCCCTCGGCACTAACAGACCGCTTCACGGCAAGCTTCGCTCCCTCTGCGGACTTAACCCTATGCCGAGGGTTTGTTGGACGCCCGGGTTGTCATCGCGTCATTGCTGGACGACACGTCCGGCTCCCCGAGGGACCCATGGGGCGCCCGTGCCCCCGTCTTGCGGTCTGCGTATTAATAATTTGCTATGGTGCCAGTTACATGAGATAAGCTAATCATTGTCAATAAGGGGTTATATAGATTCTTGTCATTCTTTGTCGCGACCCGATTCAAGCTGGACGGGGGGGTCAACGTGTCTACCGAACCAAAGATTATTACGTCGATGATGGATGAGAAGCGAAAGTTCGAGCCCTCAAAGGAGTTCAGCGAGAGAGCTCGCATCAAGGGCATGGGCGAATACCAGACGCTCTACAAGGAGTCTATAAAGGACCCGGCAAAGTTCTGGGAGAAGCAGGCCGAAGAGCTCGAGTGGTTCTCGAAGAAATGGGACAAAGTGTTCGACTGGTACGACCAGGACAACGCCAAGTTCACATGGTTCAAGGGCGGCAAGCTCAACGCCTCGTACAACTGCATCGACAGGCACCTCAAGACCTGGCGAAAGAACAAGGCCGCGATCATCTGGCAGGGCGAGCCCGAAGGAGAGGTCCGCACCCTCACGTACCAGCAGCTCCACAACGAGGTCTGCAAGTTCGCCAACGTCCTCCGGGGCATGGGCGTGAAGAAGGGCGATAGGGTCTCCATCTACATGCCTATGATACCAGAGCTGCCCGTGGCCATGCTGGCCTGCGCGCGCCTCGGCGCCATGCACAGCATCGTCTTCGGCGGCTTCAGCGCCGACTCCCTCAGGGACCGCATCAACGACAGCACGTGCAAGGTTCTCATCACCGCGGACGGATATTACCGCTCGGGCAAGACCATAAACGCCAAGGTGAACGCAGACGCCGCGGTCGCGCAGTGCCAGTCCATCGAGAAGGTCGTAGTCGTCAAGAGGCTCGGCATAGACGTGCCATTCCTCGATGGCAGGGACGTCTGGTACCACGAGGAGATGGCCAAGGCCTCGGGCGTGTGCGAGCCGGAACAGCTCGACGCCGAGGACCCTCTCTTCCTGCTATACACGAGTGGCTCGACGGGAAAGCCCAAGGGAGTGATGCACACGACCGGCGGCTATATGCTCTATACCACCGTGACCTTCAAATGGATATTCGACTACCGGGACGAGGATACGTACTGGTGCACGGCCGACATCGGCTGGGTTACCGGCCACTCGTACATCGTCTACGGGCCGCTGAGCGCGGGCGCGACGACGCTCATGTTCGAGGGCGTGCCCACGTATCCTGGCCCTGACAGGTTCTGGCACATCGTCGAGAAGTTCAGGATAAACATCCTCTACACCGCCCCGACGGCCATACGCGCGCTGATGAGGGAGGGCGAGAAGTGGCCGCGGGCCCACGACCTCTCATCGCTGAGGCTCCTCGGCACTGTCGGCGAGCCAATCAACCCGGAGGCATGGATATGGTACCACAGGAACATCGGCCACGAGAAGTGCCCGATCGTGGACACCTGGTGGCAGACCGAGACCGGCGGCGTCTGCATAACGCCCCTGCCCGGCGCCATCCCGACCAAGCCCGGCTCCGCGACCCTGCCGTTCCCGGGAATCGAGGCCAAGATACTCAGGGAAGACGGCACAGAAGCCGGCCCGAACGAGGGCGGCTACCTCTGCATAATGAAGCCGTGGCCGGGCCTGATGAGGGGCGTCTACGGCCAGCCCGAGAGGTTCAGGGAGACCTATTGGTCACGGTTCAAGCACATCTACTTCGCCGGCGACAGCTCGAGATGCGACGAGGACGGCTACTTCTGGATAATGGGCCGCGTAGATGATGTAATCAAGGTCAGCGGCCACAGGCTAGGCACGGCGGAGGTCGAGTCCGCCCTGGTTTCGCACCCAAAGGTGGCCGAGGCCGCAGTCGTCCCGATGCCGCACGAGATAAAGGGCGAGGCAATCTATGCATACGTGATACTCAAGACTGGCGTCGAAAAGAGCGATGACCTGAAGAAGGAGCTGTCGATGCACGTGCGTAAGACCATGGGACCGATAGCCGTGCCGGACAAGATACAGCTCACTGACGGCCTGCCGAAGACCCGCAGCGGGAAGATCATGCGCCGCATACTGAAGAACATCGCGGTCGGCAAAGTCGATCAGCTCGGCGACGTGACGACGCTCGCGGATCCATCAGTCGTGCAGGACATCGTCAGGAACAGGATATAGGCGGGAAAATTATTAACACCTGGAGGCATGGGGCGCCGATGCGCCTCGACCTCCACTACGGCAATGATAGGCAGTGCGTCAGCGTGGATGCCACCTGCACAGTGCTCTCGCCACCCGATGCAAAATCATGCGATGGAGTGGGCGCGCTGGCGGCGGCGCTCAGCAAGCCACTCGGCAAGGGGCGGTTGGAGGACTTCCTCAACGGGGCTAAGGATCTCGTCGTCATAGTCAACGATGCGGCGCGCTCGACTCCCACCAGCCAGGTCATCGAGGCCCTCTACCCCTCAATCTCCAAGGTCGCAGAGCTGAAGTTCATCGTCGCGTGCGGGACGCACGAGCCCCCGGGCGAACAGGGGCTCTCCACAATATTCGGCGAGCGACTGGAAAAATTCCGAGGAATGGTCTGCTTTCACGATTCAAAATCGGACAAAAGCCTTCAGAGGATGGGCAAAACATCTCGCGGCACGGAAGTGGCGTTCAATAGGCTCGTCGCCGAAGCTCGGAAGGTCCTGTCGATAGGGGGCATCGAGCCGCACTATTTCGCCGGATATTCCGGAGGCAGGAAGGCTTTCCTGCCAGGGACATCGGCATACCATACCGTTGAGCAGAATCACCGCCACGCAATCAGCCCCGATTCCCTCCCCCTCAGGCTCGGGGGCAACCCCGTGCACGAGGACATGGCCGAGGCCGCGCAGATGCTTGACCAGGACAGAATCTTCTCTGTTCAAACCGTTAAGGCCCCTTCGGGCGGCATCCATTCGGCGGCGTGCGGGGATTTGGTCTCTTCTTTCCACGCACTGACGGACAAGGCCGATGGCCTCTACTGCTGCCCCATAAAGGAAAAGGTCGACATTGTCGTTGCTTGCGCCACGCACCCGAAGGACAGGACGCTCTACCAGGCGCAGCACGTCCTCGAGAACGGCAAGCTGGCGCTCAAGGACGGCGGCACGATTATTTGGGTCGCAAAATGTGTGGACGGTATCGGGAGCGACTCTTTCATGCGCTTGCTGAGGGAATACAAGGATTGCGGAGCGCTCCTGCAGGCCATGGAGAGGCATTACAAACTCGGGTACCACAAGGCCGTGCGCATCCGGCAGCTTCAGGAGATGGCGGAGGTCGTGGTGGTCAGCGACCTGCCGCCAAAAACCCTTGAGAGCGCGGGGCTGAAACATTCCCCGGGCATCCAGAAAGCCATTGACGGCGCCATTGCCCGGAGGCGCGAAGGAATCGGAGAGCCCACGGTCATCGTCATGCCGCAGGGCGAGCTGACGATACCGAAATTGAGAGGGTGCAAATAGCCGTCCAAATGTTGGGATTTGTGATGCCCTCCTCATGTTCTGGTTAAAAAACTTAATATAGCCATGCCCCTCTATCTTCGAAACCCTAACAGGAAAATGACACGGTGCCGAGGTGACAGAGCGGCCATGTGGCGGACTGCAGATCCGTACACGGGAGTTCAAATCTCCCCCTCGGCCTATATTTTTACATTGAACGAACGAGGGGACACCCCTCTCGGCCCTTTTCTTTTATAGTAAATGTTAAACTCAACCTCGCCATTCTCCCTCGGTCACATGGCCAATGGTAAAAAGAGGGCGCTCATCAGCGTCCACGACAAGACCGGCATCGTCGACCTCGCGCGCGAGCTCATCGCCAGGGGATATGACATCGTCTCCAGCGGCGGCACGTACAAGGCGCTGATTGCCGCAGGAGTCAAGGTCGTTTCCGTCGAGGACGTGACGGGCTTTCCCGAGATGCTTGACGGTCGGGTGAAGACATTGCACCCCAAAATCCATGCGGGCATCCTCGCGCGCGGCACCGAAGAGCACATGGCCCAGATGGCGGGGCAGGGCATCGGAACCTTCGACATCGTCGTCGTCAACCTCTACCCGTTCGAGGAGGCCGTATCGGACAACGCCGTCCCGATCGAGGTCGCTGTCGAGAACATCGATATCGGCGGCCCATCGATGATCCGCTCCGCGGCGAAGAACCACGAGCGCGTGGCCGTCGTCGTCTCGCCCGATCAGTACCCGCTCGTGCTCTCCGAGCTTAGGGAAAGGGGAGCGCTCTCCGCCGAAACCCGGAGGCGCCTGGCCGTCGAGGCCTTCGAGTGCACGGCAACGTACGAGGCGGCGATTTTCGCCTTCCTGCACGGAAGATTTCTGCCGAACGAAAGATTCCCGCGCACTCTGGTGCCGGTCTTCCGCAAGGTCGAGGAGATGCGCTACGGCGAGAACCCTCACCAGGGCGGGGCGTTCTACAGGGAGGCTCGGCTGACGGAGCCTTCGGTGACCTCGGCCAAGGTCCTCCATGGTAAGCAGCTCTCCTACAACAACATTCTCGACGCGAACGATGCCCTGGAGCTGGTCAAGGACTTCGAGAGGCCTACGGTCACGGCAGTGAAGCACACGAACCCCTGCGGCGTGGCGTCGGCCGACACCATAGAGGAGGCGTTCAGGCGCGCGATGGAGGTCGACCCGCTTTCTGCCTACGGCGGGGTGCTGGCCCTCAACAGACCGTTCTCCCTGCCCATCGCAGATGGGCTGAAGAAGGTCTTCCTCGAGATAATCATCGCTCCGTCGTACGATCCGGCCGCGCTCGAGCAGATGAGGAAGAAGAAGAACCTCCGCATCCTCGAGGTCGGGGAGCTCGGGCGCAAGGATGCAAGTGGAAGAGAATTGCGCTCCGTCGTCGGCGGCCTGCTCGTCCAGGACAGGAACCTAAAGCGCCTCGACCCGTCGATGTGCCAGGTCGTCTCGAAGCGCGCCCCGACTCCGGAGGAGATGGCGTCTCTGGAGTTCGGCTACAGGGTCGTCAAGCACGTGAAGTCCAACTCCATCGTCCTCGCGAAGGGGGAGGTGACCGTGGGCATTGGCGCGGGGCAGATGAGCCGCGTGGACGCGGTCAAGCTCGCGGTCATGAAGTCGCACGGGAAGAGCGCGGGCTCGGCTATGGTCTCGGACGCGTTCTTCCCCTTCAGGGACGGCATTGACGAGGCGGCGAAGGGCGGCGTCACCGCCGTTGCCCACCCCGGCGGGTCGATAAGGGACCAGGACTCAATTGATGCCGCAAACGAGCACGGCATGGCGATGATATTCACCGGCCTGCGGGAATTCAAGCACTAGGTGCATTCTCCCGCCGGAAAATGTTGGGAATTGAATTCCCCTAGGACCCCGGACGAAGTATGTTTATCGGGCATTCCCAGATGAAATAGGCATGGAGTCGAATGCCCTTAGTTTGTAAATCCTTTCCAGGGGTTCAAAGGGGGATCGGCGCTAAGGATAATCTTCACTTAATAATCACTATAATCGATTCTCCTTAGCACCTCCCAAAGTTGGACACATCCGCTCTCCGTGATGAAATCCTTTCCGCCGCGGGGGTCAAGGGGGTTTGCGATCAAACCCCTTGAGCAGAATCGTAAAAAGTTGCGTTTTAGCGATAGTCTATTATACCAATGCCGATTTGAGGCCTATACGGAGGAAAAGGGCGCTTGAACCCCGAAAACGGTGACCAGAAAAAGGGCGGCTCCAGCCTCGGCGTCGAGCTCGAGACGATGCTCGAGCGCGAGGTGGGCTTCATGGGGAAACACATACTCAGGAAGCAATGCCAGGACATGGACATAAAGCTCGAAGAAATTGGAGCCAGCAACCTCAAGCCCCTCTCCACGCGCATCTCCAAGGCCATCATCCCCCTCACCGGGGAGAAGAGGGCGCTCGAAATCCAGAAAGGCATCCTAGAGTACGTCAAGGCGCTCGAGACATCCGCCGCGCCGAGCGCGACCCGGGTGGAAGAATCCACACAAGTCGAGGCCGAGCTCACCATCGCCGAGAAGAAGCTCGCCATCGGCCGGACTAGGGAGGCCGAGGCCGCTGCAAGGCGAGCCATGGATATCGTCAAGCAGGGGGGCAAGAGCGTCGACCTCATCACGCAGGCAAGGACGGCGCGGCTTCTCGCCAGGGTCCTCAGCTCCATGAGCAAGGGGCACGGCGAGGCCAAGGCAATGTACGACGAGGCCATCGCCGAGAGATCGGGGGACAGATACGAGCTCGCCCTCTGCTGGAACGGCCTCGGCTCGCTTTCGTGGCGCACAGGCGAGCACAAGACCGCGCTCGAGCAGTACCAGCGCGCCCTCAAGATACTCGCCGGCATCCAGGCCGTATCCAAGGGGGAGAAGGTCCGCCTCGACACCGCACGGGCGACAATACACTCAGGCCTGGGGAACGTCTACCTGGATCTCGTGGACACGCGCTCGGCCATCGAGCATAACGAGCGCGCCCTGGAGATATTCCGCAACATGGAGAATTGGCCCGAGTCCGGGCGCGTCTACAACAACCTGGCCCGCGTCTACGAGGAGATGCGCGATTTCAGGAAGGCCATTGACTCGTACGAAAGAGGCATACAGTTCTGCCAGAAGGGCAAGGCCGCGCGCATGGAGGGATGGACGCTGACGAACCTGGCCAGCGCACTAACCGACAGCGGCCATGCCGACGACGCGCGCAAGCACCTGGACAGGGCCGAGCGCATCCTGTCTGACTTCTCGGACCCGGTCGCGCACTCCAAGCTTGACTGCATGTGGGGCAAGTACCACCGGGAGAGAAGGGAATGGCAGATGAGCATCGAGCGCTTCAAGCGCAGCATCGCCGTCCTCGCGGGGCAGAGCGCCCCCGACTACCTGGCCACAACCCAGGAGGAGTTCGGCACCCTCTACCAGAAGAAGGGCGACACCGAGAGCGCCATCACGTTGTTGAAGGAAGCCCTGGAATGGCAGCGCAAGAAGGGCGACAAGTACAGGATTACAAAGATAGAGGGACAGCTGCGCGAGATGGGAAAGATGTGAGCGCCCCTTACCAGAAGTTTCTTATTCGCCACGTCCGATAAGGGCACGAGCGAGGGTTGCCAAGCCTGGTCAAAGGCGATGGACTCAAGATCCATTCCTTAGTGGTTCACCGGTTCAAATCCGGTCCCTCGCATCGCATTGTTTTGGACGGAGAGAGGGACCGGACAAGACCACCTCATAGCTGACCAATTAAGCTGCTATCCAAGTGGTCGCGGTCTGGTTTGTGTATCTGTCATCTTGGAAGCAGAACACATCACTCTAAGCTCTAACATAGGAAAGTAGGAATGCCCCCCGCCTTCCCAATTATTATATCTCCGTATATCAATTGGTAGCCGGCGAGTTGAAGTTGACGCGCATCATGTCCCTGGACGAGTCTCTGCTAAAGGGCTTCGAGTACCCGGTCGCGCTCGTCGTCGAGGTCACGAAGAAGGGGGTCATCCTCTCCAAGCTCAGGTACCTGAAGGCGCTGGGCCAAGTGGTGAACGAGACGATACGATGCCCGAGCATCGAGGTCTACGCGCACATGGACGATTACAAGGATTCGTACCTCGAGCAGCGGGGCGGCCGACCGATAGGCATCGACTGGGTATTCCGCTTCGGCCTGGACGGCAGGCTCTTCAACGACACGCTTACGCTGATCCGCAAGGGGGAGCTGAACCTGAACTTAAACAATCCTCAGATATTCAAGTTCGGCAAGCGCCTGCTCGAACGATTGGACAGGAAAGGCGGACTCAGCTTCCGGAGGCTCGACCCCGTCGAGCAGGGGATGCTCATCGAGCCCTACTGCAACCTGGCCTTCCAGCGCGCGGGGGACGGGCGCCGCCTGGTCCTCCAGAACGTCGAGGTGATGAACACCGAACCGTCGCTCAGGACGCGCTCCCGAGGCATAGACATGATATACACGCCGGAGCCGGCGCCGCACATGGAGATAGACCTCCTGGTCATCACGGAGATATCGACGCTGCGCTCTATCCTCGATGGCATTAGGGGCTTCGGTTTCGCCCACGACAGGGGCACTCCATAACGATTATGGTATGAGGCCGTATATATTGTATCCGTAGTGGGTTGCGAGATGTTTAAGCCTCGCTCACATCCCCCACAGGCGCGTCTTTAAGACATCTGGATAAAATACCCTAGGCTTAAAACTTATATATGGTTATGCTATACGTGGTATTTAGTTGGCTGCCTCACTTGTCCAAACAGTATTTATCAGGCCAAATGATGGATGCGGGGCAGGAACCAGGATTAGGGGTGACAATGGAGGCGGTGTCCAAGGGCAAGCATCGGGCGACCCGTGCGGAAGTGGCTGTGGCGTCCGACAGCAAGCTCACAGACGAGATTGCCGATTTGTGCGATGAAAACATCTTCGGATGCTACCAATGCGGGACATGCGCGGCCGGATGCCCCTTCATCGAGGACATGGACGTCACCCCCGACGAGGTCATAAGGTTCGTGGTCCTGAACAAGAAGGAGGTATTGGACTCGAAGACGATATGGCTCTGCGCGTCCTGCTACATATGCGCGGAGAGATGCCCGAGGAACCTGAACATCACAAAGATAATGGAGGCGCTTCGCCAGATAGTCCTCCGAAAGAATATCGACGAGACGGATATATACGGTCTGACAGAGGAAGAGAAGGGGACGATACCGCAACTGGCATTTGTGTGCCTTTTCAGGAAGAACATAGGTTGATTTGATGAACGAGCTCCTCTATTTCCCCGGGTGCACCATGAAAACGGCGGCGAAGAACCTGGAAGTTTCTGCATTCGCAGTCGCGGAGGCGCTGGGCTATAGGATGATTGAGATGGAGGAATGGAACTGCTGCGGCGTAGTGGCATCCCTGACGGATGACGACCTGATGCACCACATTGCCCCCCTCAGGAATTTGATCAACGTTGAGAATGCCGGGCAACAGAATGTGACCACCCTCTGCGACATGTGCGCGAACACGCTGAAGCAAACCAACCTCCGGGTCAAGGACAATCCCGCGAACCTGAAGACCTTGAACGACTTTTTAGACACGGAGAACGATTATAGAAACACCGTCAAGGTGACCCATTTCCTGGAGTTTCTGCGGGACACCGTCGGTTTCTCCACGTTGAAAAAGAAAGCAAAGCGCCCGTTGAAAGGTCTTAAGGTAATGCCGTACTACGGTTGCACGATGCTCCGTCCCCGCGAGGTGGCGATCGACGATGCCGAGGAACCTACAATCCTTGCCAATCTCATGAAGGCGTTGGGCGCACATGTCGTGGACAACCCTTACAAGATCGAGTGCTGCGGCTCTTACCACACCATCGATCAACGGGAGATGACATCCAAAAGGGCGCACCGCATCTCCAATCTCGCCAGGGAGCGCGCCGCGGATGCTATCGTGCTATCTTGCCCGCTCTGCAAGTTCAACCTAGACGTTCGGGGCAAGGGCGCCGAGGGGCTCTTCAAGGGATACAGGCAGATGCCGGTGTTCTATTACACCCAATTGACCGCCATCGCCCTTGGGTTGGGGACAGAGCACTGCGGGTTCGATTCCCATTCCGTAGATCCGATGCCATTGCTGAAGGAGAGGGGACTGGTGAAATGAGAATCGGTGGGGTGTGTACATGACCAAGGTTGAGGGATCCAGCGCCAAACCAAGCCAGATTAAGCGCGAGAAGTCCGAGGACGCGGATGAGAAGGCTAGGACATACGATATCTACGTGATGGGAAAGAGGTACAAAGTGCCTATAGGGCTGACTATCATGAGGGCCATCGAATATGCCGGCTACCAATTCATAAGGGGGTGCGGGTGCAGGGCCGGCTTCTGTGGCGCGTGCGCGACGGTCTACCGCAAGGAAGGAACGCAGAAGCTCCAGTTCACCCTCGCATGCCAGACCCTGGTGGAGGATGGCATGCATCTCGTGCAGATACCATTCGTGCCGGCGGAGAAGGCGAAATACGACATCGACACACTGAGGCCAGGGGAGAACACGATTCTTTCGATATATCCGGAGATCGCCCGTTGCGTTGCCTGCAACACATGCACGAAGTCGTGCCCGCAGAACATAAAGGTGATGCAGTACATCCAGAATTCGCTGAGGGGAAACATAGAGAGGGCGGCGGAGCTGTCATTCGATTGCATCCAGTGCGGGTTGTGCGCCATGAGATGCCCTGCCGACCTGAAGCACTACCACGTTGGGCAGCTTGCGCGAAGACTCAGAGGAAAATACATCGATAAGAAGTCAGAGAACCTGCGGAAGCGGCTGGAGGAATTGAAGGGGGGGAAGTACGCCCCGGAGATCGAAGAGATGATGAAGCTGCCTGTACAGGAACTCAGGAAGAGATACAAGGACAGGAAAATCGAGGCGCAGGGGGAAGGGGGATGACGCGCGACGGCAGGGTGATGCGATGAAACTGATCGAGGGTTATCCAGACTACATGTGGGAATCGATACAGAAGGTGCACGAAACAAGGCCCAGCAGGGTCGGCGTCATCCCGAAGGCGATGTCGCTGGAAGAACGCGAGGAGGTCCTTAGAAAATTCCACCCCGATTTCATGGAAGGCACGAGGCGGGAGGTGAGGTTCGGGGCGAACAAGGGGGAGCAGATTTACAACGAGATAGTGGCCCTCCTGGAGGCGCGGCCGATAATAGACCCCAAGGACATCGATCTGAGCAAGGTCGACTACGATGTCGACGTCCTCGTGGTCGGCGGCGGTGGGGCCGGGACCGTCGCGGCGTTCTTCGCGCAGGAATCGGGCGTCCCCAGGGACAAGATTCTGATATGCACCAAGCTCAGGCACGGCGACTCCAACTCGATGATGGCTCAGGGGGGTATCCAGGCCGCGGACAGGCCGGAGGACAACCCGGTGATGCATTACCTGGACATCTACGGTGGCGGGCATTTCACCAACAAGCCCGAGCTCGCCAGGGCCTTGGCATTGGACGCACCCGAGTTAATCCGGTGGCACGAGGAGCTCGGCGTGATGTACGACCGCGACGACGATGGGAATTTCGTGGAGCTCTCCGGTGGGGGCACGTCCCGGAACAGGATGCACTCCGCGAAGGACTACACGGGCATGGAACTGATGAGGACGATCCGTGACCATACGAGGAACCTCGATATCCCGGTCTTGGAGTTCGCACCGGTCGTGGAGCTATTGATGGACGACTCCGGCACGGTCTCGGGGGGCGTGGCCGTGAACTTGGAAACCCAGGAGTATTACGTGATCGGGGCGAAGGTCACGATCCTCGCGACCGGGGGGAGCGGACGCCTTCACATGGCAAACTACCCCACGACGAACCATTACGGCGCCACTGGCGACGGGCTGGTAATGGCATATCACGCTGGTGCGCACCTCCGGGACTTGGACACGGCACAGATACATCCGACTGGCGCGGCATACCCCGAGGCGATTGTCGGCTCCCTATGCACCGAGAAGATAAGGGGCCTGGGTGGGCAGCCAGTGAACAAGGACGGGGAGCAGTTCGTGTTCCCCCTGGAGCCCAGGGACGTGGAATCGGCCGCATTCCTCAGGGAATGCAAGGAACGTAAGAAAGGGCTGGTCACTCCGACGGGAATGCCGGGGATATGGCTCGACACCCCGATGATAGACGTCCTTCACGGGAAGGGGACGATCGAGAAGGCGCTGGCCGCGATGGTGAGGCAGTTCAAGAAGGTGAACATCGACATGGTCAATCACCCGATATTCGTCTATCCGACGCTGCACTACCAGAACGGGGGCGTGGAGATCGACGATAAATGCGAGACCGGAGTGCCCGGTCTCCTTGCAGCCGGCGAAGTGACGGGTGGCGTCCACGGCAAGAACCGACTGATGGGGAACTCCCTGTTGGACTACAATGTCTTCGGCCGCAGGGCCGGGATTCGTGCGGCGGACCAGGTCAAGAAGCGCCACATCGGTGCTCTCACCTTGAGCCACTTGGATAAATACCGCAGGATGCTCGACCAAGCTAAGATCCACGCAAAGGGGAAAGCTCCGATAATCCTGCCCGAGTACAGGGGAAAGGAGGCATTGGCCCGTGCCCTGGACATGCTCTAGCCGAGAATGGGGAGGAGAACGATGATATTGGTGCTGGAAGACTGGTGCAAGGGCTGCGAGATATGCGTCAAGCGCTGCCCGCTCAACGCGCTGGAGCTCTCGGACAAGCTGAACAAGCGCGGAGTATATCCGCCAAAGCTCAAGGCGGAGAACGAATGCAACTCGTGCAAGCTCTGCGAGCTGATATGCCCGGACTTCGCCGTCACAGTGACACTCGACGAGGAAAAGAAGTCAAAGGAGCCGAAGAGCAGGCTCATAATCGGAGGGATTGTGAATGAGGTATGAGCGCGATCCTGCGAGGATCCGTAAGGTCTTGGGAGACAAGGTGCAGTTCGTCCAGGGCGACATGGCCGCCGCCTACGGCGGCCTGCTCGCCGGTTGCTCGTTCTTTGGAGGATACCCGATAACCCCGGCGTCCGAGGTCGCGGAGGGGATCGCGCGGATGCTGCCCCGGGTCAAGGGAACGTTCATCCAGATGGAAGACGAGATAGGCAGCCTTGCTGCTGTTATCGGCGCAGCCTGGGGTGGCGCGAAGGCGATGACGTCCACGTCCGGCCCTGGTTTCTCGCTGATGATGGAGAACTACGGCTACGCGATCATGACGGAAACCCCCTGCGTCATAGTGAACGTCCAGCGCACGGGCCCTTCCACCGGGCAGCCCACGCTGGGCGCGCAGGGGGACATGATGCAGGTCCGCTGGGGCACCCACGGGGACGTCGAGGCAATAGCCCTCGCGCCGAGCACCGTTCAGGAATGCCTGGACCTCACGATCGAGGCATTCAACCTCTCGGAGAAGTACCGCCACCCGGTGTGCCTCATGGCCGACGGAGAGATAGGGCACTTGAGGGAAAAGCTGGTGATACCGGACGAGGACGAGATGACGCTCATCGAAAGGGTCCCGGCTACGATAGACAAGGACAAGTTCCTGCCGTTCGGCAATTCCCAAACGAGGGACAACAAGGTGCCCGACTTCCCGACGTTCGGCACAGGATACAGGACCTACGTGACGGGGCTCACGCACAACAAGAAGGGCTTCCCGGCCACCGACAAACAGAGGGACCATGAAGAGCTCATCACGAGGCTCGTGACCAAGATCTCGGACGACAGAGAAAAGCTGACAAATGTCGAGCGCGTGGAGCTGGACGACGCCGAGACCGCGTTCGTGACCTATGGCGCGTCCGCCAGGCCCACGGAGAGCGCCGTGGCCACGGCCAGGAAGAACGGCATGAAGGTCGGGATGCTGCGGCTCAAGACGGTCTGGCCGTTCCCGAGGCGCACAATCGAGGAGCTGTCCAAGAAGGTCAATAAGATAATAGTGCCAGAGATGAACCTCGGGCAGATCGTCCATTCCGTCAGGGAGTATTCATGCGACGGATGCGAGGTAACGCTCGCGCCCAAGGTCGGCGGCGAGATGCACCTTCCCGACGAACTCTTCGGCTACCTGGAGGCGAGGAAATGACGGCAATGATAGACGCTGAAAGACTCCGCAAGAAGTATCTCCGGGACGGGATGCTGCCGACCATATTCTGCAACGGCTGCGGCCACGGCGCGGCCTTCGACTACGCCTTCCGAGCCTTCGAGGAACTCGGGCTGGACATGGACAAGGTCGCGCTCGCGTCGGGGATAGGGTGCTCTTCGAGGATACCGGGATACATAAATGCAGACGGTCTCCACACCGCCCACGGGCGCGCGCTCGCATTCGCCACCGGCATAAAGGCGGCGAACCCCGACCTGACGATCGTGGTCTTCACCGGGGACGGCGATTGCACCGGCATCGGCGGGAACCACTTCATACACGCGGCCCGGAGGAACATCGACATGACGGTGATACTGCTAAACAATTTCATCTACGGCATGACCGGCGGCCAGCTCGCGCCGACCGCCCCTATCGGCAGCATCTCGACGACCTCCCCCTACGGCAACATCGAGCAGGCGTTCAACATCTGCGAGCTGGCCAAGGCGCTGGGGGCAGCATACGTCGCGCGCTGGCCCATCTTCCATCCGTACCAGCCGATCAAGTCCATCAAGGAGGGCATACAGAACAAGGGATTCTCCCTCATCGAGCTCCTCTCCCCGTGCCCCACGGCCTACGGCCGGAGGAACAAGCTGGGCGAGATAGACTCCCTCTGGAAATGGTACGAGGACAACACCATCCTCATCGAGGACTACGAGAAGGCGATGGACTACGGCACGGAGGAGGAGAAAGAGGCCGTCAGGGGGAAGTTCCAGGTCGGCGTGTTCCAGAACGTCCAGAAACCGGGTTTCTTCGAGGAGTATGATAAGCTGGTGCAGAGGATAATCGCGAAAGAGGATGAGAGGAAGGGGGGAGCTGAATGAAGAAATCGATAAGGATCGGCGGTTTCGGGGGGCAAGGGGTCATCCTGGCGGGTTTCATCCTGGGCAAGGCGGCGTGCGTCTTCTCGGATTACAATGCGGTGCAGAGCCAGTCATACGGGCCAGAGGCGCGCGGCGGCGCGGCCAGGGCTGAGGTGATTGTCTCGGACGAGAAGATAGGCTATCCGCGGCCGACGACGATAGACCTGTTCGTGGCGATGGCGCAGGAGGCCTTCGACACATATCGGAAGGACATAAGGGACGACACGGTGGTGATTGTGGACTCCGACCTCGTGCCGCGCAATGACATCGGCAGACCAATTTACAAGGTCCGTGCGCAGAAGATCGCGCAGGACCTGGGAAACAAGATGGTGACCAACATAGCCATGGTCGGCGTAATAACGGGGGTGTACGATATGCTCTCCCCCGATGCAGTCAAGAAGGCGGTGATGGACAGCGTCCCTAAGCGCTTCCGAGATCTGAACGTCAAGGCCTTTGAGATGGGGCTCGAGGCGGGTAAAAATGCAAGACCAGAGTGACATCATCAGGCAGTATTACGAGGAGGTTCCAATTCAGGACGATTACCTGATCAAAGTGCCCGAGCTCGTCATGATGGACGATGAAGCGCCCGACCTGGGCAGCGCCGCCAAGATAGTGGCGGAGATGGCGGTGAGGAAGTGGAAGGCGACGGTGGAAGGCGACGTGCTCATCGTCGGCGCGGGGATAACCGGGATGCAGGCGGCCCTCGACATCGCGGAGAAGGGGTACAGGGTCGTGCTGGTGGAGAAGTCGTCCACCATCGGCGGGAACATGGTCAAGCTTGACAAGACCTTCCCGACCAACGACTGCTCGATATGCACGGCCGCGCCGAAGATGGTGGAGGTATCGCGCCATCCGAACATCAAGCTCCTTACGTATTCGGAGGTGACCAGGCTCGATGGCGAGAAGGGGGACTTCACGGCCCACGTCTACAGGAAGAGCAAGTACGTTGACCCGACGAAGTGCACGGGATGCGACGACTGCACCGCCGTGTGTCCGGTCGAGGTGGTGAACCCGTTCGACGAGAAGCTGTCGAGGCGAAAGGCTATATACATAGAGTTCCCGCAGGCCGTGCCCATAATCTACACGATAGATTACGAACATTGCGTGGGCTGCGGCGCGTGCGAGCGCGCCTGCGAGCCGCAGGCGATATCTTTCTTGGAGAAGTCCGAGGACATCGAGGTAAAGGCCGGAAGCGTGATTGTCGCGTCGGGCTTCGAGCTCTTCGAGCCACTGGAGATGAGGAAGGAATACGGGTACGGCAAGTACCCGAACGTCATCACCGCGATGCAGTTCGAGCGCCTGCTCTCCTCGTTCGGGCCGACTGAGGGGAAACCTCGTCGCCCCTCGGACGGAAAGAAACCCAAATCCATCGCGTGGATACAGTGCGTGGGCTCAAGGAGCAAGCAGCTCGGCTTTCCGTACTGCTCGAGGGTCTGCTGCATGTACGCCACCAAGGAGGCGTCTATCATCAAGGAGGCGGAGCCCGACTTGGACATAACGATATTCTACATGGACATCCGCGCCTACGGAAAGGACTTCCAGCAGTACTACGAGAAGGCGATGGGGCTCGGCGTCAACTACGTGCGGGCGCGCCCCTCGTCAGTGTATCAGAACGAGGACAAGAGCATCACTGTGAAGTACATGGACACGCACTCCCGGAAGGTGGGGGAGAAGACCGTCGACCTGCTCGTCCTCTCGACCGCCATTATCCCATCCAAGGAGAACAAGAGGCTGGCGCAGAAGCTGGGGTTGGAAGCGGACGACTGTGGCTTCTTCAGGTCGGAATCGGTCCTTTCGAATCCGATACAATCCTCTCGTTCCGGCGTCTATCTCGCGGGATGCAATCAGGGGCCCAAAGACATACCGGACTGCGTTTCCATGGGGTGCGGAGCGGCTGCGAAAGCGGTGGTCCCCATCAAGGACAGGAAGAAGGTCCGCCCCGCCGAGCCTCCCGCTGAAAAGGATGTGGCGGGCAAGGAGCCGAGGATAGGGGTTTTCGTGTGCCACTGCGGGAAGAACATCGCAAGCTACGTGGACGTGGACGCGGTGACCAAGTATGCGCAGGCCCTCCCCAACGTCGTGTACACCGCGCACGAGATGTTCGTCTGCTCGGAAGACATCCAGAAGAGGATCAAGGAGAAGATAAGGGACGAGGACCTCAACAGGGTGGTCGTGGCCGCATGCTCCCCGAGGACCCACGGTCCGCTGTTCCAGGACACGCTGGTGCAGGGGGGGCTCAACAAATACCTCTTCGAGATGGCGAACATACGCAACCACTGCTCGTGGGTGCACTCCCACGAGCCGGCGAAGGCCACGGAAAAAGCAAAGGACCTGGTGAGGATGGCCGTGGTCAAGGCGGGGATGCTCGAGCCGCTGGCAGAGCGAACCGTGGGCGTCATTCCGAGGGCATTGATCATTGGCGGGGGCATCTCTGGGATGGAGGCGGCAATCGCCCTGTCGGAGATGGGAATCGATTCCCATCTCGTGGAGAGGGAGAAGGAGCTGGGCGGAAACCTCAGGAGGCTCCATTCCCTCTTCCCGGCGGACGTAAGTGCCACGGACGTCATCGCGCCTCTGATAGAGCGCGTCAGAGGCGATCCCCGCATCGCGGTTCTTACAGGTTCCGAACTGGTCCACGTGGAGGGATTCATCGGCAATTTCAAGGGGAAGCTGAAAACCCCGGATGGGGAGAAGGAGGTCGAGTTCGCCACGGCCATCATAGCCACCGGCTTCAGGGAGATAGACCTCGCAGGACGCTATGGTTACGGGCAGAGCCCGAAGATAGTCACCCAGATGGAACTGGAGAAGATGTTGATGGACGGGACGACGCCCAGGTTCAAAAGCGTGGTCATGATAAACTGCGCGGGGGCGATGGACGAGCAGCGCCCGTACTGCTGCCGCATCGGCTGCGGCGTGGCGATCAAGAACGCCAAGATACTCTTGCAGATCAACCCGAAGGCCGAGATATCGCTCCTCTACCGGGACATCAGGGTCTTTGGCAAGGAGGAGGAGGAGTACTACGCGGACGTCATCGAGAAGGGCGTGAAGATCATCAGGTACCTGAAGGAGGCAGAGACGGAGGTCGTGGTCGGCGGCGACGGCACGGTCCGCGTGAAGGTCAAGGACTCCATCTACAGCGACACGCACGAGCTTCCGGCGGACCTTGTGGTGCTGACCGCCGAGACCGAAGGCAATGTTGCGACCGACAAGATCAAGCAGATGTTCAAGGTGCCTGCCGGCCTGGGCAATTTCTTCTCGGAGGCCCATGCCAAGATCAGGCCGCTGGACTTCTCCGCGGACGGCGTGTACATCTGCGGCAGCGCCCACTATCCCAAGAACCTCGCGGACACGATCGCCCAAGCGCAGGGGGCGGCGTCGCGCGCGGCGATACCGATCATGCAGGGCATCGTTAAAAGCGAGGGAATAATATCGGTCATAGACCCCGAGAGATGTTCTGGCTGTGGTCTGTGCGTCGAAGTATGTCCCTATACGGCAATAGAATTGGACGAGAGGAAAGTCGCTGTCGTAAACGAAACCCTTTGTAAGGGCTGCGGGGCGTGTGCGGCCGCCTGTCCTTCAGGAAGTGCCAGACAGAAGGGATACAGAGACAACCAGATACTTGCCATGATAAGATCCGCAATAGTGTGAGGGAGACGAATGACGAAAAAAGAAGAAAAGGTGATTGAGATGGATGAAAAAGGCGACTTCGAACCGAAAATACTGGGGTTTCTGTGCAACTGGTGCAGCTATGCAGGTGCGGACTTAGCAGGGGTAAGCAGATACCAGTATCCACCCAATGTGCAGTGCATAAGGGTGATGTGCTCCAGTAGGGTGGACCCCATGTGGATACTCAAGGCCCTGACCGATGGGGCCGATGGTGTGTTAATTGCTGGCTGTCACCCTGGAGACTGCCATTACGTAGAAGGCAACTACCGCACGAGGAGGAGGATCGCTGCACTGAAAAAGATACTCGAAAACTATGGTTTGAGCGACAGGGTATTCCTCGAGTGGGTGAGCGCCAGCGAGGGAAAGAAATTTGCAGAGGTCATCACCAAAGTCACAAACGCCATCAAGGAACTCGGACCAAACCCCTACAAAAAGAGGTGGGAGATATAGGAGGTGAATACATGGGCTCTTACAAAATAAACAAAGGAGATATCCAAAGACTTCTCGAAAACCTGCTGAAGAGGGGCTTGGTGGAGGGCATCCTGGTCCAGAGCAAGGGAGAGAAGGATATATTCACAACTCTGATTACCGACCCCGGCCTTATTAACACTACAGCCCCGTTAGCTCCGTTGTTCTCAAGCAACTCTGCCAAATACCTCCGAAACAACGGGTTTAAAAATATTGCCGTGTTCGTCAAGCCTTGCGAGGCAAGGGCAATCAACGAATTGATAAAATTAAATCAGATTAGATCGGATAACATTCTCGTGATAAGCGCGGATTGTCACGGCACCATTGACCCGAAGGATGGGGCGATTTCCGAGCCGTTGACAAAGGCAAAAAGAAAAGAGTTGGAGGGGAAAGGCATCTCATTGAGAAAGGCCTGCACTGTCTGCGAACACTTCACACCACCGGAGGTGGACATTAGTATTATGACAATTGGAATAGATGAAGGTTACATACTTGTCACAGACAATGATGAGCCTCTTGAAGGGCTAGACCTTGAAAAAGGAGAGGTCCCGAAAGGAAGAGATGCCGAGATAGAGAAGATGCTGAAGGAACGGTCAGAAAATAAGGAAAAAATGGTGAGCGAAATTAGAAGGAAATTATCCTCCGTTGGCTCTCTTACGGAAGTCTTGAAAAACTGCATACGGTGCGACAATTGCAGAGAGATGTGCCCGATTTGTTACTGCAAGGAATGCTATTTCGAGACGCCTCTCGGCGATTTGAAAACCGATGAGATGCTGTATCAGGCCGTAATAAAAGGTGCCCTCAGGGTGCCACCGGACATACTGTTCTACCATCTCACCCGTAACATGCACGTAGCTTCAAGCTGCGTCGAATGCGGCGCGTGCGAAGAAGCCTGCCCGAGGGACTTACCTTTATTGGCACTGTGGAAAGCGATAGCCGGCGACGTGCAGGCGTTGTTCAAATATGCCTCGGGCATGAAAGGAGACGAGCCATTGCCACTGGCAGGCTTCAAAGAATCTGAGCTTGAAGAGGTGAAATGAAGTTGAACGGTGAGAGCCCGAAAATCGGGGTCTACATCTGTGAATGTGGGATCAACATCTCCGCCACGGTCAACGTTGAGAAGGTCGTGGAGTATGCCCGGACATTGCCCAACGTAACCGTTAGCAGGTATTATAAGTACATGTGCTCTGACCCCGGTCAGGCCCTTATAAAAAAAGACATAAAAGAGCTTGGAGTGGACAGGGTGGTCGTCGCCTCGTGTTCCCCAAGGATGCATGAACCCACTTTTAGGGCGGTTTTAGAGGACGCAGGATTGAACCCATACTGTTTCGAGATGGCCAACATAAGAGAACATTGCTCTTGGGCACACGCACACGAGAAGGAAAAAGCAACGGAAAAGGCAAAGGACTTGGTGAGAATGGCTGTGGCAAAGGCAAAACTACTTAGGCCATTGGAGAAAAAAGAAGTGCCTGTAATCCGCACCGCCCTTGTCATTGGCGGCGGGATTTCTGGGATACAGGCCGCTCTGGAGGTCGCCAACAAAGGGATTAAGACATACCTCGTTGAGCGCTCTCCAAGCATTGGCGGTCGGATGGCACAGCTCGACAAGACCTTCCCCACGCTGGATTGTTCTGCTTGCATATTGACCCCGAAGATGGTCGATGTCGCCAGACACCCCGATATCGAACTGCTCACATACTCAATCGTGGAAAAGGTTGACGGTTATATTGGCAACTTCAAGGTCACGGTAAGAAAGAAAGCCAGATACGTAGATATAGATAAGTGCGTTGGTTGCGGCCGATGCGCAGAGGCGTGCAGACTCAAAGGACGCGTGGATGACGAGTTCAACGAGAACCTTGGAAAGAGAAGCGCAATATACGTGCCATTTCCACAGGCGGTGCCTTTAAAGTACACGATCGATCCAAATAAGTGCATCTACTTAAAAACTGGGAAGTGCGGGGAATTCCCCCCTTGCAAGAAAGCATGCGAGGCCAATGCCATCAATCACGAACAAAAAGACGAGGTCGTCGAACTCGATGTCGGTACGATCATAGTTGCAACAGGTTACGATCTCTTCGATCCCACCGAAAAACCCGAGTATGGATACGGTAAATCTAACAGGGTCATCACAGGATTGGAATTCGAGAGGCTCGTGTCATCATCTGGTCCGACCGGAGGACACATCGAGATAGATGGAAAAGAGCCAAAGAAGGTTGTTTTTATCCAGTGCGTCGGTTCGAGAGATAGGAAGGGCAACGAATACTGCTCCCGAGTCTGCTGCATGTACACTGCCAAACATGCCCACCTTGTGAGGGAGAAGGTCCGCGGCGCCGAGCTTACCGTGTACTACACCGATGTAAGGGCTTTCGGCAAGGGGTTCGAGGAGTTCTATAACAGGGTGAAAGACGAGGGTATAAGTTACATGAGGAGGGAACTGGACGACCCAATCGAGGTCGTGGAAAAGGATGGCAAAGTCGTCGTCAAGGCGGATGGGCATCCAGACATCGAGGCCGATCTGGTCGTATTGGCAACGGCGATAATTCAGAGAAAAGACATTGGCGGCCTCGCAAAGGTATTGAGGATATCTCAGGGTGCGGATAGATTCTTCTTGGAGGTTCACCCCAAGTTGCGACCTATGGATACAGCCACGAGAGGCATATTCCTAGCTGGTTGCTGCCAGGGTCCGAAAGACATTCCAGACACCGTCGCACAGGCTAGCGGTGCCGCCGCTAGGGCGGCAATACCGATCTTGCACGGGAAGATCGATCTCGATCCGCAGACTTCGGAGGTTATCGACAAGAATTGTGATGGGTGCGCGTATTGCATTGACCCATGCCCATACAAAGCCCTCACCTTAATTGAGTACATGAGGGACGGAGCAATAAAAAAGACCGTCGAGGCAAATGAGGCCCTGTGTCAGGGGTGTGGGGTCTGTCAGGCGACATGTCCAAAGCAAGGTATAATCGTCAGGGGATTCACTCTTGAGCAAATATCTGCCATGGTCCAGGCTCTTTTGGGGGTGACCTAGATGAGCGACGATTTCGAGCCTTTGATTGTGACCTTTTGCTGCAACTGGTGCTCCTACGCGGGCGCCGATTTGGCAGGAACGTCAAGGGTCCAATATCCGCCCAATATTAGAATTATTAGGGTCATGTGCTCAGGCATGGTTCATCCTAACCTTGTAATAGATGCGCTCATGAAAGGCGCGGATGGCGTTTTGATATGCGGCTGCCACCCGGGCGATTGCCACTACCTGGAAGGGAACCTGACGGCGGAGAAGCGCGCAGAGGCCATTCGTCTCATGCTCGAGGACCTCGGAATCGAAACTGAGCGTTTCAGACTGGAATGGGTTTCCGCGTCTGAGGGCCAGAGGTTCGGCAAGGTCGTGAAGGACATGGTCGAACAGATAAAAACGTTGGGCCCAAGCCCATACCGCACGCAGAGGATGACTCAATGAGTGACGAAGGTGTGAAGGTTGGCGTCTACGTCTGCGAGTGCGGGATCAACATCTCGGCGACCGTTGATGTGGAAAAGGTCGTCGAATACGTGAAATCACTACCGAATGTAAAGATCGCCAGGCACTACAAGTACATGTGCTCGGACCCCGGACAGCAACTGATAAAGAACGATATCAAAGAATTAAATATCGATAAGGTGGTCGTTGCTTCTTGCTCTCCCAGAATGCATGAAAATACCTTCAGAAACGCAGTTGAGGAGGCAGGGTTGAACCCCTATTGTTTTGAAATGACCAACATAAGAGAACAATGTTCATGGGTCCATAAAGATAGGGAAAAGGCTACGGCGAAGGCTATAGATTTTGTATCGGCCGCTGTCGCCCGTGCCTCGCTATTAGAGCCGTTGGAAAAGAGAAAGATAAATGTTACCCCGACTGCACTCGTAATCGGTGCAGGCATAGCTGGAATCCAAGCCGCCCTCGACATAGCGGACAGCGGGTACAAGACCTATCTGGTGGAACGCACTCCAAGCGTCGGTGGGAGGATGGCACAACTCGACAAGACCTTCCCAACGCTGGATTGTTCTGCCTGCATATTGACGCCGAAGATGGTTGATGTCGCCAGACATTCTAATATCGAACTGCTCACATACTCCGAGGTGACGGACATCGATGGTTATGTGGGGAATTTCAAAGTTAAGGTGAAGATGAAGGCCCGGTCGATAGACGTGTCAAAATGCACGGGCTGCGCGGTATGCATAGAGAATTGCCCGGTAACGCTCCAACCTCAGATCCCAAAGAAGCCCGAAAAAGCGCCTGCGGTAAGAGATAAGGGATACATCGACGAGCTAATTGCCAAGCATTCCCATCACCCGGCGCCGCTGGTCCAAATAATGCTTGATGTGAATAAAAAATACAGATACCTTCCACGAGATGTGCTGGAATACCTCTCTTTTAAATTGGATATTCCCTTTAGCACTATATATCGGGCCGCTACCTTCTACAAGGCTTTCAATATTGAGTTGAGGGGTAAATATCATATCAGGGTGTGCATGGGGACGGGCTGCCATGTCAGGGGCGCAAGAAATATTGCCGATATGGTTAGAGACAAGATCGCCGGAGCCAAGGAAGGGCTATTCTCGCTCGAAACCGTCAACTGCCTCGGCACCTGTGCACTAGGACCTATAATGATAGTAAACGAAGAGGTTCATGGAAACATGAGCGTTGATAAAGTGGATGATATCCTTTCCTCGCTAGGGGGTGAGTAAATGGAAAAGCTCACAAGCTCCAAGGCATTAAACGATTTGAGAGAATCATTGCAACAACCCTCGGATAAACCCCTAATAATAATCGGGTCCGGAACCTGCGGAGGGGCACAAGGGAGCAAAGACGTCGTGAATACTTTTCAGGATATTATTGAAAAGAGGGGCATGACAGATAAAGTCGATCTGAGAGTGACAGGTTGCCTGGGCTTTTGCGAGATAGAACCTATCGTAGTAGTTCGATTAAAGGGATATCCGGGCATACTGTACCAAAAAGTAGTCCCCGGTGACGTTGAAGAAATTATTGCCGAGACAATAGAAAAGGGGAATCCCGTTGAAAGGCTCCTTTATACATATCCTGCAACAAACAGCAAAGTAACGTTTGAGAACGAAATACCATATTATAAAAAGCAAATGAGAAATTTGCTCGCAAACAATTTCGAGGTCAACCCCCAATCAATATTTGATTATGTCGGCATCGGTGGTTATAGTGCATTGCAAAAAACGCTCTTCTCTATGCAACCAGATGAGATCATCGATTCAATAAAGCGATCTGGCCTAAGGGGCAGGGGTGGCGGAGGCTATCCGACTGGGAAGAAGTGGGAGGCCGCTAAAAAATCCGTTGCGGAGAAAAAATATATCATATGCAACGCGCACGAAGGCGATCCAGGAGTGTACATGGACAGAAGCGTCGTAGAAAGCAATCCCCACAGTGTGATCGAAGGTATGCTCATCGGCGCCTTTGCGACCGGAGCCGAGCATGGTTATATCTATATCGAAGCCGAATACTCGTTAGCGATTGAACATTTTTCCCACGCTTTGGATCAGGCCAGGGAGCTTGGACTACTTGGGAAAAGTATACTGGGTTCAGGGTTAAATTTTGACATCCAGATTTACCTGGGCGGTGGCGCTTATGTGTGTGGCGAATCATCGGCAATTATTCAATCCATCGAAGGCGAAGTCGGCGAGCCGAGAGCGAAACACATCCATGCCACCGAGCGCGGCGTATGGGGGTATCCCACAGTCCTAAACAACGTCGAAACCTGGGCGAACGTCCCATTGATTATCAATAAAGGGGGGGATTGGTATGCCAGCATCGGGACAGAAAGAAGCAAAGGTACCAAGGTGTTCTCTCTCATCGGGAATATCAACAACACTGGCCTGATAGAGGTACAGATGGGTATAACCATTAAAGAAATCGTGTACGACATCGGAGGCGGAATCCCCAACGATAAGGCCTTCAAAGCCATCCAGATTGGCGGGCCTTCTGGCGGCTGCATACCAGAATCCCTGAAAGACCTGAGTATTGATTATGACGAGTTGACACGGGTAGGTTCGATGATGGGGTCCGGTAGCATGATCGTGATGGACGAAGGCACATGCATGGTCGACGTTGCCAGATACTTTACGGAATTCAACCTTGACGGTTCCTGCGGCAAATGCACGTCGTGCAGGGAAGGCAATTATCGGATATTAGAGATTTTAGAAGGTATCTGTGCGGGTAAAGGTGAGCAAAATTCCATACTGCTGCTTGAGGAATTATGCGAATACGTCAGGGGCACATCGCTATGCGGGCTTGGAAAAACCGCTCCCGATCCCGTGCTGACCACTATGAAGTATTTCAAAGACGAGTATCTCGCACACATACAAAATAAAGAATGCCCGGCAAAGGTTTGTAAGGCCCTCATATTCTATGAGGTTGATCCAGAGGAATGTGTCGGCTGTGGCCTGTGCGCTAAAAAATGTCCGGTGGGGGCCATCACAGGCGAAAAGAAGGGACCGCACAGCATCAATAGAGACCTATGCACGAAATGCGGGACGTGCTTTGAAACGTGTAAGGTCAAGGCCATACAGGTCAAAACCGGGGGGGCTTGAGGATGGTCACAATAAATATTGATGGAACCAACTACGAGGTTGATGAGGGAAAGACCGTCCTCGAGGCTGCCAAGAAAAAGAACATCGAAATACCCACCCTGTGCTATCACAAAGCCCTCCCGCCTTACGGCGCCTGCCGTCTCTGCGTGGTGGAAGTCCTTAGAAACGGGCGGTCTAACCTGGCCACTTCATGTACGTTACCTGTAGAGGAGGGGTTGAGGGTACTTACTAATTCCGAAAAGGTGAACAAGAGCAGAAGGATGACCATCGAATTGTTGTTGGCACGTTGCCCGGAGGAGGAGGCGTTGCTTGAACTGGCGAAAAAATTCGGTGTCGGCGAACCTAGATTCAAGAAGAAAGATGACAACTGCATCTTCTGCGGGCTTTGCGTCAGGATGTGCGAGCGCATGGGGAGACAGGCCATCAACTTCATGGGTCGCGGGATAGACCGCGAACTGGGAACCCCGTACATGGAACCATCCAAGGTCTGCATGACCTGCGGCGCATGCGCGTTCGTATGCCCAACGACGAGATTCACGCTGAGGAAAGCGGAGCGCATCAGCGGCAACAAGCCCATGCCCATTCCAGCTGAATTTAATGAAGGCATGGAATCCAGACACGCAATTTATATTCCATTCCCACAGGCGGTGCCCAAAATCCCGGTAATCGACAAAGAAAGGTGTGTGTATTATCAAACTGGGAACTGCAAAACATGCGAAAACTTCTGCGAAGCTGGCGCCATCACATACGATCAAAAGGATGGCGCATTAGAGCTAGATATCGGTGCAATCGTTGTCGCAACTGGCTTTGATTTGTTCGACCCCGCTAAAAAACCCGAGTACGGTTACGGAAAGATCAAGAGTGTCGTCACGGGACTGGAATTCGAGAGGCTCGTTTCCGCGTCCGGACCAACTGGGGGGCACATCGAAATAAATGGAAAAGAGCCGAAAAAGGTCGTCTTCATCCAATGTGTCGGCTCAAGGGACAAAAAAGGCAACGAATACTGCTCCCGAGTCTGCTGCATGTACACTGCCAAACACGCGCATCTTGTCAAGGAGAAGTTGCCAGATGCCGAACTCACGATATACTACACCGACGCAAGGGCCTTCGGCAAGGGGTTCGAGGAGTTCTACAACAGGGTGAGGGACGAGGGCGCTATATACCGCAGGAGGGAACTGGATGATCCCATCGAGGTCGTGGAGAAGGATGACAAAGTTGTGGTCAAGGCGAAGGGAGAGCCCGACATAGACGCCGACCTTGTGGTTCTGGCGACAGCCATTGTACCCAGAGCTGATACGCCGGAAATGGCAAGGGTACTCAACATATCACAAAGTGGAGATGGCTTTTTCTTGGAGGCGCACCCTAAACTTCGACCTCTCGATACGTTCACGGAAGGAATATTTTTGGCTGGTTGCTGCCAGAGCCCGAAAGACATACCGGATACGGTGGCGCAGGCCAGCGGCGCGGCGTCAAGGGCGTGCGACATCCTATCAAAAGATGAGCTTGAGGCCGAAGGCATAATATCCCATGTGAACGAGAAAATGTGTGGCGGTTGCGGGATCTGCGAGGAAACATGTCCTTACGGCGCTATAAGCATCGCGGAAAGGTTGGTGACTGCGAGTGAAAGGGAGGCTCTTTTCGATACTATAGTCCGTGTGGCAGAGGTCAGCTCGGCCTTGTGTAAAGGGTGCGGGTCATGCGCAGCCGCATGCCCCAGCGGGGCGATAGACCAACACTATTTCGAGAATGGACAGATTGTAGCGATGCTGCGGTCTGCCTTGACAGAACGAAACGGCCAGAAATTATGTCACCGCACAAAAAGTTAAAATGAAGATGGGGTTAAAATGACTTTAGTTAATGAAACATATATCAATAAAGAATTGATTAAAAAGGCAAAAAAGGATGATGTAAAACTAGTTTTTGATCGTTTTGAGGAGCAACAGCCTCAATGCAACTTTGGTTTGAGCGGAGTGTGCTGTAAAAATTGTTTCCAAGGCCCATGCAGGATAATGCCTGGAAAAAGCGAAAAAGGCATCTGTGGCGCAAATGTGGATACCATAGTTGCAAGAAATCTGCTGAGAACCGCTGCTGCAGGGGCAACATGTCATACAGATCATGCTAAAAAAGCTGTCTTTGCATTGTTAAAGATTGCAGAAGGAAAAACCAAAGCTTATGAAATAAAGGATGAAGCGAAACTTAGGAGATTTGCAAAAGCACTTGGGAAAAAATCAACAGGCCCCATAAAGGCAGTTGCTAAAGAAGTTGCCCTAGAAGCATTAGAAGACTTTAGGAGACAACAGGGGATTTTCCACAAAACAGAAGGTTGCTATCTAAACTGGTTAAAAGTCAGGGCAACTAAAGAAAGAATTGAAACATGGAAAAAACTAGGAATCCTCCCTGTCAATTCTGATTCGGAAACCTCTCATGCACTTCGCCAAACTACGATGGGCAATGACGCTGATCCAATCAACATACTACGTTCTACTCTGAAAATGGGCCTGGTTGATGGTTATGGTGGCTTGAATCTCGCAACAGATATACAAGATATAATATTTGGAACGCCGTACCTAACAAAATCCGAATCCAATTTAGGGGTTCTCAAGGAAGATTATGTCAATATAATTGTGCATGGGCATGTGCCCCCACTTTCAGAAAAGGTTGTAGAATGGGCTAAAAAATTAAACAACGAGGCTAAAAAAATCGGTGCAAAAGGCATAAATGTTGTTGGTATGTGCTGTACCGGCAATGAATTGTTGATGAGGCGAGGAATCCCGTTTGCAGGACATGTACTGCAACAAGAACTGGCGATAGTGACAGGGCTTGTAGATGCTACTGTGGTTGATTTGCAATGCATCTATCCCTCGTTACAGGATATAACATCCTGTTATCATACTAAGCTGATAACAACAATAGATTTTGTTAAAATACCTGGCGCACTGCATATTAAATTTGACATTGAACATGCAGACGAGGCAGCAAAGCAGATTATTGATGTAGCATTAAAGGCTTACCCAAAAAGAAAGAAATCTAAAATTTATGTCCCAAAGGAAAAAACAACTGTTTATGCAGGTTTTTCAGTTGAAGCAATTATTGCAGCGCTTAGCAAATTGAATAAAAAAGAACCATTAAAACCACTAGTTGACAACATCGCCAATGGCAACATACTTGGAGTGGTGGGAATTGTCGGATGCAGAAATCCTAAGTTAAGAGGATTAAAATTCCATGAAAATCTAACAAAGATTTTGCTTAAAAATAATATATTGGTTGTCGGAACCGGATGTTGGGCACATGCTGCCGCTCAAGAAGGCTTAATGACGCCAGAAGCCACAGAAAAATATGCAGGGCCTAAGTTGAAAGCTGTGCTTCAAGCAATCGGAAAGGCCAATGGACTTCCAGCATTACCTCCTGCATTACATATGGGTAGTTGTGTTGATAATGGCCGGATAGGTACCTTGCTTGGTGCAATAGCAGATTATATGAAAGTACCGATACACAAATTGCCTGTTGCTGGGTCAGCCCCAGAATATGTGACAGAAAAAGCAGTTGCCATTGGCACATATTTCTTGACGCTTGGTGTCGCAGTACATCTCAATCCAGTACCCCCAGTAACCGGTTCTGAACTGGTAACAAAAGTGTTAACAGAAGATTTGGAAAAGATAACAGGCAGCAAGGTATTGCTCGGGGCAACGCCACAAGCTGCCGCAGATGTGATAATAGCGCACATCAAGAAAAAGAGAAGAGAGCTTGGTTTAAAAGTGTAAACAAAATGAAAGATGAAACGTAAATAAAATTGCCAGAATGGACGTGGGAATTTCATGGCCATTACTGCCCAATGGTAAGAAAGTACAAGGTCACGTTCGTTTGTATAATTCCTTCCAATCCCTTGCCTCGCACGCCTTTGCACCAAGACTGGGTTCACCAGCTCTTTGTGAGTTTTTCACTGCCTTTGCAGAAATCATTATTCTCCCAGCCCCATCTCCTTTTATGCAATCTAAACAGCTTTTAACATCGACACTCTTTAACCGCAGCCTCATCTTTGGTGGTTTCATCATATCCAAGTAATGTGCATCCGATGAGGATATTATATTTAACCATCTGTCCTTAAAGAATTTCAATCGAATCTCATCTATTTTCTTGATGTCCTGTATTTCCACTGCATCTATCCTTAATTGGGGCGGTATATACCCTAGTTGGGATATAACGCTAAACCCCTTATCAATATGGGCAGCGACTGCAACGCCACTAAAGTCATGTATGCGATCTACCAATTCATCAATTGATAGGTTCAATGGCATCGAGAGCATGCCCTCCTCTTCCCCTGCAACCTTCCCTGAGGCGTGGATCTTGAGCTGATGACCAAACCGAGCGGGATCGTTTCTCATCCCTTGCATTAACGCGGGTTTTACTATGGTCGAACAAAACATATTCAATGTCTGGATGTCGGGGAAATAGCCTAATAAATGTATCTCTTCAGAGCTCTGAAGTTCAATGCCAGGTATGAATAAAATGTCTCTCTCTTTCGCAGCCGCGTCAAACGCAGTGCAATTGAATCCTGAATTATGGTCCGTAATCGAAAACGCATCAATGCCCAAACTGATAATCTTCTTCAAGACATTATCCGGCGTCATTTTGTTTTCGGCACAAGGCGAAAGCGCAGAATGGATGTGTAAATCTGCAAAAAAAAGAATATGCCTATCCGAAGTTTGGCGCCTCATCTGATTCCACATTCGTATAGTTTGCCAGAGAGTTGAAACGCGTTCTCTGGACTTTTGAATAATGCGACATGTTCCTCATCGGCCTTTTCGATAACATCGTCAGGAACGTCATGTCCTTCACAGACGATTATTGCTGGTATACCCGCCATCACTGCCACACCGATTATATTCAAATGACTCTGGATTGTTATCCATATTGAATCTTTTTTCGCACCTGCTAAGACCTGGCTCAAAAGGTCGCACGTGTACGCATGGGGTATCGTCACATCGTCTCTTATTGGTTTTCTATTTATATTTTGCACATTCAACTTGGAAATAATTTCAGATAACTTCATGAGATGCACCTCCAAGACCAAATCGTCTCAGGACCGTACCACACGACGGGCAGACCTTATCTTGAAACCACAGCACCGCCTCGCATATCGGGCACGGGCGCACCATCATACCCTCGGCCAAATCGACATCACCTCTGCACGGTTGAAACTAAATACTCCCATAAATAAGCATCGACCATCGATTGCCCATCTCGAAAGTATAATATCAACGCAGAGGTTTTGGGTTTCAATGACATCGCTTCGGTCAAGTGGCAGACTAGGAAATTGCGACCACTGGTGATACGGATGAAGATTGAAGAAATTGCAAAACTATTAAAAGCCACGAGCCATTATATACCAGACGGTTATGACGCGGACATTACTTATGCTGGTGCGGCTGACCTGATGAGCGATGTGCTGGCATATGTCGCAAGGGATGTCTCATATCCCAGACGGTTATTGATTACGGGATTAGTGAGCCCTCAAGTGATACGAACGGCCAGTCTCTTGGATATATCATTAGTAATATTTACGCGCGGTAAAATCCCGACGCAAGAGATTATCGATGAGGCAAGAAAAGCAAGCATCGCTGTTCTTAGTACCCCGCTGAAAACATATAGCGTTTGCGGACTTCTCTATTGTGCGGGCGTTCGAAGTATTGACGGCGACCATTACAGAGGAGAGGCAAATGTTAGCAAGTAGGAAAAAATCACTCAAATACGAACACTTCAACACGTTGCTTGCTCATGACCATGCATCAGATTTCATGTCGACACCCCCCATAACACTTACGAAAGATGCAACCATGGCCGAGGCAAAAGCGCTGATGCGTGATCACAGGATATCAGGGATACCAATAGTCGATGAGAAAGGTGCGTTAATAGGTCTTGTCACCTTGGAAAATATTATCATCGCACTTGAATACAATTACATGGGCGATCCGATTGAAAAACATATGGTAAGAGATGTCGTTTGCCTAACAGACGATATGGATGTCACTACGGTAATCGAATATTTGATGACATATAATTATGGCAGGTATCCAGTTATCGATAAAAATAACAAAGTCGTTGGGGTCATTACGAATGGCGACCTGTCATTACACATCCTTGAGCGACTGGGAAATGTATATCTCCATGATAGAAGGCGCGATGAAATTTTGACACCGGGGAAAGGTGTCCTTGGTTCAGTTGCACTTGGAAGCGATGAATCTTTCTTTTATACTATAGATAGCCATGATCTTGACCTTGCAGGTCAAGGCTCCATTTTATTCAAAAGATTCTTACAAGTCCATGGACTTCCTCCTGATGCTATCAGGCGTGCGAGTATTTCGCTGTACGAAGCAGAGGTAAACGTGGTATTGCACGCATATGGCAAAGGTGAGATAAGAGCATACTTGAAGGGGGGACAGGTGTTTATTTTAGTGACAGACAATGGCCCGGGCATAGACAACATTGAGTTGGCCATGGAACCGGGATATTCTACGGCCTCAGATGAGGTCAGGGCGCGCGGATTCGGTGCAGGGATGGGACTTCCAAACATAAAAAAATATGCTGATAAATTAGTAATATTATCAACCAACACTGGCGTAAAAATGGAAATGGTCATAGTTTCAGAAGATAAAGAAGGTAAACAACAGGTGGACTAACTTGAGAACATTATCTGACCATATTTTTGACTTAATACAAAATTCAATAAATGCTGGGGCACAAAACATTCACGTTGTTGTGGAGGAGGACATTCCCAATAATTTATTTAAGATATGCATTAAGGACGATGGTCATGGTATTAAACCTGAGCATCTATCAAGGGTGAAGGATACCTTTTTCACGACACGCCCGCGCGGCAAACGCCATGTGGGGCTTGGCCTTGCTTTAATGGATGCCACCTGTCAACGTTCGGGCGGAAACCTAGCAATCGATTCAGAATATAGACGCGGTACGACAATAACCGCTACCATGAAGCACGATCATACTGATCGGCCACCCATCGGTGATATTCCAGATATGTTCGCCTCCCTGATGTCATCAACCGTAGAGAATAAAATATTATGGACGTTGGAACACATATACAACGGGAAGAGATACACTCTGAAGAACCGAGCGACGAAAGATGACTTAAATCTATTTTCATACACAGAGCCTGGTGCGAGAGAGAAATTGTACGAATTAATAATTCGAAAAGAGGAAGAAATACATCATTGAAGAAGAGAAAGCAGGACTCGAACGGGTTTATTATTGTCCCTCAGTTACGTACTGCATTAGCCCATGTAAGCTCTACTCTCCATAAGAATTGATTGGCCAGGTCTGTATGATTGGGCAGTCAGGTCAAGAGGTCGATGGTCGAGCAGGTGAAGGCGCTGGGGCCGAGCCTGTACAAAGGGGCGGTCACGAAATTCTAGCCTTCAGGCTAAGTTGAATGTCAAATGTGCGTAAAGGGTTTGGCGGAGCGCCGCGCCTAGTTGCTCATATCGGCCACGACATCGCCCTTTGCGTCCCTTATCTCCAGGCGGATGGCAATCGCGTTCAGTTTGTGCGTCGCGCAGCTCAGGCACGGGTCGTACGCGCGCACTGCCATCTCGACCTTGTTTAGAATGCCCTGGTCGTAGCGGCCGTTCTTTATCATCGTGGTCGCTGCTTGCCTCACGGACATGTTGATGGGCGCGTTGTTGTGGGTCGTCCCCACGATGAGGTTCGCCCTCTTCACGAGCCCCTTCTCGTCCGTTTCATAGTCGTGGATCAGCGTCCCCCTCGGGGCCTCGACGCAGCCCACGCCTCTAGCAGCTCTGGGCTTCGCCTCGACCCTCGTGTCCTTGCTGGTTATCTCCGGGTCGTTCAGCAGCTCCACGGCCAGCTCGGCGTGGTGCAGCAGCTCGATGAGCCTTGCATAGTTGTAGAGCAGAGTGTGCTGGGCCGGCCTGCCGAAGGCCTTCCTGAACTCTTCGAGCTCGGCCTGGGCGAGCGGCGTAGAGAGCCTCTCTGCCACGTTCATCCTCGCCAGCGTATTGGTCCGGTAGATTCCTTTCGGGCTCTCCAAATTCATGTCGAAGCCCTCGCCCCACGACTTGGCGTACGGGAATTTCATGTAGGACCATGGCAGGATCTTCTCGCTTATGTAATCTGTGTACTTGTCGTATGCGAAGTCCTGGAACGTGCCGTCCGGCTTCATCAACCGCAGTTTGCCGTCGTAGGTGTCGAACGTGCCGTCGGGAGTGACCGTGCCCATGAATCCGGTCTTGATAGTGCCGATGGTCTTGATGGCGTCCATGTACTTGGGGAAGATGCTCTCCTTGGAGAACTTCATCGCGAACTTGGCGAACTCCAATACCTCGTTGGCCATGGGCAGCATCATTTGCCGCTGCGATTCGGTCAGCGGTTTGCTGTAGCCGCCAGGCACTGACGTGACTGGGTGTATCGACTTCCCCGACACTATCGAGAGCATCTTCGCGCCCAGGTGCCTGTTCCTCACCACGGCCTTCCCTATCTCCGGGTTGGCCTGCGCGATCCCTATGACGTTCCTGACCTTGTAGTCGGCGTCAGGGCCCATCACGAAGTCCGGCCCCGCGAGGAAGAAGAAGTGCAGGATGTGCTCCTCCGTGTATGCGATGGCGTTGCACAGTTTCCTGAGATTCACGCCTGCGGGGGGCGGTGTCGCGCCAAAAACAGCGTCACATGCTTTCGAAGAGGCGAGGTGGTGCGACCACGGGCAGACGCCGCAGATGCTCGTCACGATCCTCGGCATCTCCTCGACGGGTCTGCCCTCGGTGAACTTCTCGAACCCCCTCAGCTCGACTGTGTGGAAATGCGTGTCCGCCACGTTCCCCGCGTCGTCCAGTTGTACGGTGATCTTGGCATGCCCCTCGAGTCTCGTTACAGGGGCTATCGTCAATGTCTTTCCCATTTCACTCACGCTCCTGGTTTCTTGGGCAGCGGTCTGAGCCTGTTCTGCGCCCCGATATATCTGTTTAAGGTCGCCCTCCGGTCCTCAACCTGTTGGGGGTTCAGCCCGATCGACGAGAGCGCGCCCATCATGTCCACCATCGGGTTCGCGCCCTTCCGGATGGGCCCCATGCATCCTCTGCAGGTCATGCCGCCCTTGATGCACCTGGGTATGTTGTCCTCTTTATCGTCCATCGGCTTCCCGCAGCCCGCGTGGGTCACGGGCCCGAGGCAGAGGAACCCCTGCTCCATGAAGCATCGGGTGTTACCCCAGTTGTTCTGATCGAAATCCATCGACTTGAGCGGCCTGACGATGGCACCGCCGGAGGCTTTCTTCTCCCTCTTGGTGGGGCAGTCGTCGCACACGCTCCTCTCTGGGAGCTCGAAAGGCTTGCCTTCTAGCACGGCAGTCAAAGCCTCCACGATGAGCTTCGGCGAGGTGGGGCATCCGGGGATGTACGCGTCGACCTTCACAATCTCGTCGAGGGCGTATACCCTGTCCAGCAATGGCGGCAGTTTGTCCTTTGGCGTGTCGGACGGCTCGGTGCTCACGGACTGTCTGTAAACCTTGTCATAGAGGTCCGCAACTGTGTCCATGTTAGCCAGGGCCGGTATGCCGCCGAAGCAGGCGCACGAGCCCAGGGCGATGAGGGTCTTGCATCTTTTCCGCATCTCCTCGACCACGTGCTTCTCCTTCTCGTTCCTTACGCCTCCGGAAACGATCCCGACGTCCGCCACGGGGATATCGATGGCCTTCGGATCCCCTTCTCCGGTCTGGCCGTGGTACTTGTGGTCCATCAACACCGGCATGTGGACGAACTCAAGGCTCGGTAGAAGGGCCAGGAGCGGCTCGCCGATGTCGAGGATGGTCACCTCACAGCCTCCACAAATGTTCAACCATTCCTCTGCAACTTTCGCCATAGTACGCCTCCCCAAAGTTTAGCTTTTTTCACGCGGTTTTTCGTTTTGGAGCTATGTTGCCAGAGATTACTTTAGTATATATATACCTTTCTCCTTTCCGCTTGTTCAGCTTCCGTATGTCCTCGTGGTTATCATCCCTTTTAATACGGCCGCGTAGGAAGCGGAAGTTATTTCGGGACAGTACACCTTTCGGGTATGGGATGACTGAAAACGACTGCCTCCCGGATTGGTACACAAAATCCACCCTCGTCCTGGGGTGCGGGAACCCTCTGTTCGGCGACGACGGGTTCGGCCCCGCCGTTGCCGCCGCCCTTCAAAAACGAGCCACCCCGGAAGACGTGCATGTCATGGACGTGGGCATAAGCGCGAGGGAGGTACTCTTCCCACTGGTCGTTGGCGAAACGCTGGTGAGGAATTTGATAATTATCGATGCCGTCGACTTTGCCGACCGGGGGCGCGTGCCGGGCGAGATATTCGAGGTACCGATAGATGATATCCCCGCTGTGAAGTCGGACGACTTCTCGATGCACCAAGTAGCGTCGTCCAATTTGCTGAGGGAACTGAGGGACCGGCGCAACATTAAAGTAATCGTTTTGGCATGTCAGACCGGAAGCATCCCGGATCACGTGGCGCCGGGGCTATCGGGACCCGTGCGGGACGCGGTAGAGAAGATGTGCGAGTTTGTATTGAAGCGTTGGGGCGATAGAATTGACGGACACATTCAAGACGATGGATAGCAAGAAGTACATGTGGGACGGCGTCACTTACGAGAACGTGGCGCTCACGGAGGAGACGAAGGCGAAGTACGAGAAGGAGGGGTTCGAAACCGCCTTGGTCCAAGAGAACGGCAAGTATCTCCTGTATACACGAAGGGTGCCGACGACGGTAACAGTCGAGGGGGCGCCCCCTCCGTAGCGAGACAACCCGTTAACTCCCCTCGGAGATGTTTTTACTAAACACCAGTGAACGGTGGCGCGGTCAGCCAGGCTCTCGCGCGCTCCTGTATTACTTCTTCGCCTTCTCGGTCCTTTCGATCTCCTTTCTGATCCAAGGCTCGACGTCCAGGCCGTGAATCAATGCCTTCAACTCTTCGTCCAGAGATGAAGGTTTAACAATCATTATCCATCCCCTCCCGTAGGGGTCTTTGTTTATGAGCGTGCAGTCCTGCTCGAGTTCTTCGTTCACTTTAATGATTTCCCCAGATAACGGCGAAACAAACTTGCCGACCCATTTAGCGGATTGAATCTTTCCACAGGTCTCCCCCTGCGAGGCCGCGTCGCCCTCGAGCGGAAGATCGATGTATGTCGTGTCGCCTGCGCTTTTTTGGTAGAAATCGCTCATTCCTATCCTTGCGGTCCCGCCCGGCTCGGTCTTTACCCAGGCGTGCTCTTGATGATAATATAAATCGTCGGGCATATCGTATCCTTCTATCATCGCCATTTCATCACCTCGTTCGGTTGCACCTTATCTTCCTCCGTAATGGAGGAGGTATTAATAAAATTTTGTATTATTATCTTCTGCGAATCGAACATAATATCGGACGAACGCGCTCGTCCGCGATTATATTTATATAGAAAATCATCATCTCTCTTTGTGGCTTAACATGTCCATGATAATAGGGCGCTCGAAAAATCGGATGATGAGCATGCCCAATCGGCAGAGTCTTCTTGGCGGTTTCTTTGCATGTGCGCACTCAGGCATTATGTATATGTTCAATCGACACCCTATTTCTATGACGAGGGGCTATGATATGGCCGAATCGATTGAGGTGAAACTATGAAATCGGACATCGGGATGCTGAAGGCAATCGTGGGGGAAAGCGACGTTTCAGATGAGCTCGCCGACCTTTATGTCTATTCTTCAGACGCTTCCGTCCATCAGGCGCTGCCTTCGGTCGTCGTGAGGCCGAAGACCATCGAGGAAGTTCAGCAGGTCATGAGATACGCCAATGGGAATAGGGTGCCCGTCATAGCGAGGGGCGCGGGTTCAGGGATGTCGGGGCATGCGGTCCCGATCGACGGCGGCATTGTCCTTGACATGAAGCGCATGAACCGCATCCTTGAGATTAAACCCGAAGATATCTTATGCAAGGTCGAGGTGGGCGTCGTCAACGATGAATTGAACAGGGTGTTGAAGCCATATGGTTTCTTCTTCCCCCCGACCCCCTCGTCTGGGAACATCTGTACAATCGGTGGCATGATTGGCACAAATGCGTCCGGGAATCGAGCGGTTAAGTACGGGGCGACGCGCGATTCGGTGCTGGGGCTGAAGGTCGTGCTGGCAAATGGCGACTTGGTCAAGTTGGGATCAAACACGAGGACCGATGCCTCTGGCTATCAACTCGCCAGGCTCATGGTCGGCTCGGAGGGAACTTTGGGCATTGTCGTCGAAGCGACGCTTCTCCTTTCCCCCCTCCCCAAATACCGCGCGATGGGGATTGCCAATTTTGACAAGTTAGAGGACGCCGGAAGGGCAATATCCGACATCATATCTACTGGAATTACGCCTTCGATGCTTGAACTGATGGACAGCGTTGCAATCACCGCAGTGAACAGAGCGCTCAACCTCGGGCTGCCCGACGTAGCCGCGATAGTGATCTTCGAATGCGATGGCATGGTAAAAGAGTCAGTGGGACACGACATAGCCAACATCAGAAAGACATGCGAAAGACACAACGGCTCCGGAATCACGGTCAGCGACGATCCTAAGGAGATGGCACGAATATACGAAGGTCGGAAAAAACTGTTCCCATCGCTTTCGAGGTACGGCGAGGGACTGGTCTCCACACCTCTGGCGGATGACATGGCCGTCCCAATGTCGAAGATCGCCGATTGCGTCCAGGAGATTCACAAGGTCGCAAAACGCAACAATGTGATAATGAGCGCTTACGGTCACTGCGGCTCGGGGTTGATCCATACGAAGATAATGATGGACCCCACAAAGGAGAGCCAGTGGGAGGACGCGAAACGAGCAGTCACCGAGATTTACGAGTACGTTTATAAGATTGGCGGGACGACTTCGGGCGAGCACGGGATCGCACTGTCCAAGGCCCCTTCGTGGAAAGTGGAAAAGAAGGACTCCTTGGAGATGATGAGGGCGATAAAGAGGGCCCTCGACCCCCACAATATCCTGAACCCCCATAAATTGATGGATGCACCGGACGACTGGACGAAGGCCACCGCTCTTCGATACAACGTGAGGAGGGGATAGGCATGGGCGCTGGGCACCTAACACGATTGGAAGGAGAGATGAACACGTGCATTCGATGCGCCTACTGTTTTGAAAAATGCCCCGTCTTCAACGAACGGGGCTGGGATTCGGACGGAGCGAGGGGCAAGGTCATCCTTTCCTACGGCCTTTTGACCGGGCAACTGAAACCATCCAAATATGTTGCAGACAAGATGTTCCGATGCACCTGTTGCAGGGACTGCATTGAGCGGTGCCCGTCGAACGTGAACGTGATCGATATCGTGTCTTCCGCAAGGGCGGATCTCGTCGCCTCCGGGTTTGCCGGCGAGACGCATAAACAGGTAGTTGAAAATATAAAAAAGACGGGGAACATCTATGGTGATGCGGAGGTTGTCTCGCCCCTGAAAGAGGGAGAGACTCCTCTTTTTCTTGGATGTCAGTATTTGTCCAGGCCCAATAAAACAAAAAAATACATTGCGATATTAGAGAAACTGGGCATCCACCCCGAGGTCCAAAAAGAAGTCTGTTGCGGCTTCCCAATGGAGATACTCGGTTTCAAGGCAGAATTCGAGTCCCATAAAGAAAAATTCTCTCAGTTTTTTCCACATAAGGGAGCAATCGCCCTCTGTCCCACCTGCACCGTCTTTTTGAAGGAGGGTTACGGGCTGGATGCCAAACACGTGTTGCAGGTGATATCGGAAAAAATACCTGAGGCGAAGCTAGGATTGAAGGTCACCTACCACGATCCCTGCGATTTTTCAAGAGGATTGAAAATCATAGACGAGCCCCGGAAGATATTGAAAAAATTGGGTGTTGAGATAGTAGAAATGAAAGACAGCAAGGTGCAGTCAGCATGTTGCGGCGGAGGCGGCGGGATTCTGATGTCGGACCCGTCTCTTTCCGATAGAATCGCAAAGAACCGGATAAGGCAGGCGATAGAGACGGGCGCCGACACTCTGATAACCTCTTGCCCGACGTGCGAGCAAGTGTTGAAAAAGGCGGCGACGGACGTGGGTGGGAGCGAGGGAAAAAATATTGCGGTGAGGAACATCGAGGACATCATCTGGATGGGGGTCAAGTAGATGGAGTATCTTAATTTAAGCAAACTGCCTGGCCAACAATCGATGCTAGTCTTCCACGCTCTGGCAAGGATGGGGTTCGAGGGGTTGGTGACGGTTTCACCGCAGATCCCATTGGTGTCCGTAGGGTATTTCCAGGATGCCGGCAAGGAAGTGGACCTGGACTACTGCAGGAGCTCGGGCCTGCCAGTAATGCGCCGCGAGGTCGGAGGCGGCGCGACGTATCTCGACGAGAATCAGGTCTTCTACCAGCTCATCTGGAAGAAGGGCAATCCGCGTTTCCCACGAAAAATAAGCGACATATTTGAAGGCCTTTCCAAACCGGTGTGCGACACTTATCGCGAATTCGGGATAAGCGCCCGTTTCAGACCCGAGAACGACATAGTGACCGACGACGAGAGGAAGATCGCGGGCGAGGGGGGTGGGGACATCGGCGACTCGTTGGTATTCGTCGGCGGCATATTGATGGACTTTGACTATCAGACCATGTGCAGGGTGCTCAGGGTGCCCGACGAGAAGTTCAGGGACAAGATTCACAAGTCCATGGAGGAGAATTTGACCACCATGAAACGAGAACTCGGGTACATGCCCCCTAGGGACGAAGTGACCCGGGCGCTCGTGGATAATTTCGAGAGGAGATTTGGGAAACTAGAGCCCGCCCCCCTCTCGAAAGAGGTCATTGACAAAATGGCCGAACTCGAACGATTGTTCACTTCAGATGAATTTTTGCACAAGAAGACTCCCAGGATTCCCCGAGGCGTAAAAATACGCGAGGGGGTCGAGATCCTTTACAGTACATACAAGGCCAGGGGCGGGCTCATTCGCACAGCCCAGGAAGTGGAGAACGGGGTGATCAAGGACATCGGCATCTCTGGCGATTTCCAGTTTTATCCGAAATCCGAACTCGCGATGGTAGAGGAAGAGCTGAGAAAGACAAAACGCAAGGACCGCGTGATACTCTCAAAGATCGAGGATTTCTACAACAAGCGCAAGATCGAAAGCCCGGGCGTCGAGCCCGAGAACATTACGGAAGCGATTATGGCGGCGAAACAGTCATGATATATTCCAAGGATTTGGACCCGAACTTCAAGTATGAAGTCTCGGCCGAGATGGGCGGCATAAATATCATGCGATGTTTTGCCTGCGGGGCATGCACGGCCGGGTGCCCCGTGAGGGAGATCGACGAGAGGTACAATCCGAGAAGGATCATAAGAATGGTGCTGTTGGGAATGAGAGAGCGCGTCCTTAAAAGCGATTTCATATGGTTGTGCTCCACGTGCTATACGTGCTACGACAGATGCCCTCAGGACGTTAGGCTGACGAGCATCATGACGGCTTTGAAAAACATCGCCGTGAAAGAAGGGCACGTTCATCCATCGTTCAGGGAGCAGGCGAGGCTCGTGGGAACCTTCGGGAGATTATATGAGATAGAGGACTTCGACAACAAGAAACGGGAGAAGATGGGCCTTCCGCCGATCAAAAAGACCTTCGAGGACGTTAAAGAGATCTTGAAGGGCACGAGGGTCGGGGGGATGGTCGAATGAGGTACGCGCTTTTCCTCGGTTGCACTATTCCGGTCAGGGGCCAGAATTACGAGCTCTCGGCCCGCAAGGTCGCGGAGGCTCTCGGCATCGAATTCGTGGACGTCGAGGGCTTCGGTTGCTGCGGCTTTCCCGTCAAATCGACCGACGCCGAGGCGACGACGGTTCTCGCAGCCAGGAACATCGCCCAGGCCTCTCGACAGGGCCTGGAGATATGCACGCTGTGCAACGCCTGCACCGCGGTACTGACCCATGCCGCTAGGGAGATGGACGGGGACGAGGGGCTGCGCGGCAGGGTGAACGCCGAGCTAGGCAAGGTGAGCTTGGAATACAAACCAGGCGTCAGGATTCGCCATTTCTCCAGAATTCTCTACGAGGATTTCGGCCCTGAGAAGTTATCCGGCAAGGCCAAGCTGGACATGAGCCAGCTCAATTTTTCGATACATTACGGTTGTCACTATCTCCGCCCGAAGGAGCTGTACGGCGGTTTCGACAATGCCGAGGACCCGAAGACAGTCGAGAAGCTGGTAGAATCCACCGGGGCCAAAGTGGTAGGCTACAAGAACCGGCTGGAATGCTGCGGGGGCGCGATACTCGGGGTCGAGCAGGAGATCGCCCTGAAAATGGCGAAGGACAAGCTGGACAACGTCACCGCGAACAGGGTCGACGCCCTGGTCACCATATGCCCGTTCTGCACGATAATGTACGAGGACAACCAGAAGAAGATCGAGGAGATGTTCGGGAAGGTATACAATTTGCCGGTTCTCTATTTGCCCCAGGTATTGGGCCTCGCCCTAGGCCTCGACCAGAGGGTTCTGGGCTTCAGGCTGAACAAGGTGAAGGCCAAGGACCTGCTCCAGAAACTGGAGGATGCGAACCCGCAGGAGACCACCGGAGAATCAGCGCAAGCGCAGGAGGTGAGGCGATGAGCGACAAAAAAGTGGGCGCTGTACTTGTCGTAGGGGGGGGCATCGACGAGCAGAATCGCAACGAAAAACCTGCAAATGCTCGGAGAGACGCCGCCAACAACGAGAGCAAGATAGGTGCGGTATTAGTTGTTGGCGGCGGAATCGGGGGCATGCAGTCCGCCCTGGACCTCGCGAATTCCGGATTCAAGGTTTATCTCCTGGAGGAGAAGCCGGCCATCGGCGGCGTGATGGCGCAGCTCGACAAGACCTTCCCTACCAACGACTGCTCGATGTGCATCATGTCCCCGAAGCTCGTCGAGGTCGGCCGCCACCCGAACATCGAACTGATCACCTATGCGGACCTGGAGGAGGTCTCCGGCGAGGCGGGCAATTTCCACGTGAAGGTGAGGCGAAAGGCGGGTTTCGTGGACATGGAGAAGTGCACTGGTTGCGGCGAATGCGCCAATTCATGCACTGTTGAATTGCCCAACGAGTTTGACGAAGAGTTTGGGACAAGAAAAGCCATCTACATCCCCTATCCCCAGGCGATTCCTCATATCTATACAATCGACAAGCATGGTCTGCAGCCCTGCAAGGATGCCTGTCCTGCAGGTGTCGGAGCGCCGGGATACATGTCCTTGGTGGCTCGGGGCAAATTCTACCAGGCACTTCGAATCATCAAAGAAAGACTTCCTTTTCCGTCAATATGCGGTAGGGTTTGTCACAGACCCTGCGAAAATGTCTGCACAAGAAAGGAGATAGACGATCCCGTCCAGATAGCTCACATAAAACGTTTTGTAGGTGATTTGGAACTCAAAGTACCCTTTACAGAAACTCCTCCTATTATGGGCCGTCCAGAGAATATCGCTATCGTGGGCAGAGGCCCAGCCGGTCTGACCGCTGCGCATGACCTGGCTTTGATGGGGTATCACGTAACAATATTCGAGAGTGCGCCAGTGCTTGGTGGGATGATGAAATTTGGCATCCCGATATTTCGATTGCCCAAGGAGATTCTCAGGCGAGAGATTTCCGATATTCTCGCGCTCGGGATTAAAGTCTACCTTAACACGCCGATAGGGAAAAACGTGCCGATCTCAGATCTGTTCAATCGAGGGTACAAAGCGGTGTTTTTGGCCGTCGGTGCCCAGAAAGGCAAAACGATGGGCATCCCAGGCGAGGAACTCGAGGGTGTGTTTCAAGCAATCGATTTTTTGAAAGAGGTGAATTTAGGCGAGCTTATCACGACACCGATTACCACTATTGACGAGAACCTTTGTATTGGCTGTGGTACTTGTGCGCCATCGTGTTTATACGGTGCAATAAAGCTCACAGCGGATGAAAAAAATCCTAGGAAGCGACATCCTAAGGTTATTAAGTATTTGTGCAAGGGGTGCGGAAAATGCGCTTCCATATGTCCTTCCGAAGCCATCAAGCTGTCAGGTTTTCACGATGTCGTTCCTGATGTCGGAGATAAAGTGGTCGTCGTTGGTGGAGGCAATGCAGCATTGGATACGGCACGATCTGCCTTACGGTTAGGGGCTAAGGAGGTCTCAATATTGTACAGGAGATCTCGCGATGAGATGCCCGCTGAGCCAGATTGGGAGATCGATATGACAGAGAGCGAGGGTGTAAAACTTGTCTATCTGACCGCACCGACAAGAGTCATTGGTGAGAGTGGGCACGTAACAGCAATCGAATGTGTGAAGATGGAGTTGTTAGAAGAGTGCGACAAAAGCGGTAGACGGAAGATTAGGCCAGTTCCGGGTTCTGAATTCACTATGGATATTGATAGCATTATATTGGCTATTGGTCAAGAGGTCGATGCAAAGTGTTTAACAAAGGATGATGGTTTAGAGTGTACCCCTTGGAATACCATCAAAGCCGATTCCTTAACGTTTGCGACTAACATTGACGGCGTCTTTTGCGGTGGCGATGCAATAAAGGGGGCCGGTACGGTTATCGAAGCAATTGCTGCTGGAAAGGAGGTGGCCATTTCTATTGATAGGTATATCAACGGGAGAGATCTGAAAGAAGGCCGAGAAATAAAACCTAAGATCGCTCATATTCCTTTGGAAGGTATAAAAAGGAAACCCAGGGTACACATGCGATACGTGCCAGTTGAGGAGAGAAAGAACAATTTTAACGAAGTGGAGCTAGGATACAGCGAGGAGGAAGCGATTGCAGAGGCACGGCGGTGTTTGAACTGCGGCGGCTGTGTCGAATGCCTTGAGTGCGTTACTACTTGCAAAGCCGGCGCCATAGTCCACAATATGACTGATAAGACCATAGAGTTGGATGTCGGCTCCATCATCCTGGCCCCCGGGTACGAAAAATTCGATGCGAGGATTAAGGGTGAATATGGCTACGGCAGATACAAGAACGTCCTGACCTCGTTGGAATTCGAGAGGATATTGTCCGCCTCTGGGCCATACCAAGGCCATGTGGTAAGGCCGTACGATAAAAAGGAGCCTAAGAAAATAGCGTGGCTGCAATGTGTCGGCTCAAGGGACCAGACATGCGGGAATAATTACTGCTCCTCTGTTTGCTGCACCTACGCCATTAAAGAGGCAGTCATTGCAAAGGAGCATGTATCAACCATCGAGCCCACTATCTTCTACATGGACATGAGGACATACGGAAAGGGATTCGAGGCCTATTATAACCGGGCAAAGGACGAATATGGCGTGAAATTTGTCAGATGCCGGATATCGGATGTGCAAGAAGAGGCTGAGACGAAGAACCTGCGCGTCACATACGAAACCGAAGATGGCAAGCTCAAGGAAGAAGAATTCGACATGGTCGTGCTCTCAGTGGGATTCGAACCGAGCGACGGGGTCAGAGAGCTCGCTGAAAAAGTCAGCATCAAGCTAAACGAGTACGGCTTCTGCGAAACCTCCGAGCTTTCACCGACTGATACAACTCGCCAAGGGGTATACGTCTGCGGAGCATTCTCTGGCCCGAAGGATATCCCCGAGACAGTGATGGAGGCCTCCGGTGCGGCGGCCAAGGCAGGCGGTTCGATCGCCTCAGAGCGAAACAGTCTGGTTGAAAAGAAGGAATATCCGCCAGAGATTGATGTTAAAGGACAGGAACCAAGGATCGGGGTGTTCGTATGCAATTGCGGGATTAACATCGGGGCATATGTGGACGTTCCTTCGGTGGTTGATTATGCAAAGGCCCTCCTGAATGTCGTCTTAGCCGAGGAAAATCTCTACACCTGTTCTCAGGATACTCAGGATAAAATAGTGGAAAAGATTAAGGAACACCAGCTAAACCGGGTTATAGTCGCGTCGTGCACCCCTAGGACCCATGAGCCGTTATTTCAAGAAACAATCCGAGAGGCAGGGTTGAATCCGCATCTTTTTGAGATGGCAAATATCCGAGATCAATGCTCCTGGGTACATATGAAGGAGCCAGAGAAAGCGACTGAGAAGGCAAAGGATCTCGTAAGGATGGCAGCAGCCAAGGCAAGATTGTTAGAGCCATTGCCAACGATCTCTTTAGATATCATTCAAAAAGGGCTGGTAATCGGAGGGGGCTTAGCCGGGATGATATCGGCCTTGGCAATCGCCGAGCAAGGCTATGAAGCCTACCTCATAGAAAAAGAAAATGTGTTAGGAGGCAATCTTAGGAACATCCATTACACCCTTGAAAATGAGGCACTTCAAGAGTATTTAGAATCCATAATCGAAAAAGTGAAAAATAGCCCCCTCATCAAAATATACAAGAATGCCCGGATTGAAAAAATAGAAGGGTATGTAGGAAATTATCTTACGACCGTCAATGACGGCGCAGTCCAAACCGCGCTGGAGCATGGAGCCATCATTGTAGCAACCGGCGCCGAGGAGTCAAGACCCACGGAATATCTGTATGGGAAGGACGAGAGAGTCATAACACAATTGGAACTCGAGAAACAGCTGGCCGAAAGCAAGATTCTCAATAAAAAGACCATAGTAATGATCCAATGCGTCGGCTCAAGGGACGAGGAGCATCCTTACTGCAGCCGGGTTTGTTGCAGCGACGCCATCAAGAACGCGCTCAGGTTGAAGGAGAAGTGCCCCAGTACCGAGATTTTCATACTGTATCGCGATATGAGGACGTACGGTTTTAAGGAATCTTACTATGAAAAAGCAAGGGAGAAAGGTATAACCTTTGTTAGATATGATGTGGAGAGCAAACCCAAGGTTCAAAACGATGATGGTAAGCTGGAGGTACTGGTTAGAGACCCGATATTACAGGAAGAATTGCTGATAGATGCCGATCTTGTCGTCCTGAGCCCGGCAGTCGTTCCAAGGAAGGAAAACTCTGATCTTGCGAAGCAATTAAAGGTGCCGTTGAATGCGGATGGTTTCTTTCTGGAAGCGCATGTAAAACTCCGGCCAGTTGATTTCGCCACCGAGGGCATCTTCCTTGCGGGAATGGCCCACTCACCAAAGTCTATTGGCGAATCTATATCACAAGCATATGCCGCCGCATCGAGAGCATGTGCCCTCATCTCTCACGATGTATTGCAGAAAGACCCTATTATCTCTTCTGTAGTGGACAAGAACTGCGATGGATGTGCTTATTGTGTCGACCCATGCCCGTTCAATGCAATAACTTTGATAGAATATATGCGGGACGGCCAGGTGAAGAAGACGATCGAGCTCAACGAGGCGATCTGCAAGGGCTGCGGGGTGTGCATGGCCACGTGCCCGAAGCTGGGTGTGTACACAAAGGGATTTACGTACGAGCAGATCATGGCCCAGGCGAAGGCCGCAATGCAAACGAGCGTGGAAGCGCCCCCGGATGCGGAGTTCGAGCCGCGCATCGTCGCGTTCTGCTGCAACTGGTGCTCCTATGCGGGCGCCGACCTCGCCGGCGTTTCGAGATACCAGTACCCACCGAACGTTCGGATTGTGAGGGTCATGTGCTCGGGCATGGTGCATCCGAACTTCGTCATCGAGACTCTCATGGGCGGGGCGGACGGCGTCCTGATATGCGGATGCCACCCCGGGGACTGCCACTATCTGGAGGGCAATCTCACGGCAGAGAAGCGCGCGGAGGCTATCAAGCTCATGCTCGAGGACCTGGGCTTGGAGGCGGAGCGGTTCAAGCTGGCATGGGTCTCGGCCTCCGAGGGGCAGAGGTTCGCGGAGATCATGAGGTCGATGGTCGAGCAGGTGAAGGCGCTGGGGCCGAACCAGTATGGCGGGTAGCTGCCGTCATTTTATTCACATCGTGGCGATGAACCGGCCAGCTCTATATTTCTCATTTGTGGTTAAAGCAGGCTGTGAATTGTTCAGCAAAGTTAATATTTCATTACCAAGGGGCCAAGTGGCAAAAGGTGACCCATGAACAAATGGCGGCTCCTAGATACGGGCAGGCTAACCGCAGGTGAGAACATCGCCCTAGATGAGGTGCTGCTTAGAAGCAGGGAGAGAGGAGAATCCCCGAACACTATCCGTTTCCTGCAGTTCCACCCGCCAGCGGTTCTCGTCGGATACAACCAAAGCGTGGAGCAGGAGGTCAGGGTCGAATACTGCCGAGAAAAAAAGATAGATATCAACCGAAGGATAACAGGTGGCGGGGCAATATTCTTTGACGAAACCCAACTCGGCTGGGAGATCATCTGTAATAAATCATTTATGAATATCAACATCGTCAATGTAGATCTTTTCAAGAGGGCGTGCGAGCCGGTCATCATCGCCCTGGAAGAGCTTGGCATCCAGGCATCGTTCAGGCCCAGAAATGATATTGAAGTGGGAGGTAGAAAGATCTCAGGAACCGGCGGCATAGAGGAGGGCGAAGCACTCCTGTTCCAGGGCACGCTCCTGGTGGACTTTGACGTGGATACCATGTTGCGCGTGTTAAGGATGCCCATCGAAAAGCTGAAAGCCAGGGAAGCGGCTTCGGCAAGGGAGAGGGTCACCTGCCTGAAATGGGAGATCGGATACGTGCCTGAGGCTGAGGTGCTGAAAGGGGTGCTGAAGCGCAGCTTCCAGGAATGCTTCGGCATCAACCTGGAAGACGGTTTTTTGACCAGCGGAGAAAAGGTTGTGTTCAATGAAAGGAAAAAACACTTCGAATCAGAAAGCTGGATAAACAAGATAAAACTTCCGAAACACGAGCAGGGAGCGGTGCATTCGATCCGCAAGGCGGAGGGAGGCACCATCAGGACCACGATGGTTGTCAACCTGCGGCAAAAACGGATAAAAAGCGTCCTTATAACTGGCGATTTCTTCTCCGGCCCCAGGAATGCGGTATTCGACCTCGAGGCAGAGCTCAAGGACGTCAGGGCGGATCTCAGGGTCATTGAAGAAAAGGTCACCTGCTTCCTCAAAAAGCGTGATTGCGATTTTCCGGGTATCAACGGCTCGGATTTCGTGGACGGCATGGCGAGATGCCTGGAAAAGATGGACCTTGCCAGGTTCGGAATCCCCCTTCGGTTGGCAGACCACGTGAACCCGGTGAACGGCACGTTCGCCGGCATTCTGGGCAACACGCCGAGGCATCTCCTCTTACCCTACTGCGCAAAGCCGCTGGATTGCAGCTGGAGATATGAAAAAGGCTGTGCCGAGTGCGGCGAATGCACGGTAGGCGATGCTTATGGCATCGGAAAGGACAGGGGCATGGAGGTCATCACCATCCAAAGCTTCGAGCATCTCATCGAGGTCCTTGGAAGGCTGAGGAGCGAAGGCGCATCATCGTATATCGGGTGCTGCTGCGAAGCGTTTTTCACGAAGCACGCGGAGGATTTCGAGAACGCGGGGCTGCCTGCCATCTTGATAGACATCGACAACACGAACTGCTATGATTTGGGAAAAGAGCGGAGCGCATATGCCGGGAAGTTTGAGAGCAAGACAGAGCTGAAATTGGACCTGATATGGAGGGTATTGGATGCAAAGGTATGACATACTCGTGGTGGGCGCGGGACCTGCAGGCTCATCGGCAGCTCGCGAGGCCGCAAAGGCAGGATGCCGGGTGCTGATGGTGGAGAAGAAGATGCGAATCGGGCTACCCGTGCAATGTGCGGAGTACATAGCCAGGCTCCTGCTGGCGGAATCGCGGATATCAAGCGATTCTGTCATCCAGGGCATCGACTCGATGGTGACGCATCTTCCAGACGGGGGGACCGCCGTGACGCGCTCCCCGGGATACATGATAGACAGGGCCGCGTTCGACAGGGAGCTGGCCGCGAGCGCGCAGGATGTTGGAGCCGAGGTTCTCGTCAACACCCGTTGCGTGTCGAGGTCCGATGCAGGGGTTCTGCTGAAACGTGGCGGCGAGAAGATTGTCGTAGCTTCCCGCGTCATCATCGGGGCGGACGGCGCAAGGTCGACGGTCGGCGAATGGATGGGCAGCACGAACGAGGATTTCATCACCGGACTGCAGTACGCCTTGCCATTGAAGGAACCGCTAGAAAATACGGAAGTCTACTTTCGGCAAGAGCTGTTCGGTGGGTATGGTTGGTTATTCCCGAAGGGTGGCGTAGCGAACGTCGGCATAGGCGTGAAGCGCCGCTCTGTTGCCGGAGCCAGCGAATCGATGCAAATGATGCTCGACGCGTTCGCAAACCAACTGGAAAGCGCGGGAAGGGTCAGGAATGTGCCCGTTTCCGTCACCGGAGGGTCGATACCCGTAGGCGGGCCGCTGGCTTCCGTCAAGGGCGACATGATGTTGGTCGGCGACGCGGCTGGGCAGACCGACGCCATCACGGGCGGGGGGGTTCCGCAGGCCGTGATATGCGGAAGGATGGCCGGGAAGGCGGCTGCCCGCGCTGTTTTGGAGGACGACACGGACATATTGATGGATTACGAGAGGGAATGGCAAGGATTATATGGTCGAGCCCTGCGGAACGCGCTGGAAAAGCGGCATCTCCTTGAATCCAGATGGGGGGAGCTTGAAAGCGCAATCAAGAAATATTGGGTTGCGTTCGAGGGGCATTGTGATGCGCGGACTCGATGAACTGATGGCCAGGGCCAGGAATGCGTCCTGGGAGAGATTCGACAGGCGCATCGCCTTCTACCACCCGGGAATGTTCAGATACGAAGGTAAATGGGGCCAGTATTCTGCCATATCCATCACTGGAGACAGTTGCGAACTCCAGTGCGACCACTGCAAGGCCAGATTGCTGGAGCCTATGATACACGCCACGACCCCCGAAACACTTGTCAAGACCTGTCAGGACCTGGAGAAACGGGGAGACCGCGGATGCCTGATAACAGGAGGCTTTCGCAAGGACGGGACACTCCTGTGGGATACTTTTATCGATGCCATCAGGACAGTCAAGGAGACCACCAATCTCCACATATCCATACATGGCGGTATAATAGGTTCGGATATGGCTGAAAGCATGAAGGAGGCGGGCATTGACCAGGTATTGCTGGATGTTATCGGCGACGACGAGACTTTGAAAAAAGTATTTCACGTGGACTTCGGCCTAGAAAAAATCGTGGAAACTCTGGATTCCCTGACTAACGTCAGGATGCCAATCGTCCCTCATAGCTTAGGACAAAAGTAAATATACTTCAAAGCTATACACCCCCTATAGGATGGCGGCGATAGCATGGGATGGAATTTGGCAAAAGGGGATGAGTTCCTTCCAGAGTTCTCATTAGACGAACTCAGGGAGATGCAGC